>NZ_JAUTAE010000001.1:3520000-3837132 GCF_030818415.1 Sphingomonas sp. SORGH_AS_0950
AGCAAAGATCCGCTGTCGGACGTCTGTTTCTGGGGCGAAGCACGAATCTACTTCTCGGTCGGGATCCAATCAGCCGCGACGTAAAGCGATTGGCATAACGCAGCAGCTGATGCTGCGATTGCGGCCCACCGGCTCCATTCGCTCTGCCGCTTCAACGTGAACTCCATGTCCGAGCCGTCGCATAACGTCCAAGCCGCGTAGCCGGAGCGGCCGTGTTTTGCGAAGTGTTTTTCCCGCATTCGGCTGGCCGCTTCGGGAGAGACCTTGACCACAGCCGATCGCCACCTGATCTGGCCCCCGTTTCACCGGACGGATTCAGGCGGTTGCAGAAACCAGTGCGCGATGTTCGCGCGGTGAACGCATTTTGAGCCCTGAATGGGGGTGGTTGTCGTTGTAGTCCTCGATCCATCCGGCAAGCGATGTCAACGCGGTGGGAGCATCAGGCAGCGGCGAGACGCGGACGTAATCGCGCTTGAGGGTATGAACGAAGGCCTCCGAGATGCCGTTGGACTGCGGGCTGCGAACGGGCGTGAAGCAGGGTTTGAGGCCCAGCTGCCGGGCAAAGGTGCGTGTTTCGCGGGCAGTATAGGCCGAGCCGTTATCGGACAGCATCTCGACCGGCACGGGCGCGCGCATACCGCCGAAGCGGGTTTCCACGGCTTCCAGCATGATGTCGCGCACGTCCGAGCCGCTGATGCCCGCATTGGCGATCGCGCGCCAGGCGATGATCTCGCGGTCATGGGCGTCGATGATGAAGGCGCCGCGCACGACCTCGCCGTTCCAGCAGGTGAACTCGAAGCCGTCCGAGCACCAGCGCAGGTTCGAGCGGATCGCCACCACGACGCCGTCATGGCCATAGTCGGCCCGCTCGGTGTAGCGCCGCGCCAGCAGCAGGCGGTCCGCGGCCATGATGCGATAGACGCGCTTGTGATTGACCGGCGCCAGTCCTTCGGCGCGTTGCTGTCGATTGAGGACTGCCGCGATGCGGCGGTAGCCGTAGGTGGGCCGCTGCGCGGCGATCTGGCGTATGCGGGGCAGCAGGTCCGCGTCGTCGGCCTTGGCGTACGGCCCGCGCGTCCGGGTGCGGCCGGTCAGGCGGTCGTACACCGTCGAGCGCCCGACCCCGAGCGTCTTGGCGACCAGGCTCACCGGATAGTCTCCGGCAACGGCGAGTGCATGAGCAAGCTCGCTTTTTTTGGGCGTGAGCGCTCCAGCGCCTCCTTCAGGATCTCGACCTCCAGCGTCTTGCGGCCGAGCTGGCGCTCCAGTTCGCGGATGCGGGTCTCCATCTCGCGGACCTGGCGATTGCTGGTCACGTCGTCGTCGCCGGCGACCGCGACGCTCCCGCCCTCCAGCATCAGCCGCCGCCAGCGGTACAGCAGGTTCGGCGCCACGCCGTTGCGGCGTGCCACCACCGATATGCTCTCGCGACCATCGAGCGTCTCCTCGACGATCCTCAGCTTCTCAGGCGTGCTCCAGTGACGGCGACGACCGCCGTCGGTGATGATTTCGGACACGGACATAAGCCTATGCTTAGGGGATAGCCCCAAGCCTCCTTCTTAGGCTTGAATCCGTCCGGTCGAAATGGGGGCCAGCTCACCACCAAAGTCCGGCAGCCAAAATCGATAGAATGGCCGTCGAAATGGCAAGGATGGTCTTGATCGCTGTGACGGCTCCTGTGGTCATCAACACCTCGTCCTCACTTCTGACAGCTAGCTCAGCAATACGAGGCCATCCAGGTTTCGTCACCCTGCGTTCGATCAAGATGAACAAAGCGAAGATCTCGGGAGGCGCATGTCCGTCTGATGCGATTGCTGAATGAAGGTCGGGTTTCGGGCAGGGGCAATGTCGCTTCGAACGGCCGACTTTGGGTCTTGCTGTCTCAGCCTGACGTGCAAAACCGACCCGTTGTTCGCCGATCTAGCATTCGGCGCGGCATCCCGAAACCAACCGTTCGAACTACTCGCAACAGTCCCGTTTCTCCATGTCCGGCAGGCGGTTTCGGGAAAATGCAATTGGGAACAGGTTTTGGGAAAAGGGCTGCATCAGGAGGCATCTGGAATGTGAGCCTCCCAATGCTGTCTCTCTGAAACTTCCTAATCGGGAACGGCCAGAGCGATATTTCGCCTCTCCAGCACTCACTCGCACTTATCCACCACTTATCATAAAAGCCCTGAGGCGTTCATCACGGACCTCGAACACGGCGAATACACCGAGGGCGCGAAGCGCGGGTATAGAGTCTGTGATTTCGCGGCCCAGCTTCTGACGGTCGGCGTCAGCCGTTGCAGCATCGCTCCACCGCATCGCGTTTTGCAGGAACGCGGCGACCGTGCCCTTGCGGACAGAGATGCCGTTGATTTCGGCTCGATCGGTCTCATCGGGAAGAACATCCTCTGGGCGCATGGTGACGCTGTTCGGGTTTGGCTCAAAGTCCATGTTCAATCTCCATCAGGTTGGAGCCCATGAACTAGCGCGGCGGTTGTGGCGATGCTGCCTGATCCATGCCAAAGAATACGGTGCTTCTGCCATGATAGCTCCTCTCATCCCCCTTAGCCTCATTGAGGAAGGCACAATCGGCCCCATCTTCGTTGTCGAACAGAGCGATGACGACGTACGGGACACGGCCTCGCACTCGCACGACGCGGGCCAACTGATTGGGAGCTTGGCCGGCCTGTTGTCGGTAACTACCGAAAGCGGGTCCTGGGTGGTGCCGGCCACCCACGCCATTTGGATACCGAGCCGGAAGTCGCATTCGATGCGGTCGCATGGCCCATTCTCGGGGTGGAGCGTCTATGTCACCGCCGGCGCATGCGCGGAGCTGCCAATGGAGCCTCGTACGATCCGGGTAAGCGGCCTCCTGCGAGAGGCGGTGCATCGTGCCGCAGATTGGTCGGGTCCACCGGAAAGCGGACGCGAGCGCAGGCTTGCGGGCGTCGTGCTGGATGAGATCGCGACATTGCCGACCGAGCCGCTTGGACTGCCCCACCCATCCGATCCGCGCGTGCGGCGCGTCACCGATGCCATCCTCGCCGACTTGGCCGATAACCGGCCGCTCGACGCGTGGGCGGCATGGGCGGCTATCGCTCCGCGCACATTGGCGCGCCGCTTCGCCAACGAAACAGGGTTCAGCTTTACCGAGTGGCGCCAACGAGCGCGCGCCCTGCGATCCATCGAACTCCTGGCGGAAGGGGCGGCGGTAACGACAATCGCGATCGATCTTGGCTACGGAAACGTGAGCGCTTTCATCGCCATGTTCCGCCGGGCGATCGGCGTCACTCCAGGCCGATATGTCCGCTCAAAGGTTCCAGCGCTTTGAGCATTCAGGAAGCCGCCGCACACCGACAGACTCGCAGGCCGTTTCCAAAATATCTGGGAAAGCCGAACGGAAGCGGGGAAGGTCGAGGGTCAACGGCTGCTCTGCCGCCAACATGAATGAATGGCAGAAGCTGGGGAGCCGAGACAAACCCGCGAATGACCGCAACTGGGTCTTCGTGACGATGGGCAGGGGGCTGCTTCCATCGAATTGCCAATATTGGGCGAGCTGACACAAAAGCTTCATTAATACGACATGCCTTTGCCGCTAGACCTCAATGGCGGTGAAACAAAGGGCCTCTAGCGCCCATTCCCCAGGCGCCAAAAGAGCCGCTCTGCAGGGATTGCTTCACCATGAAACTCGTTACCGCAAGCGCCGTTGTGGCGCTAAACGCTCTATTGGCTCCTGCTGTATTGGCGCAGTCTGACCCATCCCAGGCCAAATCGGCCATCGGCCAGCCTGCGCCGGATGTCGCTGGCAGTGACGACGTCGTCGTTACCGGAACGCGGGAGCGTGGTCGCACGCAATTCGATACCTTGGCACCTGTTGACGTACTGCCGGAAACCCTTGTCCGGTCCAGTGTCTCGGGTGATCTCAATAACGCGCTGGCGCAGCTTCTGCCCTCGTTCAACGTGCAGCGCCTCCCCGCCGCAGACGGCCAGGCCTTCGTCCGACCGGCTACACTCCGTGGCCTCTCTGCCGACCAGACCCTCGTCCTCGTCAACGGCAAACGCTACCACCGGTCGGCGCTGCTCGGGACGCGTGGCGCACAAGCGCCCGATCTCGCCAGCATACCCAGCCTGGCGATCAAGCGCATCGAGGTGCTGCGTGACGGCGCATCGGCGCAATATGGCTCTGATGCGATCGCCGGCGTCATCAACATCATTCTCGACGATCAGCCGGGAATGGAAGCCTATGGCCAGTTCAGCCAATATTACGCGGGCGACGGCAACAACTACCAATCCGGCGCGCGCGGCGGTATCGCGCTCGACGACAAGGGCGCGATCGTTTTCACAGGGCAGTTCGAACATGGCGAGGCTACCTCACGCACCCGCCAGCGGCCCGACGCTCTCGCCTTCCAGGCAGCTAACCCGACCCTTTCCGTGCCCAATCCGGTGCAGCGCTGGGGCCAGCCCGACGAGGAGCGTGTGCGCGGTGCGGTCGACATGCATTACGACCTCGCCGATGCCGTCAAGGTCTATGCCTTCGGCACCGTGCAGCAGGGCGAAGGGCTGACCGACTTCAACTGGCGCAACCCCAGCAATACCGGCAGCGTCTACAATGCCAGCAGCGCCTTTCCGGGGTTCAGCTTCCGTAGCCTCTATCCAGCGGGCTTCACCCCGCGCTTCGGCACGCAATTCGCCGATCTGCAGCTGGTCAGCGGCCTGCGCGGCAATCTGTCGGATGCGCTGAGCTATGATCTCAGTGCTTCGGCGGGGCGCAGCCGCATCGACTATACGATTGCCCAGACGCTCAACGCATCGCTCGGGCCCGCCAGTCCGACCAGCTTCTATTTGGGTCGCCTGACCCAGCGGGAGACCAACCTCAACGTTGACTTCGTCTACCGCCTGCCCGTCGGCGGGGTCGAGCCGCTCAACATCGCCTTTGGCGGCGAACGTCGGATTGAGCGCTACGCGGTTGGCACCGGCGATCCCGCCTCCTATGCGATCGGTGCGGGCGCCGCGACCGGCCTTGCGCCCAATTCCAACGGCTTCCCCGGCTTCGGCCCGCAGCAGGCGGGCCGTTTTCAGCAGACGAGCAATGCCGGATATGTCGATCTGGCCTGGCATCCGGTGATGATGCTCACGCTTGGCGCGGCGGGCCGCTACGAGGATTTTTCGAGCTTCGGGGACAAGTTCACGTACAAATTCTCGGGCCGGGTCGAGCCGGTCGAATGGCTGGCGCTGCGCGGCACCTATTCCACCGGTTTCCGTGCGCCGACCCCGGCGCAGCTCAACACGCGGGTGGTGAGCCAGGGCCTCGACACCCGGACGCTGCAGGTCTTCAACCAGGGACGCCTGGCGCCCACCGACCCGCTCGCAGTCGCGCTGGGTGCCAAGCCGCTGCGTCCCGAAACGTCGCGCAATATCAGCGCGGGGCTCGTCGCGCAGACGCATATCGGGCTGGGCGCGACGGTCGATCTCTACCAGATCGATGTCGACGACCGCTTCAGCCAGTCGGCGACCATCTCCATCCCGGCGGGCTTCGCCAACCCCAACCGCTTCACGTCGATCAGCTATTTCACCAACGACTTCAACACCCGCACGCGCGGTGTCGATGTCGTGGTCAGCTATGCCCGCACCCTGGGCGACGGCCGGGTCAGCGCGACGCTCGCCTATAACTATAACCGCACGACCGTTCGCAGCGGCACGAGCGCGGCGATCGCCAACGACACGCAGCGCCGCATCTTCCAGGAACGCCTGCCGCAGCATAATGCGACCGGCACGCTCGGTTATGATATCGGCCGCATTGGCGTGATGCTGCGCGGCCGTTATTACGGGCCGTGGACCGACGTGACGGGCAACGCGACCGGCGAACTGTTCCAGCGCTTCGGCGGCCTGGCGCTATTCGATGCGTCGCTTACCTATCGCGTGACGCCGAACATCTCGGTCCGTGGCGGGGCCGAGAACGTCTTCGGTACCTATCCGGCCGAGGCGACCAACCAGGCCAATCGCGGCCTGATCTATTCGCGCAACGCCCCCTACGACACCGATGGCGGTCGTTACTATGTCCGGCTGGGGTTGAGCTTCTGATGATCGACCGGCGTGCACTATTGGCTGGCGGGATGGCCGCGACCCTTCCGCTGCCCGTGCGCGCCGGCGGTCCGGCACGCCCCGCCCCGGACGACGAAGCGTTCTGGGCGACGGTCGCGGCGGACTATGACGTGCCGCGGGACGTCATCCAGCTCGAAAACGGCAATTGGGGCGCCATGCCTCGCCCGGTCCGCGCCGCGTACGAACAGACGGTTGCGCGCGTGAACCGCGACACCAGCTATTACGCCCGCCGTGGGATGTTGGCCGACCTTGCCGCCGCTCGTGCCGCCGTCGCCGCCGAACTCGGGGTGCCTGCGGACGAGATCGCCTTCACCCGCAACGCCACCGAAGCGCTGAAAGCGCTGATCCTCGGCTATAACCGGCTGAGCCCAGGCGATGCGATCCTCTATGCCGACCTCGACTATGACAGCATGCAGGCGTGCATGGAGAGCCTGGCGAAACGTCGCGGCGTCCGGGTCCGCCGCATCGTGCTGCCCGAACCCGCAACACGCGCCAGCCTGATCGACGCCTATGCGCAGGCGATGGCCGACGAACCACGGCTGAAGCTCATCCTTCTGACCCATCTAAGTCACCGGACCGGCCTGGTGATCCCGGTCAGGGAGATCGCGGCGATGGCGCGTATGCGTGGTATCGATGTCATCGTCGATGCCGCGCATAGCTGGCAACAGCTCGACTTCGCTCTGCCCGATCTGGATTGCGATTTTGTCGGCCTGAACGGGCATAAGTGGCTCGGCGCGCCGCTCGGCATAGGCATTCTTCATATTCGCAAAGGCGCGCTCGCCCGGATCGACCGTGATCCCGCCGAAGACGCCGACGGTCTCGACACCGTCATGGCCCGCATCCATACCGGGACGCTCGATTACGCTTCCTGGCTCACCGTCCCCGCCGCGCTCGCATTCCAGAACCGGGTCGATCGGGCCGCGCGCGCCGCCCGGCTGCGCGCCCTTCGCGATGGCTGGGTACGGCAGGCACGGGCGCTCCCCGGCATTGAAATACTGACGCCAGACGATCCCATGTTGCACGGCGCGATCACCTCGTTCCGGCTTCAAGGGATAAGCAGCCCGCAAGCGAACGCCGCCATTGCCCAGCGACTGCTCGAACGGCAGCGCGTCTTCACTGTTCATCGCGTGGGGGCAGCTAAGGGCGCTTGCGTGAGAGTGACGCCCTCCCTGTTTACCTCGATGAACGACATTGATCACTTCGCCAAAGCGCTGAGGGAATTATCCTAGAGGCATGTCGGCTTCCCCCCATTTTGCGCCATTTTCACCACTGATTTAGGCGACGCTGCCGTCGCCGAAATTGACATGAATGAGTTTCCGAAGTTGGGGGGCGGGCAGGGGGCTTCGAACGTCCGCAAGTGGGTCCTTTTGTCGATCACCTACGCTATAGCATTTTTCGCAAACCAAATGCGACCGTCCGGCCCACCGGGTTGAGATAGGCATTCTGATAGATCAAGGGCGTGGTGCCCAAGCTATTGCGCACGCTCTGGCGCGAATCGACGATGTTGGTAACGCCTAACGTCATGCGCATGCCCTTGAGCCACGAGGGCGCCTTCGTTCGTCCTAGATAGTCGCCAACGTTGGCGAATAGCGCGAGATTGATCGTCGCCAGGTCGCCGAATTTCAGATCTCCCGCCGGTGTGCCGGATCCACGAATTGATGTTCCGCTCTGCCATGTCGCGGTGAATCGGGCGCCGAGGCCGCGCTTGAAGGCGCTGGCCTGGAACTCAACCTCGTGCCGGGAACGGCCGCCCCGGACGTCGAGCGCACCCCCGTCGAGCAGGTTCAGAACCGGACCGCTGGGGCGCAGCAATACACTATCCTCCAGCCGCCAGCTGTGTTGTAGCGACAGCATCAGCCGGCTCGTAAGGTTTTCAACCCGTCGGGCGGCGGGACTCCCGGCCTCTACAGTCTCCAGGCGCGCGCCGGGCGGGAGGCGGCGCTTGGCCTCTTCGAGACTAGAGAACACGCGGACGTTGGCGTTCTGAAGACCGGGCGGCAACGGGCCTAGCGGCCTCATGAAGCTCAGGCCCCAGCGGATCTGCTGCTGGTTCGATCGCGCGAAGTTGATCGGCGTCGCGTCGATACGCTGCAGGCGACCGGTGGTGTCGCGGGTAAAGCGATCCGGGAACGCATCCTCGACCTGCGGCAACGCGATAGGAAAGGCAGCGATCGGATCGTCGATCCGCGTGCGGATATAGTCGATTGTGAATACCAGATCCGTCCTGGCCATCGGCTTGAAGGTGGCGCCTGCGCTAAGGACGTGGCGATCGTCGGCGTGAAGGCCGGGATTACCGCCGAAGCTGCGCGTGATATCGGCCGTCTCTCCACGGCGCGCATCGAAGGTGCGAACGTTGGGCACGACGATCAACGGCGCCCCGAGCTGTTCGACCGTCGGGGCCGATCGCGTGTCGCTGACCGATGCGAGCAGCGATAGCCCAGGCAGGGGCGTCCAGTGTAGGCCGTAGCCCAGGGTCCACAACGTGCCGACGTCCGACAGTCTTTCCGCGGCGACGGTCGCGTTGGCCGACAGCGCACCGATCGACGTGAGTGACGGTGTGGCGGCCCCTGCGATCGGCAGGTCAATGCTGGCCTGGACGCTGGCGGTGTCGCGCTCCAGCGACCCGACCCGCGTCGACGCACCCAGTTGGGATCGGCTGCTGACGTCGCGCGTCGTGACGACTGATCGCAGGCTGAGCGACGCGGACCCGGCCGGCAGGGTGAAGGGTGATCCGTTGACCAGCAAGTCGGCGTTGGCCGTCAGGGTGGCGAAGCGTGCAAGATTCTGCGGGGTGACGGGAACGCCGGTGTCGGTCGTGCTGTCGTTCGTGGTGCGGTCGAGGTTGCCGGTCGCGGTCCATTGCCATTGGCGCAGCCGCCCGCCGATCGTGGTGCCGAGATGTAGCGTCGCGCTGTCAACGTCGCGGTGCAGCACGCCATCCGGTCCCAGCCCGACCAGCGCCTTGGTCTTGCTCGTCTCGACCCTTCCGTTGAGCGTTGCTGCCACGTCGGCAATCGGATTGGCCGCGACGGTCGCATTCAGGGTGACGCGGTGGGTGGCGGGCAACAGCGTCCGATAGTCGCCGAGCGTCCGATCACCGCTCGGCTGCCGCACGTCGCGCTCGCTCTCCAGCAGGGCGCTCGACCGGCTGAGATCGGCATCGAGCATCGTGCGCGTATCGCCGCGGATGCGCAGATAACTGGCACCGCCCGCAGTCGTCGCCTGTCCTCCCGCGGTTGGCCCGGCGAGGTTCCCTTGGACGATCCGCGACGTAAAGCGTTCGAAGGCGACCACGTTCACCACCTTGCGATCGGCCGGATAGCCGTATTTCAGTGCGACCTCTTCAGGCAGAATCTCTGTCCGTTCGATCGCTTCGGTGGGAAGCCGGGCTATTTCGGCAAAGCTCGACACGCGGCGGCCGTTCAGCAGGACGATCGGATCGGCCGACGTATCGTTGCGTCCGCTCGACACCTGCGCGCCGAGCGCCTGGATCAGTTCGGACACTGTTGCCGTGCCATAAGATCGGATGTCGAGGGCCGATAGCGTGCGTTCGGGCTTGATATCGCCGATGACCGAACCACGCGGCGGGCGCCCGTTGACGACGATGTCGCCAGACGCGGTCGCCGGCCGCGCCGCGGGTAGTGCGTCCTTGTACTGCTCGCGCAGTTTCCGCTCGACGTCCTCGGGTAGCGGCTGGCCGTCCGGTCCGTGGAATTGGATGGCAGGCGGCGGGGGCGGGGACGCAGCGGGGGGCGTTACCTGTGCTGCGGCGAGCAGACCTATGCCGATGATCGTCGTCATCGCGTCACGAGGCTCGCTTCGCCGCGAAGGGCAAGGTTGCGAGGCCAGTGATATGCACATCGCCCGTCAGCGCCGTGCCCCCGGCATCGAGCGTCACGACAAAGGTTACTCGGGGTTCGGACTTCAGGCTGAACGTTGCACAGCCCGCGGTCACGGACACAGCCTCGAGCGGTCGCCAGACCTGCGCCCTCGACGATTGGTAGCGCCCGGACCACCCTGTCGCATTGCGGGTCAGTTCGAATGTCCAGTTGGCCCCTGCGAATGCGCCGATCCAGTGTCCGGCGAGGTGATCGGCAGGCTGCGTCGATGCGCACGGCGGCGCCGGCGCTGGCGCCGGCGCCGCGGCGGGCGAGGCCATGGCGAGAAGAATGGTCGCGATCATACAGCTCTCCAAATTGAAGCCGGGTCAAGGAAAGCAGATCGAGGTAGCGGGACGATGCCGCGTTCGTGACGGCGCGTGATACGAAGATGCTACAAAGCCGTGCTATCGCCTGAAGCGATGCACAGCGCTGCCATATCCCGAGATCGCATCGTCGTGGTGGACGACGACACCAGCATCCGCGACGCCTTGGCCGAGTATCTCGGCGATCATGGCTACGCAGTCCGCACGGCCAGCGGTGCCGTTGCCTGCGGTCGCTTACTAGCCGAGGCGCCGGCCGACCTGCTGGTGATCGACGTGATGATGCCGGGAGAGGATGGGTTGTCGCTGTGCCGGCGTCTGGCTCCGACCGGTACGCCGATTCTAATGCTGAGTGCGCTCGATGGCGTTACCGATCGCGTCGTCGGGCTAGAGGTCGGGGCATGGGATTATCTGGCCAAGCCGTTCGAGCCGCGCGAATTGCTGGCGCGCGTACGAGCGTTGCTGCGGCGACCGCGCATGGAGAGCCCAGCGGCACACGGCGATGCGGTCGCGTTCGCCGGCTGGTGGTTCAGCCCCGACGAGCGCCGCCTGCGCGATCCGCACGGGCGGCCTTTGCTGCTGAGCGAAGGCGAGCATGCGCTGTTGGCTGCCTTCGTGGGGCGCCCCGGACGGGTGCTCAGCCGGGACACGCTGCTGGACGTCGCGCGGGGTATTGACGCTGCGTCCTATGATCGGGCGATCGACATCGCCATCAGCCGGTTGCGTCGCAAGCTGGCGGAAGGTGATAGTGCCCCGTTGATCGAAACGGTTCGGGGGGCTGGCTATCGCTTTCTGCCCGCGGTTCGACCGGCATGATGCGCAGCGTCTGGCGGCGACCGAGCGCCCTGACCGCGATTGGTGGGTTCAGCGTCGCGATCGCCGTGCTCAGCGTCGCGATCACCGCCAGCATCGTCCTGCTGATGCCCGATCCGCCCGCTGTGCGTATGACCGTCGCTGAGGCCGTCGCAGCGCTGCGGGGTACGAACGCCGGTCTGGCCCGCACGTTCGGCAGTCCCCCGGACGGGTCGCCGGCGGTGCTGCTCCAGCCGGTTCTGGCGCAGGCAATCGGCCGTCCCATTGCGGACGTACGGGTCGTTTGGCTCGATCGAGCTGCGCGTCCGACCCGCGGTGACGGTGTCGTCGTCTTCACGGCGCGCGGCAAGGGCGAGGCCGCCGGCAAGATGTTGTGGCCGGGCGGCACCCGGCCCAGCGGACCGGTCGTTATCCGCCGCCAGGGCGTGCTGCCCATGCGGATCGTTCCGAGAGGTATGACGGATTCGCTGATCGGCAAGGTCCTGCTCACATTGCCACAACCCGCATTTACCGCCAGCGTGCGTCTGGCGGATGGCCGATGGCTGACCGTTGCGCCACAATCCCCGACCTTTGGCGGGTGGCGGTTGAAGGTGCTGGTCGCGCTCGTCGCCAGCCTCGCGGTGCTAGCGCCCCTAGTCTGGCTGTTCGCCCGACGCCTCACCCGACCGTTTCGCGCATTGGCGTTGGCGATCGATGACGGCCGCGATCCACCGCAAGCACAAGGGCCGCGCGAATTGCAGGATGCCGCGCGCGCGATCCTCCACCTGCGCGCGCGCCTGTCCGCCGAAACCGATGAACGCATGCGCATGCTGACCGCTGTCGCACACGACCTGCGTACCCCGCTGACCAGCCTTAAGCTGCGGATCGAAGCGGTGCCGGAGCCACAGCGCGCCCGCATGGCCGCCGACGCCGACCGCATGGGCGCGATGATCGCCGATGTCCTTGATTATGCCCGCACCGCCAACGCATCGCGACACCCGGTGCAGGTCCGGACGATGGTCGCCGAGATTGTGGCAGACCTGCTGACTGTGCGTCTGATCGACGGACCGGAGGTTACGGTGATCGCAGTCGAGCCGGCCTTTCGCCGCGCGGTCGAGAATCTTGTTCGTAACGCCGAAGACTATGCCGGGGGCGGCCGGGTTGAGATTGCCACCGAAGACGACGCCGCCATCGTCCGTGTGATCGACGCAGGTCCCGGCATCCCGCCCGCCGACCGTGCTCGATTATTGCGCCCGTTCGAGCGTGGCGACGCCTCGCGCAGCCGAGACACGGGCGGAGTGGGACTGGGGCTCAGTATCGTGCAGACATTTGCGGATCTACACGGCGGGACATTATCGTTGGACGAGGCGGAGGGCGGCGGGACGATCGCGAAGTTGGCCGTCCCTGCGCTTGTCCAATAGGATCGTGAAGCAAGAATTAGCGGCTTTGCCAGTGTACTGGGCTCGGTGGCCTATGCTGGGTGAGGGCCCGATACTACCCTTGTCTCGATATGAACGAACGGCAGAATGCGGGAAGCTACCGGGCAATCCCGAATGACCGCATCTGGGTCTGTTCAGACCTCGGTGCGTTCTGCCAGTTCCAAGGCATCCTCAACATCAACCCCCAAGTACCGCACTGTGCTGTCGATCTTGGCGTGGCCGAGAAGAATCTGAACAGCGCGGAGGTTGCCGGTCGCCTTGTAAATGATCGATGCTTTCGTGCGCCGAAGCGAGTGTGTACCATAATCTTGAGCTGGAAGGCCGATGCCGACCACCCATTCGTGCACGAGGCGAGCGTATTGGCGGGTGCTCATGTGGGCCATGTAGTCGTTTCGACTTGGGAAAACGAAGTCGTTCAGTGTTCCGCCACGACGCTCCAGCCATGCCCGCATCGTCTTGCGTGCCGTGTCCATTAGTTCGAACTGGACTGGCCGTCTGGTCTTCTGCTGAACCACGACGGCTCGGTCACGGACCCGGCCGCCAGAAACTACATCTCCGATCCGCACCCTGACCACGTCACAGCCGCGCAGCTTGCTGTCGATGGCGAAGTCGAACAACGCGCGGTCGCGCAGTCGTCTATGCTGGTCGAGCCAGAAGCGAATAGCCCATACCTGTTGCTGTTTCAGAGCGCGCTTCGCACCGATCAGCCGGCCCTCGTTCCAAGGCCGAAGTTCATGAAAGGCAGGGTCCATCGACGAATGACCCATTGATCACCTCCATCGGGCCAAATTGCCAAAGCAGCTTACGCAGGCGGGGTAAACCGATCGTTCTGAAACGTGGTTGATTGGCCAATGGTCATGCTGAACGAGCGGTCGGTTTCAGGTGCCGCCTAGGAATTCTATGAACGACTGGGATTGGGGTAGGCCGTTTTAGTGCCCGGCAAGGCATGCACCTGTCGAAGATAAGCGCTCGACCTGACATCATGCATAAATGTCGGCGACATAGCGTACGCCCTCCCGCTCGATCCGCTCCGCCCAGGCCAGTGCTTCGACGTGACTGGCATCGGTTTCAGCCTCGTAGATGCGGATGAAGACTTCGCGCACGGCTGGCGCCATGTGCTCGCCATCGCCGCAGAGGAGGATGCGTGCCCCCGCGCGGAACAGACCAGCTATCTCCTCACGATCCCGCCAGATGGCATCCTGGACGTGAACGATCCCGTCCTGACCCGTCGCGGAAAAGGCCATCCGCAGACTAACGACGTCCGTGTCCTGCCAACCCTCCAGTTCCTCGCGATACAGAAAATCGCCATCGGGATCGCGCACGCCGAAGAAGAGCAGGGCCGGGCCAAGCAGTTCGCCGGCGGCCTTGCGCACGGCACGTTCCTGAAGAAAGCCACGGAACGGCGCGATACCGCTACCCGCGCAAACCATGATGACCGGGGTCAGCGGATTGGCTGGCAAATGAAATCCCGCCTGGCTCTGTCGCACCGCCACGCCGAGCGTATCGCCTTCCTTCAGCCGGGCGAGGAAGGTCGACGCGACGCCTTGATGCAACCGATCGCCCCCCAGTGCCGGCGCCTGCAGGACCGATACCGTGAGCGCACACCGGTTTGGATCAACGAGCGGTGACGAGGCGATCGAATATTGGCGGGCGCGCATCGGGGGAAGGGCCGCGATGAACGTGCCAAGTGCCATGTCAGCCGATGCGAAGCGCTCCAGCAGGTCGAGCAGCGTCACCCGCCGCGCCAATATCTCCGCGGCATAGACGTCCTCCTGCGCCAGCCGTTCGGCCTCTTTGCGCTCCGGCGGGCAGGCTATGGTCGTGGCGATCGCCGAAATCTGCCCACGCGTCGCGGGCTGCTGTAACTCCAGATAGTCGCCGAACAGCGTCTCGGCCGTGACCGGCCTGTCGACGGGCAGGGCAGAGGGCAAACCAGGCGCGCCATGGACGATCACTTCCGTGTTTGGCTCCAGGCCAAAGCGAGTGAGCGCGCGGCGCACCGTTTCGGGCGGATTGCTCGGCAACACCGCCAGATAGTCGCCAGCGCGATAGGTCATGCCCTTGGGTAGGGCGATCTCGATATGCCGTTTCGAGCGGGCACTAGGGCGGTGCAAGTCGACCAGCTCGCGATTGGCGAGGACGGTGCCGTGTCGCAGCTCGTCGAGCTTGAGCAGGCGTTCGCGCGTCCCGCGCCGCACTTCCACGTCGATCCGGGGCTGCGCCTGAACGGCCGGTTCGCGTCCCTGTGACGCTGCAAGCGACGGCCAGAGACCGGCATACCAAGTCTCGAAAGCGCCGAACAGATCGCCAGCGGCATCGCCTTCGCCGCGCGGATGGAGGGCCTGCGCGCCTGCTTTGGCCAATGCGGCATCGACCCGCTTGGGGATCGCCTGCCAGGTGCGGGCCCATTGCCGATTGCCGCACCCGAACACCGCATAACGTCGCCCGTCCAGCGCATGGTCGGGCAAGCCTTCGACCCAAGTAACGAACCGCGCCGCATTGTCGGGCGGGCGTCCTTCATAGGAAGCGGTGGCGACGATCAGGGGCACGCCCTCGGGCAGCCCGGAGGCGTAGTCGTCCAGCGGCGCGACGGTCGCGGCATAGCCCTGCACGGCGGCATCGGCGCCGATCCGCTGGGCGAAGGCTTCGCTGGTGCCGGTGTTGCTGCCGTAAAGGACGAGAAGGGGCCCATTGTCGCCCGGGCTCGGTTCTGTTGGCGCGGTCAGCGGACGTGTCGGGGCGTCTTGCGCCGTGCTGCGCGGCCGTGCCGTCGCTCCGTCCCGGCGACGCGCATGGATATGGAGGTTGGCGGGCTTCAGGGTCAGCGTCTCGCTCACCTCGAGCTTATAGTCGCGGTCGGCCAGGCTGATGTCGAAGCGCTGGAGCATCAGCGCCATGACCAAGATCGCCTCCTGCATGGCAAAGCCGCGCCCGATGCAAGCACGCTGGCCATTCCCGAACGGCTTCCAGGCATGGGGCGGCAGCTTGGCGGCGGCCTCGGGCGCGAACCGCTCGGGGCGGAACGCTTCCGGCTCGTCCCAGACGGTGGGGTCGCGGTGAAGGACAGGCGTCAGGATGAGCAGCGTGTCATCCGGGCTGACAGCATAGCGGCCGCCGATCGTCGTCGCCTCGCGTGGATGGACGCCGAACGCCGGCGCGGTGGGCCAGAGCCGCAGCGTCTCCTGCAGGACCTGCTCGACATAGGTCAGCCGTCCGATATCGTCGATCGTCGGCACATGGCCGCCGAGCACGTCGTCGACATGCGCCTGCGCCTTGGCGAGCGCTTCCGGATGGGTGAGCAGCAGCCAGGTGGCGAAGCTGAGCAATCCGCTGGTCGTCTCATGCCCGGCCACCAGGAAGGTGATCATCTGATAGCCGATATTTTCGCGGCTCAGCATCTCGCCCGTCTCGGGATCGCGCGCCGTCAGCATCCGGTCCAGCAGGTCGCCACGTTCGCCCAGGCGCGGGTCGCCATGGCGCTCCGCGATCAACAGGTCGGAGACGTCGCGCAAGATCCTGATATCGGCTTCGAACCGGCGATTGCGCAGCAGCATCAGCTTGCCCGCCCCCGGTGGCAGCCGCGACCGCCGTCCGGATTCCTCCAGCGCCCCCACCATCGCCGCGACGAAGGGGTGCATCGCGTCCTGATAGAAGCTGTTGAACCGATAATCGAAGGCGCACAGTGCAATCGTGTCGAGTGTCAGCCGGGTCATATTGTCGGCCACGTCGATGGTGGCACCCTCGCCGAACCGCTCCCACCGCACCATCATCTGTTCCGCGATATCGTACATGCGGTCGAACATCGATCGCAGCCCGAGCGGACCGAAAGCGGGCATCAGCAGGCGGTGTGCCTTGCCCCAGTTCGGCTCCTCGTCATGCGCCGTGAACAGGCCGTCTCCGCCGACATAGCGTGCCTCCTGCAAGGGGCGGTGCAGTGCCTTCTTGAAGCGCGTCTCGTCGCACAACTCCTCGGTCAGGGCCTGGCTGCCGACGATCACCAGACCGCGTCCGAACATCTCGATGCGGAACAGCGGGCCATGCTTACGCGCCAGCCGCATCAGGCTCTGCACCGGCGCCTTGGGATCGAGCGCGGCGATGTTGCCGATCAGGGGATAGCCTTTGGGTTGCGGAATGGTGGCCATCGTTCAGTGCCTCCAGGTCATGACGGCGGCATCGATGATCGACCCGGCGTTCGGACGATCGTGTCGACGACCCATCGGTTTGCTCCTCATCCGCTATGTAGGAGCCCACATGAGAATTGGAAACCCATCGGTTTCCAAGGTGCTCTTTTTGGCGGAATTGGCGTATCGGACGAGGATGAATGAAGCGCCTCTGACCGACCGTCTGCCGCCCCGCCTCTTGGAAAGCGCACGCGCGGAATTTGGTCGTCACGGTTTTGCCAAGGCCAATGTCGGGCGGATCGCGACGGCCGCGATGATGTCGAAAAAGACAATCTATCGCCATGTGGCGTCGAAGGAGGCACTGCTTTTCGCGGTGATCCGCTCTGTGGTTGGCGAACTGGCCGCGACGGCCGGACCGCCCAACCCCGATGCGCCGCCCAGGGTATGGTTGACGGGCTATCTGACGGCGTTCTGCCATCTCGCCTTCTCGGACGAAGGCATAACCTCTTACCGCCTCGTTATGAGCGAAGGCGCGCAGTTCCCCGATGTCGCGCGTATCTATATTGAGACGATCAAGACTTATGGGATCAGGCCGCTCGCCAACCAACTTGCCGCCTATATGTCGGTAGGGCGAATGACCATTGACGACCCGGACGGCACCGCGATGATGCTGGTCTCGATGGTCGTGGCCGATGTATTGCGCGACGCCGCGCTTGGCTTGTCAGGCCCGCCGACTGATACCGGATTGCAGCGTCTTATTGAGCGTGCCGTCACCATTTTTCTTACCGGTGTTCTCTTGGACGCTTGCTGACCTACACCCAGCACTTTGCAGGATCATATCCCACACTCTCGAAAGAGACTGACTGGTTGCCCCTCTTGCTAGTTCTGGAAATGGTCGGCGGAAGATCAGTCCGGACGTGTGCTACTCAGGCATGGTAGCAGACGCAATACAGCCTCTGTAAACGTCAATCGACCGATATACTCTGTCCATTAACGCCTACGATGCACGTGAACAAGCGTCTGGAATTGGGAAGCGGATAAGGCATCCTGAATGTCCGGTAGTGTGTCATTTGTAAAAAGTCCGCCCGTTTTTGGTGCCGTTCGCCTCAGCATCCCATTCCTACGAAATCGAGGAATGGGATGCCAGTTGGTTCACAAAACCATCTCAGATGTCAGCACTGGCTGACATTGAGGTCATTGACGACGCTATTGTAGGTCTGGAGTAGCGTTTCGGCGTCTTCTACCGCCTTCGGCTTCATCATCTGGAACGAGGCGCCATTCTTGCGATCCTTGGCATAGGTGCCGTCCTCGGTGCGCTGGATGATATCGCGCCCGGCTGCAAGATAGGCATTGGCGTGCAGCATAAAGCTCGCGCATGCCGTCTTGTCCTTCTCGCGGACCTTGTTGTCGAACTGGACGGCCATGGTGTTGAACTGGTCCAGGGACGCTTTGAATGCCGCCTTCTGGTCGCCCAATCCCTTGCCATCAAGCACGCCGGAGGCATGATCCATGCTTTCCTTGAGATAATAGACCGTGCCTTTGCGATAATAGTCCAGGGTATCCTTCTTTGCTGCCTCGAACGCCGCCTTGATGCGCGCGCGGTCCGCGGCGTCGATGGCTTTTGCATAGGTAGCCTGGGCCGATGCAACATTGTTCAAGGCGGTAAGCAGCGCTGGCTGGAGCTCGCGGCCATGGGCGCCGTTGTCGCTCACATAAGTCTTGGCCTCAATATAGTTCGCCATATCACGATAGAGCGGCGCGACCTTGGCAAGCGCTTGGCTATAGGTTCGGGCCGCCGCGTCGAGTTCCGGCATGGCGGGCTTCATGGCTAAAGCCTTGTCCAACTGCGCCTTGATCCGGTCGATGCCCGGATCGGACGGAAAGAAAAGTTTTGTCAGGTCTTTGCCGCTGTCGAAAACCGGTTTGATAGAGCGCTGATAGGTGGCCACTATGTCGGCAAAGGGCGTGCGCGCCGTATTGGCCGCTTCGACATAGGCATTGTATTTCTGCATCTCGTTCTGGTCGGCAGCCGCTGTCACCGCGCTTGAATTTCCCTCTCCCTTGCTTCCGCACGCGGAGAGCGCGAGCACGCAAGCGGGAAGAGCCATGGAGCGAAGCAGTATCCTGAACACAAAAACGACCTCAGTTTGGTTGATGCCAACAGGCGGCTGAAAGTCTTTGGCTGGAAAGACTTTCGGACCGCGGCGCTCCCTATGCCCCCCTTGGGTACGCCTTTCAAATTTGGGAATTTTTATAACCGCACTGATGGGTAAAGTTTTGTGCTCCATCCAAGTGGATCTGCTGTTCTTCGATTGCGATCGCTATCTCGTAGCACAATGATGGTCAGCGCCTGGCTACACCGATGAGAGCGGTTGAAGGGATGGGCAGGATCATTTGATCACCAGCCATGTCTCGCACCTCAGCAACGACGGCGGCCCTCTCGGTATCGCTCAAGCTGATCCAGTCGGGGGACATACCGAACAAGGTATCGGGCTCGGCAAGTGCGCTGACATCGAGCGCATAGTCGTGGGTGACATGTTGGATTTGGGGATCCTGATATCCCGCGGCGATGAATTCGCGGGCAAAATCGCTCGGGTCGCTCAACGCCTTGACCGCATTCGGCATGGTCATGCCGTCGCGCCCGGGAAACAGCTTGCGACGGATCTGGCCGAGCAGGAGAAAGGTTGCCGCCCCGCCATCCTGCCAAGTCGTGACCACGCCGTGGCCACCCCGCCGCGTTACTCGTGCCATTTCCGATAGACCCTTGCGCCAGTCAGGAAACATGATGACTCCGAAGATCGAGAAGACCGCATCAAAACGGCCGTCTTCCAGAGTTAGGGCCTGTCCATCCATGACGCATGCTTCGACATTGGGCAGGTTCGCAGCAGCGATGCGCGCCACCATGCCGGGGGAGAAGTCGGTCGCAAGCACGGGTGCGCCGGTACGCGCCGCTGCCAACGTCAGCGCGCCAGTCCCGGCCGCCACGTCCAGCACGTGGCTTTCTGATGTCAGAGCGACCTTTGCGAGTGCCGCCTCGGCATAAAGGGACGTGAATGGATGCGCCGTTTTCTCATAATGCTGGGCGGCTGTGTCCCAATGATCTGGGTTTTCATAGGCAGGCATAATCGACGCTCCGCGAATCATGTAACATTATAAGTATCGTGATACTGAGCCCTTGCCAATCTCGATGGCGCCGTGAAGGATCACATCGTGCGTAACGACAGCCGCCTTTCGCGAATGCTCCATGTGCTGCTCCACATGGCGCGGCATGAGGGACCAATGACCTCCGAGGCGCTCGCCCGCATGCTGGGTACCAACCCGGTCGTGGTACGGCGCACGATGGCTGGTCTTCGAGATGCAGGGTATGTGCGGTCGGAAAAGGGCCATGGCGGCGGCTGGGTGATCGCGCAGCCCTTGAAGAATGTTTCGTTGCTGGACGTACACCGCGCGGTTGGCGGACCCCGCCTGTTCGCTATCGGCCATGAGAACGCCAATGCCGACTGCGCTGTCGAGAAAGCCGTTAATACTGCGCTGGAGGGTGTGCTCCGTGACGCCGAGGCGCTCCTGGTGGCGCGCCTCGATTCCGTCAGCCTGGCCGAACTGGCGCGCGATTTCGACGCACACTGCGATGCGGCTAGCTAGAAAGCCGCATCCTCACCCGATCTGATCATATCGATTACCGCGCGCAGGGCCGGTGCCATCTGCCGTTGCTGGGGGTAACACAAATAATAGCCGGGAAAGGGAACCGACCACTCCGCCAGCAGCGGAACGAGGGCACCTTGCGCAAAAGCGTCGACGACAGACTCCTCCTTGAGGAAGGCGATCCCGATGCCAGCAAGCGCGGCGTCCACCATCACGGCGCGGCTGCTGGTGATCAACGGCCCTTCGACCGCCACCGAGAACCAGTGGCCCTTCTCGAAAAACTCCCATGCATAGGGGCCGGGCTGCCCCGGCCAGCGCCAGCGGATGCAACGATGCTGGAGCAGATCCTTTGGCGTTTGCGGAACGCCGTGCTCGGCCAAGTATGCGGGCGCGGCTACAGCCAGTTGGCGAATATCCTCGCCTAGCCGAAGTGCGACCATGTCGCGTTCGATCACCTCGCCGATACGGATTGCGGCATCATAGCCGCTGCCGACGATGTCGACGACCGTGTCATCAATCGTGAGATCGAGCGTGATGTCGGGGAATGCGCGCGCCAGCCTTGGCAGGATCGGCACCACGAACCTGTCTGCGGCAGCATGGAAGCAGTGCAGGCGGACTGTACCGGCCGGCAGCTTCGCGGCAGTACGCGCCTGCTCCAGGGCGCCCGTCAGGCTGTTGATCGCGGGTGCGATATCACCGAGCAGCGCGGCGCCAGCCTCGGTCAACGACACGCTGCGGGTGGTGCGATGGAGCAGGCGGATGCCTAGCCGCTCCTCCAGGCCGCGGATCAACTGGCTCAGCGCCGAGGACGATACCCCCAACTGCTCGGCCGCCCGGCTGAAACTCCGTTGCTCGGCGACGGCTGCAAAGGCGCGCAAGGCACCGAACTCGCTGGGATGGATCATAGGGGGCATCTCAGCATTGTGAAGCTGACCTTACAAGCCTGGGTAGCAAATGGTCGATTATCCGCTTGGAGTGAAGCGCTACATCTGGCGGTGAAGGAGAACAGCTATGAAGACATGGTTCATCACGGGTATTTCCCGCGGCCTCGGCAAGGCGCTCGCGCAGGCAGCGCTCGCTCGAGGCGACACCGTCGTCGGCACGGTGCGCGAGGCTGCGCCGGATTTGGAAGTGGGTCATGGTACGCTGCATGTCCTGACCGTCGATCTCACCGATGCGGCGGCGATCGCACCGGCTGTAAGTGCGGCGTTCGACAAGGTTGGCCACATCGACGTGCTGGTCAACAACGCCGGCTATGGCCTGCTCGGGGCGATCGAGGAAGCGACGGACGCCGAGTTTCAACGGCTGTTCGCGGTCAACGTCTTTGCACCCTTTGCCATCATCCGCGCCGCGCTTCCCGTCTTGCGGCGGCAGGGCAGCGGTCACATCCTGAACATCACCTCGATCGCAGGCCGTGCGCCGGCGGGATCATCCGGCCTCTATTCGGCGACCAAATCCGCGCTCGAAGGCCTAACACAGAGCCTAGCCCAGGAAGTCGCGCCTTTCGGTCTCAAGGCCACGGCCATCGCACCCGGTGCCTTTCGCACCGACTTTCTCAGCGGTCATTCAATCCGCCGCAGTCAGGGCGGCGAGCAGTATGCCGAAAGCGTCGGGACCGGAATCGCACGGCTTGACGCGATGGCCGGGCGCCAGATCGGCGATCCGGACAAGGCGGCTGCGGCGATCCTCGAATTGGTCGACACGCCCAATCCGCCGCTTCATCTGCTGCTTGGGAGCGACGCGCTGCGACGTGCCCGAGAGAAGCTCGACGTGGTGATCGACGAGATGGATCGCTGGGAAAGCGTAACGCGTTCGACCGATTATGAGGAAGATGCCTGAGCGGCTGGGCCTGAGCAGCTATCACCTTAAACGACGGCGCCACCCAGCGGTGCAAGACCAACCCGCTCAAGGTCCGTTTGCGGGAATAGGGGAGGGGGCGCTTTGACGCAATGCTTGGGCCCTGTCATCATCGCTTGCGGCGCAGCTGCGATCCGGCGCGCGTCATGAGGAGCGCAACGACATGACCGACCAGAAGAGCGGCATCATGGTCCAGGGCCGTTTGATACCCTTCCCCTCATCGATAAGCCAGGAGGCTCGCGCCAGTCTCGAACGACTGGTGAATGACGATGGCGTCCCGATCAACGCGCTCTACTTGATGCCACCGCCGGACGATCATGCGGGCTGGATGAAGATCAAGGCGGCAGCGGACGGGCATTATGCGGCTGCAGTGAAAGCGCTGGCCGGTACGTTGCGTGCCAGCGCCGAGACGCTTCGCATCGGCGAGACCACGATCCATGTCGCGACGCCCGAGACCATATCGGTGCCGGATGGCGCCTATGTGGATTTCCATGGCGGAGCGTTCGTGTTTGGTGGCGGCGAGGCGTGTCGCGTGCAGGCGCGAATGCAGGCGGATCGGCTTGGGGCGCTCAGCTACGGCGTCGATTACAGGATGCCGCCCGAGCATCCCTATCCGGCGGCATTGGATGACGCGATGGCGGCGTATCGCTACGTGCTGGAACGGCACGCACCGTCGCGCATCGTCGTGGGCGGGCGATCGGCGGGCGGCAACCTTGCTGTCGCGATGCTCCTGCGCGCGAAGGACGAAGGGCTGCCCATGCCCGCCGGCATGGTTCTCCTGTCTCCAGAGGTCGATCTGACCGAGTCCGGCGACAGTTTCCAGGTTAATCAGATGGTGGATGTCGTGCTGCCCGGATCATTGATGCGGAACAACGCGCTGTATGCCGGTGGGGCAGACCTGTCGCATCCTTATCTCTCGCCATTGTTCGGAGATTTAAAAGGCCTGCCGCCGGCTTTCCTTCAATCCGGCACGCGAGACCTCTTCCTGTCCAACGCTGTACGGATGCACCGTGCACTGCGCCAAGCGGATGTGGATGCCGAACTGCATGTCTTTGAAGGGATGCCGCACGGAGGATTTCAAGGGAACACCCCGGAGGACGACGACTTGGCGGCCGAGCTAGCCCGGTTCGTTAAAGCTCGCTGGCAGTGACGTACTCTTTCAAAATTGTACCCAATGAAAACAGCGATGCATTCGGTTTCAATGCGACTTGATGCCTCATAGTCGAGCTGCCGCTACTTTGACCATTTGTCGCAGATTTTCACCGCATCGGCGCCTTCAGACCCGGCTAGGTGTTTGATCCCACGGTTTGATGGTGCGATCCTTTCGTTGGAATGGAAGGAGGCTGTATGGGACAAGTTCGTCATGGATGCGCCACGACCGCGCACGCCGTCCGAGCAGCAATACAGCGATCGCAAGCTTCGCTCTCGACGCTGAGCCGTGAGCTGGGGATCAACCCGAAGACGGTCGCGAAATGGCGCAAGCGAGCAACCGTTGAGGACCTGAAGACCGGGCCAAAGGCCCCTCATTCAACGACCTTGTCCGAGGCGGAGGAGGCGATGGTTGTAGCGTTCCGGCGCCACACGCTGCTGCCGCTCGACGACTGTCTCTATGCGTTGCAGCCGCCGATGCCGCACCTGACGCGGTCAGCGTTGCATCGTTGCCTGCAGCGTATGGCATCTCCCGCCTGCCCGACATCGAAGGCGACAAACCGAAGCGGCAGCGCTTCAAGCGTTATCCGATCGGCTTCTTCCACATCGATATCGCCGAGGTCCAGACCGCCGAAGGCAAGCTATACCTGTTTGTTGGCATCGACCGCACAAGCAAGTTCGCCGTCACGCAACTGGTCGACAAGGCCGATCGCCGGACAGCGTGGGAGTTCCTCGAACACCTGCTGAAAGCCGTATGGGAGCACCGCCACCGGAGGTCGCTGCTCAAGCCGAGATGAATGGATGTCCGATTGTAGGGCTGGACTCGGGCGCGTTGAGCGTCTGCAAGTGGGTCATCGAGGTGAAGGGGAGGGCATCCGCTTTCGCCCCAAACCTAGAAGCTGGGGCAGGAAATCTGTCCTCCCGCAAGCGGCAATTGGTTCGGTCCGACCATTCCCGTTTCCGCATCGAGACCGTCCGAAAACGCGGATCATGATTCCCGTGCGCATCGCGGCGGTGTAATCGTCTGGCATGGCGTACATCGAGGGACATGCTCGGAACCAGGCGCTGCTGCTGCCGGCGTCGGTCGAGGACTATGTGGCGGCGGACAACCCGGTGCGGTTCATCGACGCCTTCGTCGACGACCTCGATCTGGGCGGTTCCGGTTTCCAGCGCGCACGGCCGAAGGCGACGGGACGGCCGGGTTACGATCCGGCCGATATGCTCAAGCTGTATCTGTACGGCTATCTCAACCGGGTGCGGTCGAGCCGGCGCCTGGCGATGGAGGCGACGCGCAATCTCGAACTGATCTGGCTGCTGCGCGGGGTGCGGCCGGACTTCCGGACCATCGCCGACTTCCGTCGCGAAAACCGGGCTGCGTTCAAGGCGGTGTTCCGCGCCTTCGTGATACTGTGCCGCAAGCTGGATTTGTTCGGGCGCGAGTTGCTGGCGGTGGACGGCACGCGGCTGAAGGCGGTGAACAGCCGGGCGCGCAACTTCAGCCGCGAGCGGTTGGCAACGTATCTCGCTTCGACCGATGCGCGACTGGAGCGCTACCTGGCCGAACTCGACGAGATCGACCGCGGTGAGGATGGTGCCGGCACCGGTCGCGGCGAGGCGCTGGCGACCAAGATCGCGCGGCTGCGTGAGCAGCGCCAGGCGAGCGCAGCGTTGCTGGGCCAGTTGCAGGACAGCGGCGAAGGGCAGATCTCGCTCACCGATCCCGATGCGCGCCTCATGGTCGCGCATTCGAAAGTCACGGTCGGCTACAATGCCCAGGTGGCAGTCGACGCCAAACATAGCCTGATCGTCGAACAGCACGTCACCAATGCCTGCAACGACATGGGCCTGCTGGCACCCACCGCCGGTGCGGCGATGGAGGCACTCGGGGTCGAGCGGATCGATGCGGTCGCCGACATGGGATATCACGCGGGCGACGATATCGTCGCATCCGAGGCGGCCGGCATCACGCCCTACATCCCCCGCCCGCATCGTGGCACCGCGGCCGGCAACGGCCTCTTTCCCAAGGAGCGGTTCCGCTACGATCCCGAGGCCGACGTCTATCACTGCCCCGGCGGACAGGTGCTGGACACGCGCTACGCCTCGGTGACGCGCGGGCATCTGTCGGTCCAGTATTCCAGCCCCGCGGCGTGTGCCGGCTGCCAGATCAAGGCACGTTGCACCAAGGGGCGCTGGCGGCGCGTCAATCGCGGCGAGCACGAGGCGGTCATCGAGCGCATGGCGGCACGCCTCGCGGAACGGCCCGGCATCCTCGCCATCCGCAAGTCCACGGTCGAACACCCGTTCGGCTCGATCAAGCAGTGGATGAACCAGGGCGCGTTCCTCATGCGCGGGCTGGAGAAGGTGCGTGCCGAGTTCAGTCTGACGGCGCTCGCCTACAATCTCAGGCGCGCCATCACCCTCATCGGCGTGCCGGGACTGATCCGAGCGGTGCAGATGTGAGCCACATCGCTGAACACGCCATCGTCATGTCCTGGACAGCGGGTAGGATGCATATCCCGGCCGCACGGCGCACATAGAGGCAAGATCCCGGTTCTTGCGCCAGTTCGCCAAGAGGAACCCCTGCAGCTCCCACAGCCAGCGAGTTTTCGGACGGTCTGGCATCCTCGAAGGCCAATTTTCGGCGCCACCTCATCGATCGCCAGACCTACCGGGAACGACGCTCCGCCGCGCTGGTGGAGTGGCATAACCTTGCAAGCTAAGCCGGTGCCCTCAAAGACCGCGATGTATCGGGCGGAGAGCGGTTCGCATTGGACTGACAACACCAACCAGTTATCGAACCAGAACGCCTGGTCAGGGGAGTTGACGCTGAAGTTCAACTAACCACTCAGGTTTCCTGAGCATCAAGAGCAGCGCTGCCGACAGGATGACGAAGGCTATCAGCGTGAGGATGGGGATGTCCGCGCTGGCGAAACGGCCGAGCAGCGTGGCGAACAGGGGCGGTCCCATCGCGGCACCGAGCAGGAAACTGACGTTGTGCCATGCATAGATACGCGAGATCGCGCGCTGCCCGAAATATCGTCCCACGAGGATCGAGAGGAGATCGGTCTCGGCGCCCATCGCAATGCCCATCAGCACGCTCATCGTGACGGCGGCAATGCCGATGGTGTCTACGCGTAGCAGGATGGCTAACGCGGCTGCTGCGCACAGGACGCCGCCCGCGCCCACGATCGGGACGGGGAAGCGATCAAGCAGCCAGCCGAATACCAATCTGCCGGCGATCATCGCGACGCCGGCGAGCGACGACAGCATCGCAATCTGCGGAAGCGTGCCGGCCCCACGTTCCAGCATCAGCGCGACGAAATTCGCTGTCAGCGCGTAGCTGGTCATGCCGAACAGCAGGAAAACCGCGATGATGATCCAGAAGGCGCGGGTCCGTAGGGCCTGGGCGACCGTCAGGCCCGATTGCGCCATAGAATGATCGATATGCTCAGGATCGGCGGCATCGGCGGCGGCCTCTGCCGGATCGTCGCGCACGAACAGGGCGACCAGCGGCAGGACGAACAGCATCAAGGCAGCGGCCAGAGCATAGAAGGCGTAACGCCAACCGAAGGCTTCGCTGACATATTCGACGGCCATCGGCAGGATCGCACCGCCTACACCCTGGCCCGCGACCGCGAGGCCAAGCGCGAAGCCGCGACGGCGATCGAACCAGGCGGATAGGGCCTTGATGTAGACGATCGGATTGGTGAACGCGCCGACTGCGCCGAACAGGGAATAGAAGAGCATCAGCCCGCGCAGCGAGGTGATCGTTCCTCCGGCCAGGGCAAGCAGTGCTGCAAAGGCGATAATGCCTGCCGCCGCCGTGCGCCGCGACCCGAAACGGTCGACGGCGATGCCGACCACGGGCACTGCCAGCGTCGTCGCGAGCAGGAACAGCGACAGCGCGGTTGCCATCGCGCCCTGGGTCCAGCCCAAGGAACGGGTCAAATGCGCGGTAACGATCCCGAAGGTCGCGACGATGGTTGTGGTCCCGCAGAGCATCAGGGCGACGAGCACCGCCCCGACCATATGCCAACCGCGATAGAGCGAGCGGGTGCTCATGACGTGTGTCCTGCCGGGCGGGCCAGCCCCAGGTTCGCCCGCAGCGTATCGCCCTCATATTCCGTACGGAACAGTCCGCGCCGCTGCAGTTCGGGGACGACGAGCCGGGCGAAGTCGTTCAGTCCGTACGGAAGGGTCGGCGGCATGATGTTGAACCCGTCCGCTGCCCCAGCCTGGAACCACGCCTCCATTTCGTTAGCGATCTGCGTAGCAGTGCCGATGACGACCTTGTGACCGCGCGCGACGGCAACGCGGACGGCCAGTTCGCGGATTGTCAGCCCCTCCGCATGGGCAAGGTCGAAGAACAGCTTCTGCCGACTCTGCCAGCCCTCGGTGGGCGGAAGGTCGGGGACGGGACCATCGAGTGGATACTGGCCGAGGTCCGCGCCCATCATCGCAGAAGCAAGCCCGATTGCGATCTGCGGATCGACCAGCGCCTGCAGGTCATCGTGCAGGCGTTGCGCCTCTTCCTGCGTGTCAGCAACGAAGGGCATCAATCCGGGCATCACCACCACGTCCTTGCGTTGACGTCCCGCCGCGACGGCTCGGTCGCGGACCGTGTCGGCGAACGCGACCGCTTCATCCAGCGACTGTTGCGCGGTGAAAACGAGTTCGGCGGTGGCTGCCGCCAGTGCGATGCCGTCCGCCGACGATCCGGCCTGCGCGATTACCGGATGCCCCTGGATTGGGCGTCCGGCTTGTAGCGGGCCTCGAACGCGGAAGTGGCGCCCGTCGTGATTGATCGCCCGGACCTTCGCAGGATCGAAGAAGCGGCGGCCCGGTTGATCGAACAGCAGCGCCCCGTCGTTCCAACTGTCCCACAACGCCTTGACGACGTGGATGTATTCGGCGGCCCGCTCATAGCGTTCGGCATGGCCGATCTGGGCATCGAGGCCGAAATTTCGCGCTTCGGCATCGGAGCCGGACGTCACACAATTCCATCCGGCGCGCCCGCCGCTGATATGGTCCAGCGTCGCGAACTTTCGGGCAAGGTGATAGGGCGGCAGGTAGGTCGCCGACACCGTCGCGACCAGTCCGATCCGCTCCGTTGCCG
The DNA here is from genome assembly GCF_030818415.1 of Sphingomonas sp. SORGH_AS_0950. NCBI lineage: Bacteria > Pseudomonadati > Pseudomonadota > Alphaproteobacteria > Sphingomonadales > Sphingomonadaceae > Sphingomonas > Sphingomonas sp. SORGH_AS_0950. The sequence goes on from NZ_JAUTAE010000001.1 coordinate 3,548,405, forward strand.
GAACCAGCGCACCGAGCAGCATCAACGGTTCGAGATAATAGACCGGGGCGGCCTGCGCGGACAAAGGCGATAGCGGCGGGGCGGCGACATTGTCCGCGAAGAACAGGGCGTCGAACCGCGCCGTTTCCGCCGCCTGTGCAATCCGAACATAATGATCGAGCGACACCAGATCACGCGGCTCGACCGAGGGATGGAGCCACGCGGCGATATGATGGCCGACGCCCATGATAAAGGCGCCCAGCTTCATCTGGCGGGAGTTGGTCATGACGATGATCCCTCCAGCGCGCTCAGAACGTGTAGCCGAGCGTTGCGCCATAGGTGCGCGGCGTGCCGTAGAGGAGCGCGGCGTTGCCGAGGATCGCGGTGCGATTGGCGAAGCGGATATAGTGTTTGTCGAAGATGTTGCGGCCCCATAGCGATGCCCGCCATCGGCCATTGGCGGACGTCAGCCCGATCCGCGCATCGGCGAGGTCGTAACCCGGAATGGAATAGGCTTTCCCATACACCGGGTTCGCGACCTTCGGGTCGAAATTCTCGGAGGACTGCACGCTATAGCCGACATGTGCCTGCAAGCGCGGCAGACCCGAACCCAGTGCTGTCTCGTAATCGGCCGACACATAGGCCTTGTGACGCGGCGCATAGGGCGTCTGTACACCATCGGCATCGAGTACGGTGTTGCCCACCGTACCGCCGCCACCCGGATACCGGTCGTACACGCTCTGGTTGTAGGTATATTGGGCTGCCAGCGTCAGGCCGGTGACGGGGATGACCGCGATCTCCGTCTCGATCCCCTTGGACGAAACCTTGCCGACGTTCGACAGGCTGCTGGCGAGCACCGTGCGGCCGCCGACGGTGGCGTTGACGAAGGTGAAGACCTGGAAATCGTCGAACTTCTCGTAGAAGCCGGTGACGTTGACGCGGGCACGGCGATCGAAAAAGTCGCTCTTGAACCCGACTTCGTAGCTGGTCACCGTTTCGGGCCGGAAGCGGATGCCGGCGGCGAAGGCGGCGGGGCTGGTCGCCTCGACGTTCCACCCGCCGCTCTTGAAGCCGCGACCGATCGTGCCGAACAACAGCATGTTACGCCGCAGGTGCAGGTTGATGCCACCCTTGGGCGTGAAGAAGGTGTTGGCGAGCGCATCGCGGTAGCCGCTGATTGGGGCAGAGAACAGCCCGGTCGGGTCGGCGGTGGTGATGTCGTTCAGCCGTTTGCGCTCATGGGTCAGCCGCGCACCGGCGAACAGTTCGACAAGCGACGACGGCCGGATGTTCGCCTGGAAGAAGCCGGCGATGGAGTCGCTGCTGACCGACGTGCCGAGCGTCGCGACCTTGCCCACGGCGCTGCCGAGGCCGAGTGCGCGCAGCCCCGAGCCGAAGGTCAGCGCCTGCCGGTCACGGTTGTTGCCCCAGAAGTAGAAGACGCCCGCGACGAAATCGTAGCGGCGCTCGCGTGGCGAAGCGATCCGCAATTCCTGCGAGAACTGGTCCGTATATTGGCGCAGGTCCGCGGTCAGAATCGGCGTGGGGCCGGTTTCGTTGTTGAAGTGCAGGAACTGGTGGCCCGATCGCCACGCGGTGATCGACGTGGCCTGGAATCCTCCGCCAACGTCCTTCTGCGCGGTCAGCGAGACGCCGCCCATCCGACGACGCGCCCCATCGTCGACATAGGATCGGATTTCGAACGGATCGCTGCCCGCTGGGGGCACATAGGTATAGTGGAGCGTCGAATTGTCGTCGTCGGTGAAATCCGCCGCAAGCGTGACATCAAGCCCGTCATTGGGGTTGAGCCGGAGTTGCGCGCGGAACGCGTCGGAGTTGATGCCCTGGTTGCGCTTGCCGAGCAGGACGTTGCGGTAATAGCCATCGCTCTGCACATGGGCGCCGCTGAGTTGCAGGCTGACGTCGTCGTTCAGCGGCAGGTTGCTGCGCGCGGCGATCTGGCGATAGCCGAAATTGCCGATGTCCGCGCTGATCTCGCCGCCCAGCGCCTTCGACGGCTGGATCGTGGTGATGGAGAGCGCGCCCGCATCGGTGTCCTTGCCGAACAGCGTTCCCTGCGGTCCCCGCAACACATCGACCTGCCGGATGCCGAGCAGCGTCAGGTTGTTCATCCAGGACCGGCTGTAATACACGCCGTCGACATAGACGCCGACCCGCGAGTCATAGCCGGCGTTGCGCGAGTAGTCGATGACGCCGCGAATGCCGGTGCGCCCCTGTTCGCTGCCGTCGCCGAACGACAGGGACGGCGTGGCGACCTCCACGTCGCTCAGGCGGCGCGCGCCGAGCGTGTCGAGCGCCTTCGCATCCAGGGTCTGGATCGAGATCGGCACCTGTTGCGAACTTTCGCTGCGGCGTTGCGCCGTGACGACGATGTCGGACAGCCCCGTCTGATTCTGCGGCCCCGTCTGGTCCTGTGGCGGGGCCGCGTGGACGACGGCGGGAACGAGCGCGGCGGCAAGCGTGCCCGCACGCCATAGCCATGCATATCCCAAGCCTGGAACCTTGGATTGGCGACCAGCCATCGACCTTCCCCCCATGAACGCATCTAGCGCGGATTAAGTGTTGTCACTTATCCCATTAGATTGATGGGGATTGAAGATGGTTTTGGTTGCGCTGATGCAACTTTCGCTTCGTCTGGTGGCTCAGCCCCGGTTAAGTACGAACCGGGCCGCTGCCTGCAGTGCCGGCACGGCCATGGCGATGGTCTGATCGATCAGCTCTTCCAGCGACAGCGCGGCGCGCCCGCGAAAAGCAAAATTGTCGCGTGCCGCGAGCCCGACGATCATCGCAAAATGCTGCTGGGAGAAGCCGAGTTCGAACTGCTGCGCCGTGAGGTTCAGCAGCCCGGCCATCCGCTCCATCAAGGTCACTGCGAGCCCTCGTCGCGCATTGAACGGATCATCGCGGCGCTGCGGATCGAAGCCGATCCGCGTCGTATATTGCAACAGGAGCCGAGCGTAGCTGTGGTGCCCGTTCGCGTCGACTTGCTCAGACATCGGCAGGAACACCGCCTCCAGCAAGCTGCTGAGATCCTCCATCAATCCGCGTTCTTCGGCCAAGCGGACACATTCCTGGCGCCGTGCGACGATGTGCCGCATCCGGATTGCGAAGATGGCATCGATCAATCCGTCACGCCCGCCGAAATGATATTGCACCGCGAATTTGTTCGCCTGACCCGCCGCAGCCGCAATCTCCTGCAGGGACGGCGTGTCGATGCCGTGCGTTCCCATCAGCCGCTCTCCGGCGTCGGCCAGCCGGCGCTTCGAGGGCGTTTCGTCGCCCTCGATGTCGAACAGCGTCACGGGTCTGAGATGGGCGATGAGCTTGGGCATGGTCGGTCAGGATAGAGGCGTCGGGGGAGAAATCGATCGTCGTTTTCGGCAGCGGGCCTTGGGGGAGGTTGGCAATGACGGGGAGCGAAGACTGGAGCTTAATCGCGCCCAATCATTTCTATCAAATCCTACTAAATGCATGGGATATGCTCGAGAGGCGAGCACCAATAGGTTCCGCCCGATCAGCAAGGGGGTTGATGGATGAAGATCATCGTGGCGGGGCTGCTGGCCAGCGTTGCACCCATCACGGCGGCCGCACAGGAGGCGGCGCCTCAAGCGGGTACCGAACAGGTAGAGCCTGGCGACGTGATCGTGGTCACCGGGACGCGCACTGGCGAACGTACCGTCACGACTTCACCGGTGCCGATCGACGTACTGCGCGGCGACGAATTGCGCGCTTCGGGTTATCAGGAGACGAGCGAGGTGCTCCGCCAGCTTGCGCCGTCCTTCTCCTTCGCCAATCCGACGACGCCGGACGGCAACACCCATATCCACTCCGCCTCGCTGCGGGGGCTGTCACCCGACGAGACGCTGGTGCTGGTCAACGGCAAGCGACTGCACGGCGCGGCCTGGGTCAATACCGGCGGCACGATCGGCAAGGGCGCGACGCCGACCGACCTCAACCAGATCCCGGCGGCAGGGATCGGCCGTATCGAGATCCTGCGCGACGGTGCCTCGGCGCAATATGGCTCCGACGCGATCGCGGGCGTCATCAACATCCTGCTTCAGACCGATACCGCGCTGCACGCTACGGCCAGCGCGGGCACGACCTATGACGGCGGTGGCGACACCTATGAGGTCTCGCTGGGCGGCGGGCTGAAGCTGGGGGAGGACGGCTTCGTCAACGTCACCGGCTATTATCGCGATCATCAGGCGGCAAACCGTGCCGAGCCGGACACGCGGCAATTCTATTTCGGCCTTTCGCCCACGGGCGCGCCACAGCCATTGTCGTCGCGCTATGGGCCGGGGATTGGGCTCAATCCGCCGGGCGGCGTCACGGGAACACGGCTCGACCCGCGCGAGGCCAGTGTCGACCGCAACGTCTGGCGCTTCGCCGATCAGGGTGACCTCAAGGACGGATCCGTCCTGGTCAATCTCAGCAAGCCGCTCGGCAGCGTCGAACTCTATGGCTTTGGCGGCTATCGCTTGAGCAAGGCGAAGAGCAACGCCTCGTTCCGCCGTCCGGGGCAGGACGAGAATGTCCGTGCGATCTACCCGAACGGCTTCCTGCCTTTCGTCGATACAGAAAGTACAGACTATACTGGCGCGCTCGGCCTGCGCGGCGATCTGGCCGGTTGGAAGTGGGACCTGTCGAGCGTCTATGGCGGCAACCGCATCGAGTATCGGACCCGCAATACGCTCAACGCCACGCTGGGCACCGCCAGCCCGACGCGCTTCTACAACGGCCGCTATGGGAATTCGCAGTGGACGACCGACCTGACCCTGTCGAACAGTGTCGAGGTGGGGCTGGCCGCGCCGATCGACGTCGCGATCGGGGCCGAATATCGCCGCGACGGCTACAAGATCGGCGCCGGTGAACTGGCCAGCTATCAATATGGGCCCGCACGCGTGCTCGACGGCCCCAATGCCGGCGCGATCCCGACGATCGGGTCGCAGGGTTTCGCAGGGATCCAGCCGAGCGACGTGGTCGATGTCCACCGCGACGCGATCAGCGCCTTTGCGGAAGCCGGGCTGGAACCGCTGCGCGGCTGGACGGTCGATCTCGCCGGACGCTATGAGCATTATTCGGACTTCGGCGACACCTGGAACGGGCAGGCGTCGACGCGCCTCGCCCTGCCGGCGGGGTTCGCCCTGCGCGGGTCCATCGGCACCGGCTTCCACGCGCCCAGCCTCGCCCAGCAATATTTCAGCTCGACCAGCAGCCGGACGATCGTCAACAACACGACCGGTTTCCCCGAATTCGTCCTCGTCCGCACCGCGCCGGTCGGCTCGTCTCTCGCCAAGGCCCTTGGCGCCCAGGCCTTGAAACCCGAGACGTCGACCAACTTCGGCGGTGGCCTGACGTACGCGGCTGGCCATCTGACGGCGTCGGTCGACTATTATCATATCGACATCGACGACCGGATCATGCTGTCGTCCAACTATGTCGATGCGTCGGGCAGCCGCCGTCTGCGCGACTATCTCGCCGGCATCGGTATTCCGGGCGTGACCAGCGTCCGCTACTTCACCAACGCGGTCGACACACGGACGCAAGGTGTCGACGTGACCGCGGCCTATGCGACTCCGCTGGGCGGATGGGGCGACCTGAAGCTGACGGCGGCGTATAATCATAATCAGACACGGCTGCGCCGTATCGCGGCAACACCCCCGCAAATCACGGCGCTTGGTATCACGACACCGCTGTTCGACGTCGTCGAACGGACGCGCGTCGAGCGTGGCCAGCCGCGCGACAAGGTGGCGCTGGGGACGACCTTCCGGACCGGGCCGATCACCTTCGATGTGCGCGCCACCCGCTATGGCCGTGTCGAGCAAGTAGCGCTGACCAACCAGACGCCTGCCGCCGTCGCCCTGATCGCGCAAGGATCGACGCCCTATCGCACATTGCCGACCGAGTCCGGGACGCGGGGCAATGTCGATGTGATCCAGCAACTGGAGCCCAAATGGGTGACCGATTTCAGCTTCACCGGGCAGGTCAACCGCAACCTGGCGGTGACGGTGGGCGCCAACAATCTGTTCAATGTCTACCCGACCGAGAACATCCGGTCGACCGCCGCGCTGACCGGCGCCGATACGTTCGGCGTCTTTCCGTACAGCGAATTCTCACCCTTCGGATTTAGCGGTGCCTTTTATTATGTTCGTGCCGGAGTGAGCTTCTGATGGCGGCGCTGCTCAACCGGCGCGAGTGGATCGCGATGGGCGTGGCGGTGGCCGCGACACCGGCGATCGGGACTGGTCTTGCCGCACGGACCCGGCTGTCACTCAACGAGAACGCTTGGGGGCCGTCGCCAAATGTCGCGCCCGCCATCCGTGCGGCGGCGGTTGGCGTGGAGCGCTATGTCGAGCAGGCCGAGGTGGACGCGCTCGCCCGGCAGATCGCCCGCCTCGAAGGCGTCGCGCCCGAGCAGGTCGTGATCGGCGAAGTGCTCGAAGCACTCGGGCTGTTCCTGGCGCGCAGGCGGGCAGGGGGCGGCGAGATCGTCTTCTCGGCACCCGGCTATACGGCGCTGGTCGATGCCGCGGCCCCGCTTGGTGGGCGGGGCAGGCCGGTGCCGCTTGATGCGCGTTTTGAAAACGACCTGCCCGCATTGTCCCGCGCGGTCGGCGCGGACACGCTGGCCGTGTCGTTGGTGAACCCGCACAACCCCTCCGGCACGGTCAGCGAGGCGGGGGCGTGGCACGCCTTTCTGGAGGATATCTCCCGCCGGACGCTGGCTGTGGTGGACGAGGCGTATCTCGAATATGACGACCTCGCCGGGTTGTCGGCGATCCGGCATGTGCGGGCGGGGCGCAACGTGCTCGTCTTCCGCACCCTCGCCAAGATCTATGGGCTGGCAGGATTGTCGATCGGTTATGCCGTTTCGCAGGCACCACTGGCGACCGCCTTGCGTCAGGCGGGGATCGGCGCGCCGCATTCCCTGTCCCGTCCTGCGCTTGCGGCCGCCGGCGCGGCGCTGGCGGACCAGGGCCATGTCGCCATGGTGCGCGACCGGACGGCGGGGGAGCGGCGGCGGCTTCACACGGCGCTCGACGCGCTATCCCTCCGCCACACCGATGCGCATGGGAACTTCGTCTTCTTCCGCACGCCCTCAGCAAGCCGCCTTCGCGCTGCGGCCGCCACCGCAGGCATCGAGATTGCTCGACCCTTCCCCCCGCTCGATGACTGGGTACGCGTGACGGTCGGACGACCGGTGGAGAACGACCGCTTTCTTGCCGTGCTGCGGCAGGTGGTCGGATGACCGGTGCGCCAAATCTGGCGGCAGTAGCCGACGGACTGGGGGCCGCGCGTGACGATTGGCGTGCCCGGCACCGCAACGGCGCCGACCAGGGCGTCGAAGGCTTCCCGTCGCGGCGACGGATCGAGGGCATCCTCGCCGACCTGAAGGGCGCGCTCTTTCCGCTGCGGCTGGGCCCGGATACCGTACGTCCAGACAATGAGCGTGCTTATGTCATGGAGACGCTCGGTCGTGCGCTGCCTCAGCTGGGCGCCGAGGTGCGTCTGGAACTGGCGTATCGTGACGAGGCGGCGGCAGGCGACGTGAATGCACGCGCTGGCAGTATGGTTGCCGCATTCGGGAACGACTTGCCGAACATCCGCCGGCTTCTCGACGGTGACGTCGAGGCGGCTTTCGCTGGGGACCCGGCGGCGGGCAGCGTGGATGAGGTGTTGCTCTGCTACCCCGGCGTGCGGGCGATGATCCATCACCGTATCGCCCACCGGCTATACCGGCTCGGTGTCCCGCTCGTCGCGCGCATCATTGCCGAGCTGGCGCATTCGGCCACGGGCATCGACATCCATCCCGGCGCCGCGATCGGGGAGCGCTTCTTCATCGACCACGGCACCGGGGTCGTCATCGGTGAAACGGCCGTGATCGGCAGCCACGTGCGCCTGTATCAGGCGGTGACGCTGGGCGCGCGCAGCTTCCCGGCTCAGGAGGACGGCTCGCTGGTCAAGGGCCTGCCGCGTCACCCGATCGTGGAAGACCATGTGGTGATTTACGCCGGCGCCACGGTGCTGGGCCGGGTCACGATCGGTGCGGGGGCGGTGATCGGCGGCAGCGTGTGGCTGACCGAAAGCGTGCCGCCTGGCGCTGTCATCCATCAGGCTTTCGCGGAGCGCGAGACGGTGGGGAGTGCCGTACCGATTGGACACGTCACCGAAGCCGCGCGTGTCGTGGCAAACCATGGGGAGACAGCATGAACCAGTATCTGCCGCACACTTTTGCTCCAGCCGCAACCACCGCTCGACCGGTGCGATACCTGATCGTACCCGGACTGAACGGCTCAGGCCCGGACCATTGGCAGACACGTTGGCAGCAATGCCGGGACGATTGCGTTCGCGTTGATCTGGGCGATTGGGAATCGCCCACCCGCGCTGGCTGGGTGACCGCGATCGCGGATGCGGTGACTGAGGCCGAAACTCCGATCGTGCTCGTCGGGCATAGTCTCGGCTGTCTGGCCATCGTCTGGTGGGCAGCACACGCACGGCCAGCGGAGCGAGTGAAGGTCCTGGGTGCGATGCTGGTCGCGCCGCCTGATGTTGGGCAGCAGGGCTGCGACCTGCGCCTGCTCCGCTTCGCGCCATTACCGGCCGGTCCGCTGCCATTCCCGGCGCTCGTCGTGGCCAGCGCTGACGATCGTTACGCGAGCCTGACGCGGTCGCGCCAACTGGCTCAGGATCTTGCGGCGGAGTTCGCCGATATCGGTCGAGCGGGCCATATCAACGCGCTGTCCGGCCTAGGCGATTGGCAAGAAGGGCAGGCGCTGCTTGCATCGTTGTTAGAGCGATAGGCAAATCGCGGTGTCAACGTGGGCGACCGATCGGCTGGTTTGCGCTAGCTCCGAACGCCATGCTGCTGCATCAGCGGGACGCGGCTGCTATCCATTTCCCGAGCCGTTCGACGGCTTCATCCAGCACGTTGTCGGCTTTGGCAAAGCACAGCCGCAGCAAACCGGAAGGCGCCGACGCGCTCATGTAGAAGGGCGAGAGTGGGATCGCGGCGACACCGGCTTCCGCAATCAGCCGGTCCGACAATTCCGTGTCCCTCGCGGCAAAGCCCGAGGCGGCCAGATCGATTGTGACGAAATACGTGCCCTCGCTCGGCAGTATCTCGAACCCAGCGGTGCGGAGCTCAGTCGCCAGCCGCTCCCGCGACCGCTTGAGCGACGCGCGTGCGTCCGCGAAGAAGGCATCGGAATAACCCAGGCCTTCGGCCACCGCCCATTGCAGGTTGGGCGGAGTCGAGAAGGTGAGGAACTGATGCGCTCGGCCGATCGGCTTCAACACATGCGGCGCTGCTATCACGAAACCGACCTTCCAGCCGGTCACGCCAAAAATCTTGCCGGCGGAGCCGATCTTCACCGTGCGCGTCGCCATGCCCGGCAGGCTGATCAGGGGTATGTGCTGCCGGCCATCAAACACGACATGCTCCCACACCTCGTCGCAGATCGCGATAAGATCGTTTCGGACACATTGCCGTGCGACCGCCTCCAACTCTTCACGCGAGAAGACCCGGGCGGCGGGATTATTGGGGTTGTTGAACAGAATTGCCCGCGTACGTGGACCGATGGCGGCCGCCAGATCGTCCTCGACGATGCGCCACGCCGGCGGACGGAGCGTTACCGGTCGCAGTACCCCACCCGCCCGTTCGATCAACGGTCGATAGGCGTCGTACATCGGCTCGAACACCACCACCTCGTCGCCGGGCGAAACGATGGCGAGGAGCGCTGCGGCGATAGCTTCGGTCGCACCGGAGGTAACGATCACGTCGTCGGGGGAGAGGTCGAGCGACTGGAAGCGCCGGTAATGCTCTGCCACCGCGCCACGAAGTGCGGGCAAACCCAGTGACGGCGGATATTGATTAGGCCCGGTCATCACTGCCCTTGCCGCGGCCTCCAACAGGTCCGGTGGGCCGATCGTATCGGGGAACCCCTGGCCCAGGTTGATCGCCCCGCATGCGCGCGCACGGCGCGAGGTCTCCTCAAAGATCGTGGTGACTGCGTTGGCGTAGACTGGGTTCATCGAGACCTTCATGCCCGGTTTGTTGCCGGGTCGGTAGCTCCCGGCCGCCGGATATCCCGCGACAGTCCGTCCGCCCCCACGAAGTCCGCACCCCCGTCGCCATCGAAAACCGAAACTTTCCGGGGTGCAAGAATTGCCCGCTTATATTCCTATCGGTTGAGTAGATTATAAGTCTTCTAAGGAGATCGATGATGTCGCTCAAGCTCGGAGATATCGTTCCCAACTTTACCCAGGCATCGACCCAGGGTCCGCTCAACCTCTATGAATGGGCAGGCGATCGCTGGGTCGTACTGTTTTCGCATCCCAAGGATTTCACGCCGGTCTGCACCACCGAACTGGGCGCGGTCGCGGCACTCGTGCCGGAGTTCGCCCGGCGCAACGTGGCGGTGCTAGGCCTGTCCGTCGACACGCTCGACAGCCACCAGCGCTGGGCGTCCGACATCGCCGAAACCCAGGGACACGCGCTCAACTTCCCGCTGATCGCGGATGACGACCGCCATGTCGCGACGCTGCTCGATCTCATTCACCCCGCCGCGTCCGATACCACGACGGTGCGCACCGTTCTGGTGATCGATCCCGCGCGCAAGCTGCGCCTATCGCTCACCTATCCGGCGTCCACTGGGCGCAATTTCGCCGAGATCCTCCGGACGATCGACAGCTTGCAGCTGACCGATACGCACAAGGTGGCGACACCGGCGAACTGGCAGCAGGGTGACGATGTCATCATCGTGCCGTCGGTCGACGATGACGCGGCCAGAGCACTGTTTCCGAACGGCTGGACCGAGGTAAAGCCCTATCTGCGGACGGTCAGGCAACCCGCATGAGCGATGTGTCACGCAGCGTGACGGATATTGAGGGCATGCAGGTCGATCCCGACCGGTCCATCGATTTTCCCGGGCAAATCGATCTCGTCATCGACCGGTTGCGTGTCGCCCGGGAGGATTGGCGCACGGCGCACCCAGCCCATGCTGAGCAAGGCGCGCAATTTCCCTCGCGCCAGGCGCTCAAGCGCATCACGCGCGAGCTCGGCACCGCGCTGTTCCCGTTGCGGCTTGGTCCGGCGGAGATCACGGCGTCCAACGAGAATGCCTTCGTCGCCGCGTCCCTCGAGCCGTTGCTGGCGCAGTTGCAAGCACAGATCTATATAGAATTGCGCTATGCCGCGCCGGAGACGGCGGACGGCGGGGCCATCGCCGCAACATCGGAGAGACTGATCGGCAGCGTCGCCGCCAATCTCCCTGCGCTGCGTCGGCTGCTCGACCGTGATGTGGAGGCCGCCTACGCCAGTGATCCTGCTGCACGCAGCGTGGACGAAGTATTGGCGGCCTATCCCTCGCTGACCGCCGTCATCCACCATCGTTTGGCGCACCTGCTGCATCGCCTGGGCGTTCCGCTGGTCGCTCGCATCATTGCCGAACTGGCGCACGATCAGACCGGGATCGACATCCATCCCGCGGCACAGATCGGCCAGGGCTTCTTCATAGATCATGGCACCGGCGTCGTGATTGGAGAAACAGCCGTGCTCGGCGATCGAGTGCGGCTATACCAAGGCGTGACGCTGGGCGGCGATCCTGATCTGTTCGACGCGCCGCCGGGTACGCCGCGCCACCCCATCGTGGGCGACGACGTCGTGATCTTCGCCAACGCCGCCATCGTCGGCCGGGTGACTATCGGCGCCCGATCGCGGATCGGTGGCAACGTGTGGCTGCGAAACGACGTGCCGCCCGATACGCTGGTCGAAGCGCCGCTGCCGATCTTCCGTCCTATTGGCGACCGCCAAGGTGCGTAACGTTGTACGGCAATTGGCATCCTTTACCGCGCACATTCGCCCATCGAACATCGTGATCAAAGCCATCGAGCGCCTTGGTGTCAGTTAATTCAGCCGACATCGGCTCGTGGCGCGGCCTCAAGGGATTAGGCTCAGGACCCATCGATGTGAGCGATGTCGCCTGATTGTCTCGAGGCCCTCATCCATAGATCGCCCGCGTCAGTTCGTCGGGGAACCTGCCTCCGGGCGACTGGCCTTCCAGCCCGGCATTGGTAAAGGCAACGACCGTCAGCCCGTTGGCCGGGTCGACGAACCAGGAGTGGCCATAGGCGCCGCCCATGCGCCATGCACCCACCGCCTCCGGCGAATTGGCCGCGACGGGATCGCGCAACACGGTGAAGCCGAGACCGAAGCCGCGTCCGGGCCAGGGCAGCAGATCCATGCCCGGCGTCTGGTCCGTCACCATCGCCTCCACCTGCGAGGTGGAGAGCAGCGGCGCGCCGCCCTTGCGCAGGGCTTCGAGCACGGCAAGCAGATCACCGGCCGAGCCAATCATGCCCGCGCCGCCGGAGGGATAAGCGTTCTCATCGAATGCGCGTGTCAGCGACATGCGCAGTCCCTCCGAACCCTCGATGAAGGGCAGCGGGATGATTTCGAGATCGGCCATGCGGCGTGGCGTGCCGCCGTCATCGACATAACCGGTCGCCAGCCGGTTGGGGCCGGCAATGGTGAAGCCCGTGTCGGTCAATCCGAGCGGCTCCATGACCAGTGTGCGGACGGCGTCGGCGAGTGGAAGCCCGGTGGCGCGCTCGATGAGCAGCCCGAGTACGTCGGTCGCCAGCGAGTAATTCCACGACATTCCCGGCGCGAACAGCAGCGGCACGGTGGCGATGCGGCGGACATTCTCCTCCAGCGTCACGTTGGCGATGTCCATACCGTCAGAGACACCCGCACGGTGGTAGGGACCATCCGCCGGTTCGAGGAAGCCGTAATTCAAGCCCGCCATATGACTGAGCAGATGGCGAACGGTGATGTCGGATACACTGCCGTCCGGCGACGTCGGCCTGAAATCGGGCAGCCAATCCGTGACCGGCGCATCGAGCGCGAGCCGGCCTTGTCCCACCAGCGCCATCGCCGCCACCGAGGCATAGACCTTCGACACAGAGGACAGGCGAAACAGTGTATCCGGCGTCATCGGCTGGTTTGCCTCGCGATCGGCAAAGCCGGCTGCGCGGGCATAGACGGTATCGCCGTCCTTCGCGACGAGGACGACGGCACCCACGACGCGCTGCTGGGCAAGGGCTGTGTCGATCACGGCATCGATGCGGTCGCTCAGGTCTTTCATCTGTGCGACCGGAGAGAAGGAAGGGCGATCGCCCGAGATAAGAGACATGGAAGGCTCCAAAGTGTCAGGTTGGGTCAATGGGAGGTGTCGGCGGCAGGAAAACCATGCCGGCGTGCCGTCCAGGCCACGATCAGGGTCGGCACGAGAAGGCAGAGCAAGGCAGGGGCGAAAGCCGCGACGCCGATCTTTTCCAGCAGCAGGCCGCCGATGATGCCGCCGCCCGCGATCGCCATGTTCCAGGCCGTGACGAGCATCGACAATCCGACATCCGTGGCCTCCCCGCATATCCGCGTCAGCGCTGTCGAGAACAGTGTTGCGACACCACCATAGGCGAGGCCCCAGAGCGCAATCGCCGCATAGATTACGGCCGGATCATGGGGACGGAGGCAAAGCGCAACGGAGACAAGGCCGAACAGCGCGATGCTGATCAGCGTCAATTCGCGCAGCCGACGATCAATGAGGCTCCCCACGCCCCAGATCCCGATGAGTGATGTCAAGCCGAAGATGAGAAGAACGACGTCCGTGCGCTCAGCCATGCCGGCGGCGGCAAGGAACGGCGCGATATAGGTGTAGAGGATGTTGTGTGCGAGGACGAAGGCGAGTGTGACGAAGAGCACGGAGCGCACGCCGGCCATGTTGAAGACGATGCGTAAGGAATGTCGCCTGTCCGCCGTCTGCCCAGGAAAGTCCGGCAGCTTTATTGTTACCCAGACGATCAGGATACCTGTCAGGCCGCTCATCAGCCAGAAGCAGGCGCGCCAGCCGATCACCGTGCCGAGGAAGGTGCCGGCGGGAATGCCAAGCGATAGCGCCAGTGGCGTGCCGGCCATCGCGACGGCGATCGCGCGACCCTGTCGGTGCCCCGGCACCATCCGCGCAGCATAACCCGCTAACATTGCCCAGAGGAGACCGGCCGAAACGCCGGCGATCAGGCGCGCGACCAAGGTTAACCGAAAGTCGCCCGAGAGTGCGGTTGCCGTGTTGGCAATCGCGAAGCCGACAATCGCGAGCAGCAACAGCGGCTTTCGTCTCATCCCTTGAGTCGCTGCCGTCAGCGGAATGGCTGCGGCGAGCGAGCCGACCGCATAGATGGTGACGAGTTGCCCGACAAACGCCTCCGACACGCCAAGCCCATTGCCGATCTGCGGCAGCAGCCCTGCGGGCAATGCTTCGGTCAGGATGGTGATGAAACCTGCCATGGCGAGCGCCAGCAGGCCGGCAAGCGGAAAATGGTCTGAGACGGCATTATCGTTGCCGTCTAAGGATGAGGATGTCGTTGTTATCGTCATAGGAGCGCCTTGTCTTGTTCGGGCGATGAACGGATATGGCCGCGACGGCACATATTCCTGTCGCCGGCCTAAGGTCTGGCGGCAAACTTACCTCGGCTGACACCCGGCGATAATTGGGCTATAATTCCGAACATATGCGACATTGATGTCCGCAATAGGTTCGGTAGATGGACAATCTTGGTTCACTCAATGCTTTCGTCCAAGCGGCGGAGGCCCGCAGCTTTACCGCGGCGAGCAAGCAACTTGGCGTCTCACCCTCGGCGATTGGCAAGGCCATCGCCCGTCTAGAAGACCGGTTGGGCGTGCGCCTGTTCCATCGCTCCACGCGCATCGTGACCTTGACGCCGGAAGGTGCGCTTTTTCTCGAGCGCTGCCGGCGCATCTTTTGCGAGATAGAGCAGGCCGAGATGGAATTGGCCCAGACGCGAAGCGCGCCGCGTGGCAAACTGCGTGTCAGCCTGCCGCTGGTCGGGATGTTGATGATGCCGACGCTTTCCGCCTTCATGCGGGCCTGGCCGGAGATCGAACTCGATCTCGATTTCACCGACAGGCTGGTGGATGTGATCGACGAGGGGTTTGATGCGGTGATCCGAACCGGTGAGGCAAGCGACTCTCGGCTGATGACGCGGGTGCTCGGTAGTTATTCTCTGCAGCTGGTCGGTGCGCCGGCCTATTTCGCGGAGCATGGTGTGCCGCAAAAGCCCGCCGATCTCGCCGCCCATCGCTGCCTGCGACATCGTTACCCGACCAATGGTAAACTCGAGGACTGGCTGTTTGCGGGCGGACGTCACCTTCCTGCGATCGATGTACCGACCGCAGCCACCTCAAGCACCATCGAACCGCTGCTATACATGGTCGAGCGTGGCCTCGGCATCGCCTGCCTGCCGGATTTCGCTGTTCACGACAAGATCGAGGCGGGGACGCTGGTCAGCGTCATGGACGGCGTGCTCGCCCATTCCGGCACCTTCCGCATCCTCTGGCCCTCCAGCCGACAGCTCGCCCCGAAGATCCGCGTCTTCGTGGACTTCATGGCCGAGCATCTCTTCGCAAGGGCGATACACGGGTAAAATATGAGGCACGGAAGCGCGATTATAACGAGCACCGTCCCCATAGCTCCCTCGGCAACCAAACCCCGGTGGAGCGCGATATCCCTCAGGGCAGGCACACCTGTGCTGAGGGAAGGAGAGCTGGTTTCCTCATAAAGACGGGACCAGAGATGAGGGGAGACTCAAGCGCAATTGGCCTCGCAGAAACGAGGCTCGCAGGTCATCAGCCCTGGAGGATTGCGGCATAGGCGTCGGGATCGACATTGCCACCCGAGATCACCGCCACCGTGGCGCCCTCCGCAGGCGGTGCCAGTCCTTCCAGCGCCGCAGCGAGCGCCACTGCGCCCCCTGGCTCGACCACGAGCTTCATGGACTGGAACGCGAAACGCATGGCCGCGCGCACCTGATCGTCGGTGACGGTGAGGCCACCTGAGAGAAGCGCCTGATTGATCGGAAAGGTGAGCGCGCCAGGGCTGGGGGCCATCAGTGCATCGCAGATCGAGCGCGCGTCGGCAGGTACGGTTTCGCGTGTGCCGCTCACCAGCGAGCGGGCCGTGTCGTCAAAGGCCTGCGGTTCAACACTGTAGATCGCAATATCGGGTGCCCGATCCTTGATGGCGGTGGCGATCCCCGCGACAAGCCCGCCACCGCCGCAACAGACGAGGACGCGGCCGATCGATGCCCCAGCATCGGCCGCTTGGTCGAGGATTTCCAGTCCCGCAGTCCCCTGGCCCGCGATGATGTAAGGATCGTCGAAGGACGGCACGAGCACCGCACCGCGTTCGACGGATATCGCCGTAGCGATCTCCTCTCGCGACTGGGTATAGCGGTCATAGGGAACGACCTCGGCACCGAGCGACCGGGTATTTGAGACCTTGATCGTGGGCGCGTCGGCCGGCATCACGATCGTCGCGGGGATACGGAGCAAGCGCGCCGCCGCCGCGACGCCCTGGGCGTGGTTGCCCGACGACCAGGCAACGACCCCGTGCCTCTTCTGGTCTTCCGAAATACGCGACAAGCGGTTGTAAGCGCCGCGGAATTTGAATGAGCCGGTGTGTTGCACGCCCTCGAACTTGACCAGCACGCGGTGCCCGACACGCTCGTTCAGCGATGCGTACTCCAGGAGTGGTGTGCGAACGGCAGCCCGTTCGATGCGACGCGCGGCGTCGTGGACATCGGCAGCAGAGATAGCAAAATCGGTCAACGGCTTTTCCTCAAAGTAGCGGCGCTGTTTGAAGACATGCTCTCAGCGGTCGAGAGCGGCGATGAGGTGACGGGCAATGTAGAGGTCCTGGAGGGCAATGCCCGAACTGTCGAAGACAGTGATGTCATCATCAGCGCGACGGCCTGGGCAGCGGCCCGACAGTACGTCACCGATCGCGACGATGCGGCTGCGGTCGCCGGCGAAGTGCTGGAGGTCTCCGATCGCGACCGACTGCGCCGGCTGATCGCAAAACAGCGCCGCCCGGTCGAACAAGGCTGGCGGTAACTCCTGCTTGCCAACGGCGTCCGATCCCATGCTGGCGATATGCGTACCCGGCTGGACCCAGGCGGCATCAAACAGCGGTGCTCGCGCTCCCGTGGCCGTGACGATGATGTCGGCCTGCTCGCACGCGGTGCGTCCATCTACGATACGGGCGGCCATCCCGTGGGCGGCCACGCTGGCGGCAAAGCTCTCGCCTTTCGCGCTGTCGCGCGCGATCACCAGCACCTCGCTAATATGACGGATGCGCGTGATGGCGCGGCATTCGTAAAGGGCTTGGTGACCAGTGCCGAAGATCGCGAGTACGCTGGCATCGGTGCGGGCCAGAGCATCGGCGGCCACCGCATCTGCCGCGGCCGTACGATAGGCGTTCACTCGGCCCGCCTCGATCACCCATTCGACCCGTCCGACATGCTGGTCGATGAGCAGGATCAGGGAATTGTGGCGGGGCAGGCCGATCTCGGTGTTGCCAGGCCAGTAGGAACCCACTTTCAGACCCGCAAGGTCGGCAGAACTGCCCGACTTGATCGAAAACCGGTTCAACGGTGATGAGCCATGGGCCAGTACCGCCGGGAATACGGTGGTGCCGTCGTCAGTTGCCGCAATCAGTGCTTCACGCGCTGCGGCAAAGGCGATCTCGAACGTGATGAGCGCAGCGGATTGATCTTCGGGTACGAACTGCATGGCAAGCTGTATATACAGATTCTTGCCACCTGTCTATTCACCACGCTCTGTGCTATGGAATGGGCATGACCAGTAATGCTGCTGCCGTCACCCGCCGCGACCAGATCGCCGAGCATGTGATAGCGAACATAACCTCGGGTCGATGGGCGACCGGCGATCGGATTCCGTCGGAGCACGCCCTCTCCGAACAATTCGGCGTCAGCCGCATGACCGTGCATCATGCTCTGCGCGACCTGACCACGCGTGGTTTTCTCGTCAGGCGTAGTGGCTCGGGCACCTTCGTCGCGGAGCCGAGCGCCTATGTTGCCGTGTACGACCATCTCGACATCCTCAGTGAGGTCGTCAGTCGCGGGGGCAGCTACCGCGCCCAGGTCTTGCGCCGTGAAATACGACCGATGACGGTGGATGAATGCGTCCAGTTTGGGACGGCTGACGGGAACGACGTGTTCCATGCGGTTATCCTCCATTTTGAAGATGACCGCCCCGTGGAGCTTGAAGATCGCCTGATCGCTCCACGCTTCCTGCCCGACGCGATGGCGATCGACCTGTCCCACCGGACATTGTTCTCCTATTTGATGCTGGTGCGCCCCTATCGCGAAGGAAGCGAGACGGTCCGGGCGATTTTGGGTTCGAGTGAGGAGTGTGCGCTTCTCGCCGTCGATGGCACGATACCCTGTCTCGAAGTGACCCGGCGCACCTGGTCTACCGAGGGCGTCGTGACAATCGCACGGATGCTGCGGAGCGGTGAACAAGCTCGCATGGTGGGCCGGATCGGACCAGTTGGGCGAAACTAGATGAACTTCTGCTGCGAGAGCCTTTTACGTTCTCCGACCCGTCGGGACGGGCTGACGCAGGACGCTCTTTTCCGACAGTCCGCTGGTTTTCGTTCGACCAAGGGGGGCCGTCAGCGTCCGGCCGCTTCTCGACTTCCGCATAGAAGACAAAACGCAGGCCGTTGCGGATCACTACGATGATGCCGTTCACGATCCGCCGATCATCCATGCGTGTGAGCTGGCCCCCATTTCGACCGGACGGATTCAAGCCTAAGAAGGAGGCTTGGGGCTATCCCCTAAGCATAGGCTTATGTCCGTGTCCGAGATCATCACAGACGGCGGTCGTCGCCGTCACTGGAGCACGCCTGAGAAGCTGAGGATCGTCGAGGAAACGCTCGATGGTCGCGAGAGCATATCGGTGGTGGCGCGCCGCAACGGCGTGGCGCCGAACCTGCTGTACCGCTGGCGGCGGCTGATGCTGGAGGGCGGGAGCGTCGCGGTTGCCGGCGACGACGACGTGACCAGCAATCGCCAGGTCCGCGAGATGGAGACCCGCATCCGCGAACTGGAGCGCCAGCTCGGCCGCAAGACGCTGGAGGTCGAGATCCTGAAGGAGGCGCTGGAGCGCTCGCGCCCAAAAAAAGCGAGCTTGCTCATGCACTCGCCGTTGCCGGAGACTATCCGGTGAGCCTGGTCGCCAAGACGCTCGGGGTCGGGCGCTCGACGGTGTACGACCGCCTGACCGGCCGCACCCGGACGCGCGGGCCGTACGCCAAGGCCGACGACGCGGACCTGCTGCCCCGCATCCGCCAGATCGCCGCGCAGCGGCCCACCTACGGCTACCGCCGCATCGCGGCGGTCCTCAATCGACAGCTTCGCGCCGAAGGACTGGCGCCGGTCAACCACAAGCGCGTCTACCGCATCATGGCAGCGGACCGCCTGCTGCTGGCGCGGCGCTACACCGAGCGGGCCGACTATGGCCATGACGGCGTCGTGGTGGCGATCCGCTCGAACCTGCGCTGGTGCTCGGACGGCTTCGAGTTCACCTGCTGGAACGGCGAGGTCGTGCGCGGCGCCTTCATCATCGACGCCCATGACCGCGAGATCATCGCCTGGCGCGCGATCGCCAATGCGGGCATCGGCGGCTCGGACGTGCGCGACATCATGCTGGAAGCCGTGGAAACCCGCTTCGGCGGTATGCGCGCGCCCGTGCCGGTCGAGATGCTGTCCGATAACGGCTCGGCCTATACTGCCCGCGAAACACGCACCTTTGCCCGGCAGCTGGGCCTCAAACCCTGCTTCACGCCCGTTCGCAGCCCGCAGTCCAACGGCATCTCCGAGGCCTTCGTTCATACCCTCAAGCGCGATTACGTCCGCGTCTCGCCGCTGCCTGATGCTCCCACCGCGTTGACATCGCTTGCCGGATGGATCGAGGACTACAACGACAACCACCCCCATTCAGGGCTCAAAATGCGCTCACCGCGCGAGCATCGCGCATTGGTTTCTGCAACCGCTTGAACCCGTCCGGTGAAACGGGGGCCAGATCACTTGCGAACGATTTCCGCGCCTAGCCCCAAGGCTTGTAGCTTGCCCTTCGCTACATCGCGCGAAAGCGGCGCCATGCCGCAATTCGTTGCGGGATATAGTTTGTCGGCGTCCACGTATTGCAGCGCGTTGCGTAGTGTGTCGGCGACCTGCTGCGGTGTTTCGACCGTGTCAGTCGCAACGTCGATCGCGCCGACCATGACCTTTTTGCCGCGGATCATGAGCTTCTGCCGGTTTCGCGGACACGAAGTTAAGCTACCTGCGCTTGCCGCTCGAAGTCGATGGGGCTGAGAGAGCCCAGCGTCGAGTGGCGTCGCGTCGGATTGTAGAAGCGTTCGATGTAATCGAACACGTCGGCCTTCGCTTGATTGCGCGTTCGATATGTCTTCCGGCCGATACGTTCGGTCTTCATCGACGAGAAGAAGCTCTCCATTGCCGCGTTATCCCAGACGTTGCCCGACCGGCTCATGGAGCAGGTGACGCCATTGTCCGTCATCAGCCGCTGGAACTGCTCGCTGGTGTATTGGCTGCCCTGGTCCGAGTGATGCAGCAGGGCATCGGGTTTGCCACGTCGCCAGATCGCCATCATCAACGCATCGGTCACGAGCTGGGCGGTCATGGTGTCACTCATCGACCAGCCAACCGCGCGGCGCGAGAACAGGTCGATGACCACGGCGACGTACAGCCAGCCCTCGGCGGTCCAGATGTATGTGAAGTCCGCGATCCACCTCTGGTTGGGCGCCTCGGCCGTAAACTGGCGATCGAGGATGTTGTCGGCGATGACCGACCGCAGGCCGTCGTCTTTTGGCAGGCCACGACGGCGCGGGCGCGCCTTCAGACCGTGGACACGCATCACCCGTTCGACGCGATGCAAGCCGCATGACAGGCCTTCGGCCAGAAGGTCGTGCCAGACGCGGCGCGCACCGTACGTCCGATAGCTGGAGATGAAACTGGACCGGACCCTGGTGCCGAATTCCTCGTCGCTGCGGGCGCGGGCACTGGGCGCACGAACCAGCCAGGCGTGAAAGCCGCTACGCGAAACACCGAGCGCTTCGCAGATCCACGATACCGGCATTCGTCGGGTCGATGATCCCCCGGATCATCGTCTGATCCTCCTCATCCCCCGGTGCTTCGCGATAAACTCGAACCTCATATCGAGTCCCTGGCGAAGTAGGCCGCCGCTTTTTTTAGGATGTCGCGCTCGGCCTTCATCCGAGCCAGTTCGCGGCGTAGCCGCTCAATCTCCTGCTGCTCGGGCTTCATTATCCCGTGACCGGGAAAGGCCGACCCAGGATCCGCCGCCTGCTCACGCACCCATTTGCGCAGCACGTTCTCGTGAAGGTCCAGATCCCGGGCAGCCTGCGACACCAATACCCCGCGCTCCCGGACCAACTTCACCGCCTCGAGCTTGAACTCCCGGCTGAACTTCCGTCGTTGCATTCACACCCTCCGGTCCCAAAAACACCTTATCTCGGTGTCCACGAAACCGGCAGCAGCTCATTGTGCCCGATCGGGAATGGAAGGGCTTGATCAATTATCGGTCCAGTCCGCCTCTTCCAAAGGCGGGTGGATGTCAGGTTCCAAGCCATGCCTATCGATCTCTGAGAGGCGCACTAACGCGCCATCTAGACATATGCCGACATCCAAAAGATCGTGCCGATCCGCGATCTCCAAAGCCTCAGTTATCAATCGCCGCAGCCTCTGAATGTCAGGTATGTGATCGGATTTGCGCATGCTGATCGCGGGAGCGCATTAGGGGGAGTGGCACAAGTCAATAATCGGTTAACAGATCGGAAATGGATCGAAAATCGGCCGAATCATTGAGCCCACGCCAGCTCGAATGCCTGCGCCTCGTATGGGAGCGCCGCATTTCGAAGGAGATTGCCCGGGAACTCGGTATCTCCAAGACAACCGTTGATGGGTATATAGCTGAAGCAGTACAGGCCCTTGGCGCTAAGGACCGGCGTGAAGCCGCTGCCATAGTATTCGCGGATACGCCCCCTGATAAGGTCAGGGGTGATCCGGCACGGGTGGATCAACTGGGCCAATCGGGTGACGTCGAAGCACCAGCAATTGAGCCGGTAGCTCCACAGCCTCAGCAGCCTCCTGCGTTCGGGCTTGGGTTGCCGCTCTCGACCAGGGGGCAGAACCGAAATGACCTATCTGCTTTAGCGACCGTTTTCTGGATTTTCGCAATTGCCATCGCGGCCATGGCGGCGTTGACCCTTTCCATCTCTATGGGGCTGGGACTCAACACGTTCTTCCGGCCAATTTGGCACCTCGTAAAAAGTACCGGATAGCTGGGGGTGGATTATCCGCCTTCGGCGGAGATACCTCATGCGCAAAGAACGCCTTGCTGTCGCTCATTCAATCGCGAGCGAACTGATACCTTACGAGCAGGAATTAGACGCTGCGATCATTCGTAACGCCAAGCTGACTATGGCTATGATCGAGGGCCGCCGCCGCGCAAAAGCTCCACTTACGACTGCTCAGAAGAGCCTGGAAAACGTCGCGTTGGCGAACGTCCGGCTGATTGAAGCGCGTAACCTCATCCATGAAGCGCATTACGACCTGCGTGAAGCTCAGTACGAAATTGGCCTGGGGGCGGTTTCCTACGGTGATTATGGCGACACCCAGCCGCCGACGCCTGCGAGTATGCGCAGTTCAGATCGTAACGCGGTTGACGCCTGAATTGTCTCGGCCGACTGAGCGCAAAACAGGGGGCGCTCGGTCGGCATGAACACCTTCATGATCTTCGTCACAGGTTTTGTGTTATGTTTGATCTACGTCTCGATCTGGGGCGGCGCGGTCGAAAGGATTGCGATGGCGTTGCAACTGGTGGCATTCCTTGCGGGTTTCGCAGTTCCCAAGCTGCCTCGCCTATATGCTCACACTACAGTCTCGTGGGGCTTTTTCACGATAGATCTGGTACTTCTGATGGCGCTTGCCGTGCTAGCCATAGCATCTCGTCGCTTCTGGCCAGTTTGGGTCACTGGGCTACAGGCCGCAACCGTGATGGCGCACGTCGCCAAAGCCATGGTCCCCGACATGTTGCCTATCGGTTACAGCTTTCAAATCCGCTTTTGGGGTTACGGAATGCTGCTCTTGACCGCCGCTGGCACCTGGCGCCATGTCCGTCGCGAGCGGCTGGTCGGACGCGACGTGTCCTGGAAATGGGAAGCCTCACGCAGGTGAATGGCCCCTGCCAGTTCGAGGCGGCGTGATGTCCAATATAGGTGCGCCTCTGGCAACCCAGGTGGCTGAACTTCACAAGGCCGTAACCGCTTTACTACTTCAACTGGCAACGGCTCGGGTGGAGAACCGCCTTGTCGAGTATGGCGAGCATGAATCCGTCAAGGCGCGCAGGCTTTATGCCGAACGAAGGCGTCGTGAGAAACATTTCGCCAACGGTGGAGTCCTATTCGGTGAGCCGGGATGGGACATCCTTCTGGATTTGTTCATTGCCTATGAAAAAGGGAAGCCACAGTCGGTTAGCACGACGTGTATTGGCGCCTGCGTGCCTCAAACGACCGGATTGCGATGGATCGCGGTGTTGGAGCGGGAAGGACTGGTGCATTCGTGGCCTGGCAAACGAGACGGCCGATACCGTATGCTTGGCCTGACGCCTGCTGGTGTAGAGAAGATGATCCGGTATCTGCAGGACTGCCCCTGAACGCGGTATCGCACCGCGTCTTGTGTCTCGAGGCATGCCTTGGCACACATCGGGCATGACCATCCGTTCTGTTCTCCTCGCATTGCTACTCGCTGGCTTGGCGTCCTGCACCGTTCCGCAGGTCGCTCCCCGTAATGGCGCCGAGGGTACTATCGCAACGCGCCCACTCAAGGTCGCGTCCTGGAACCTGGAGTTCTTGGCGGAGAAGGACGGCGCAGGATGCGAGCCGCGAACTGACGCGGATTATGCTGCCATGCGTCAGATCGTCGATACGCTAGATGCTGACGTGATCGCCTTCCAAGAGGCGGAGAACGAAGCGGCGGCGGCGCGCGTGTTCAATCCGAGCCGCTACACGATCGTGATGGAGCACCGCCCCGGCGCCGCGTCGGGCAGTTGTGGCGGCAAGCACCCTGACCAGCGGTTCATCCGTCAGGCGGTCGGCTTCGCGATCAGGAAGGGTATCGCGTTCGACCGCAACCCGGACGTCACGGCGCTACAACTCGGCAACCCGCAGTTGCGCTCGGGGGTCGATATTCGTGTGCGGGCGCCGGGACACCAGCCCACGCGGCTGCTCGCGGTTCATCTAAAGTCCGGCTGCTTTCAAGGTGACCGCGCTCAGGCCTGCGGCGTCCTGCAACAGCAGGTGCCGATGTTGGAGAACTGGATAGACCGAGCGGCTGTTGGTTCTGATCGGTTCATTGTCCTGGGGGACTGGAACCGTCGCCTTGCTGAACCTGCCGATCCAGTTTGGACTGAACTGGACGATGGCAATCCTGCCAACGCCGATCTGCGGCTGGCCGATGAAGGTGTGACGCCACGTTGCGATCCCCGGTATCGCTCTTTCATCGATCACATCGTCTTTGATCGTAGGGCGGCAGGACAGGCGAGCGGATTTGCCGAGACGACCTATGCACCTGGGCAGAAGCACGTTTCGGACCACTGCCCGGTCAGCGTGCTCATATCTGGCTAGATTACGGGGCCAGGCGACTGCCATAGCTGACGAATGGCTAGCATTGGTGGATTGTGTTGAAAATTCCATTCGGGCAATTTTGTGAAATAATGCTGCAACATGGACGGGAATATGCATTAAAAAATAGACTATATACACTTTAATATTCGTTTAAAGCGGGATGGATGTTTCGCGTTGGCTCGGATAATCTGCCGCTGCTGGAGTTTTTCAACGCAATAAGGCGAGAACGGCCATCCGGTTTAGGAGAAAAACGGGCTGTCTGGTATCAGCCGCGCCGGAAAATCGGCAGACGTTGGCAGTTTATCATCGGATCGGCTATCAAAGTTTATGGCCTTCAGCTACCGTGTCACTCTCCAAGTCAGACATCCTGACGCGGATCCTGAGAAGATCGTTGCAGCGATAGGTCGTGCAGCCCGTCGTTACTGGAAAGTGGGTGAAGCGCGGACGACGCTTACAGGTGAACCGCTATCCGGCACCTATCAGGAGAGCTATTGCGTGTTCGACCATGGCGGGAGCGAAGACGGTCAGCTTGCCTCTTTCCTCCGTCGAACACTCGTGGATCTAGAAAATGCAGCCGAGTTCATAAACGACCTGCGAAGGACCGGCGGTAAGGTCAACTATTATGTGTCTTGGTTCCCTGGTGACCATGGCGAGCTTTTCGACGTTGATCTCATCGCAGACATGGCCCGCCTAGGAATTGATCTCGGGATAGAGCCAGTTTGCTGAACGCCTGTTCGCGATCAGTAAGCGGCATGTCGACCAAAAACATCCATAATCTGGCATGAGCCGCATGTCCTCAATCGGGCGCTTCCAACCATTACGCCAGCAAGATTCCACAACCTCTGGCACAGGATCGTAGCAGGGCATAGCATCCGCCCGCCCGACTCACGGGTAGGAGAAGACCCATGCGCTCGCTCGCCGTTATCGCATCCGCTCTTTCGCTCATCGCCGTTGCTACGCCATCGACCGCAGCGCCGTGCCGCGACGCGAAGGGCAAATTTGTGAAGTGTCCTGAGGCGGCCGCACCGAAGGCCACGCGCTGCAAGGCTGCTAATGGGAAGTTCGCCAAGTGCGGAACACCCGGTGCGAAGCCGATCAAGTAATTCGCCGGTCAGCAGGTGGCGCAGCGTTCTGGATCGGGTTCAGACTTGCGCCCTTGCGCTGGTCATGGCGTTGCCCGTGCTTACAGCAATTGCCGGTTACGTCAGGCGTGCCATTCCGGTCATAGTGGCTGCATTGGTCAGTTGACTAAATCGCACCCTTAAATCCTAATCTCCTTAATGCTTCGCGAACCGCGAATCAGAAACGGGGGATGTCTGATGTTCAAGTATTGCCTGGCGGGCGCCATCGCGCTCGCTTCTGTCGCTGCACATGCTCAGGTTGTGCAACCCACGCCGATCGCTGCTCCTGTTTCCAACGCTGCCGTCCTGCGCGTCGGAACCGAGATTCCTCTTCGCCTCTCCGAAGAGCTGACGACCAAGGGTAAGCAACTCCGCGTCGGACAGCGCTTTCATCTCGAAACAGCCGAGCCTGTTGTCGTGAACGGCGTAACGGTCATTCCGGCGGGTAGCCCTGCGATGGGTGAGATCACCGACGTCCGCAACAAGGGCATGTGGGGTAAGTCGGGGCACCTTGCGGGTCGCGTCCTGTTCCTGACGGTCAATGGTCGCCAGATCCGCATGTCGGGTGCGTTCGACGACAAGGGCGTGACCGGGACGGCTGGCGTCGTGGGGGCGATCGCCCTGGTGCCGGTGGCAGGCTTCTTGATGACCGGCACCAGTGCCAAGGTCCCGGCTGGGTCGATCGTAAAGAGCTTCGTCGATGAGGACGTGCCGCTTTCGATCGCTGCCACCGCGCCGCCTCCGCTTGCGGTTAACGCGGCCGTTCCGGTTGCGCCGCAGCCCGCGAAGTAAGTGGGCGGGGCTGGGGTGCTCATTCACTCCGGCCCCCTCAACCGTCAGCCTCATGGTCGAGGGAAGATCGAATGAAAATCCTTGCTGCTCTTTCATGCTTCGCGCTCGTCGCCTCTGGCATTGCGGCCGATCACGCTGATGCCAAGCGCTACCGATCATCCCATTCTACCAAGCGGGTGAAACGAAGCCGGGGGCTTAATTTCTATCCGGCCCGAGGCACCACCGAGGGGGCATGCCCGTGCAATGGCGGCAACGTCTGCGTTGGCCCCCGTGGTGGGCGCTATTGCATCACCAGCGGGGGAAATAAGCGATACGGGGTCTAGGCGCGTTATCCTGCCCCTGGGGAAACAAGGGCTCGCCCGGCACGTTCTGCCACGCTGGCAATAGCTCGGCGGTGATATGGGCGAGTGTGTAACCGGGCACGATTTGATCGCGAGCCGCAGACGATATTCCAGTCGGCCGCCAAGCTGTTTGACGAGCGACCGCGCGGCAATCGCTCCCATCCGCCGGAACTGCGCCCCAGCTAGGATCAGGACCCATCGATATGAGGCGTGCGATCTGATTCAGGCTTCGAGAGGAGACTGGAATGAGTGACCTGTACTGTCTGACGGACGATCAGATGGAACGCCTGCGACCTTTCTTTCCCAAGAGCCATGGTAAGCCGCGCGTGGACGATCGTCGGGTGCTGAGTGGTATCGTGTTCGTCAATCGCAACGGGCTGCGCTGGCGAGATGCGCCAAGGACTACGGCCCGCACAAGACGTTGTATAACCGTTGGAAGCGCTGGGGTGAGGCAGGCGTGTTCACGCGGATGATGGAGGGCTTGGCTGCGGCGGAAGCCGAGCCGAAGACGGTCATGATCGACGCGACCCCGGCCTTCGCCGGGGCAGGCTTTACCTGAAAATGCACCGAACGGCATCGAGCCTGCGGGTTAAAAAGGGGATCTGGGCCGCCTCATCGGGCGCACCAAGGGCGGCATGAACACCAAGCTCCATGCGGTCGCCGACGCGAACGGACATCCGATTGGCAAGATCGCCGCCATGTTCATCTTCGCGCGTGTTGGAGAATGGCGAGAGGAATTCGTGCAGGAGATAGCCGTGCGCGGCGTGGATCTGGATCGCGTCCAGGCCGATCCGGGCGGCGCGCCATGCCGCATCGGCAAAGGCATCGCGGATATCCGTCCTTTACGAATCTCGAACTTCGGATTGATACTGGTCCGTGCCTAAAATGCTTGGGGATTTGGCGGGACGACGGGGCAGGGATGGACGACGACAGCAGGTTTGAGTTGCTCAGCGAGCGGCAACGTATGTACCTTCGTATGGTCCACGACCTCTGCACGACGCAGGAAATCGCTTTTAAAACAGGCGAATCCGAAACGACCATCGATGGCCAGATCAAGAAGGCTTACCAGAAGATCGGGGCAAGTGGGCGTACCGAAGCAGCCCGCCGGCTTCATGGTTATGAGTTACGAATCGCGCAGGACCAATTTTTGGACCCCAGGGGTCCAGAGTCTGGCTCTCGACTTTCCAACCCCTGGCCGCTTCCCTGGCCCGTGCCAAGCAGGTTCGGGACGTTGAACATCATGTCGCGGCAGCAGGTGGTCATCTGGGGGGCAATCATAACGATCGGAATCCCCATGGGCATGACCGTCGTTGCCATGCTCATCCTGGCAATCGCCCTGCTCCTTGGCGCTCATGTGTAACCGGGCGATTTGCCCAGGGAGGGTTCATGAATATCTTGTCGAAGTCGAGCCGCATCGCAGCCGACGAACTGCGTCGCGCCGAACACTCGATCGTGCGGGCCACGCGCGACACGGCGCAATTGCTCGTGACCACATGCGATATCACCGAAGGACACGGACTTGCTCCGGGAAGCATCCATGCAACCGCAAAGGCCACGGTGAATGCCCTTTCGGCGTTGGTCGAGAGTCAGCATCATCTCGGCGTGCGCGCGCATCTTGCGATCGAAAAGGCCGGAAAGGCGCTTGGCCTGACCGAAACCGACTGGGGAGCGGGCGATCCCAAGCCAGCGGCAGGAATCGAGCCGGAGCACGCCTCCGCCTGACAAGCCAGCACAGGGGAGCTTGAGTCCGTCGTGACAAGGCAGGTTCTCCTTGCGATGGTCTATGATGTTACGCTGGCAGCGGTATGTGCTTACGCATTCGTTCGGGGCGGCCGCCCGGAGCGCTGGGGGGCTTGCATCAACCTCGCCGGTTCGTTGCTGACGAGCGCGGCGAGGTTATGCGGGGTCGCGACATGGGCACCCATGGAATGGGTGGTCCTTGTGATCGATATCGGTGTGGCGTTCGGCTTCTATCGCCTTGCCACGACGACAACCCGCTTCTGGCCGATCTGGGCGATGAGCTTCGCTCTCATCGACATTTACGCCAGCTTCATAGGTCAGTTTCTGCCGGGCCGCTTCATAATCGGCTACGTGAACGGGCTGGGCCTCTGGGCCTATCTCGCCCTGTTCGTCCTCGTATTCGGTTGCGCGCGGCTCCCGGCAGATGCCGATGAACTTACGCGATCGGGAGCGAGGCCACCATGCCACTCGCGGACGAACAGGACCGAATCAGCGTCAGAGTCGAACTGCCACGAACCTTCGTCGAAGCCGTAATCCTTTCCGCACGGCGGGACACGGGTGACAGGGCAGACCAGCGGAACCGGCTGGCGCGCATCATCCTCAAGAACAGGCAGCGTCGACAGGAAATGTTCCCGGCGGTCGCGTTCGGCGAGCCGGCCTGGGATATGATCCTCCAGATCTACGTCGCCGATCACGCTGGGCAGGCGGTCGACGTGTCGAGCCTTTGCGCCTCCACCGGCATCCCCAAGACCTCGGCGTTACGCCACCTCGACCGGCTGGTAGAGTGCGGGCTTGTCCGTCGCCAGCCGGACACCGTGGACACACGGCGCGTCTACGTGTTGCCGAACGACGCGTTGCGCGAACAGACGGAACGGTGGCTGGATACCATGAATCTGGCCGTCGAGATCGGGCCACCCTGAACAGGCCCGCCATATGGCGCGAGTGGCGAGCACTCCCGCCGACTCTCCTCGCAGCGTCGTTCCTTCGTGAATGGCGGCTGCCCTCCGATTGGCCGACGCGCCGCTCGCCCGGATAGCGCCGGCGGAGACTGACGATGGGCAGATCCTTGCCGCGTATCTCGCACCGCCTCGATTTCTACCGCGACGCCGGTCACGCACGCCTCTGGATCGATCGCGCTGGCCTGGACGCATTATTCGCCACCCGTCATGCCAGCATGACCAGGCACCATGCCGTTCCGTTGATTGAGCGCTGCATCCTGCGCGCCGATCCGCCGCTGACCGTGCTGGTGGCAGATATCGCCCGACCACCCCCATACGGCACCCGTCTCCGATTTCGCCGAACAGGGGATGGAGGCTGACCCGCTGCTCGGTCTGTTCTGGCCTGCAACCGATGATCCGGCCATTCTGCCCGTTCGCGCGACTGTCGCGGAGTGCCGCAGGCCGGACACATTCGACCTGCTGAACCTCCCGGTAGCCGCCACCATCCTTCGTGAAGGTTCGCGCGAATATGTCATCATCGCCGACGGCCCGCGCCATCTACGCCTCGAATCGACAGGCGATAGCCTGACCAGCGGCCCGGTGCGGCTTCATTACGACCTTGGCGACTTCCACCGCTTGCGCGAGCGTCTCGTGGCCCTCAGCCGTCTCGAAGCCGTCGTGCGGTTGGGCCGCCTTCCAACCGGCCTCTACGACCGTGATCCTTTGGCCTTCCGCTGGATGAACGCCCTGAAAGCGTGGACGTTGAAAGAGGATCAAGCGTCGCAGATCGAGATCGCCATCGCCCTGTTCGGGGCCGCCAGCGTCGATGCCGAAACGATGGACCGAATGCGCAAGCGGGTTGCGCGGTTGCTCGACCTCGCAACGCGCCGGGTCGGATTGGCGCATCGCCGCTTTCTCGACGATCCTCCTGGATCGCCGATCGGAGTACGCTGGAACCGTACTTGACACGATTCGCTCGTTCCGTTTTTGTTCTAAGCATGACTTGCGACCCTGAAATCATTGCGGAAGCGATACTATCGAGTAGCGGCTTTGCGCGCGTCGGCATCACCATGCCGGACCCGGACATGCGTGAGCGCGCCGCCCGTGACATGGCACAGACCATCGCGGCTCGACTGGACCGGCCGCCTCCGTCTCACGACGCTCGCCAGATCACGCTCCCGCTATAACCGTCATGGTCCTCTCCGGTGCGGAACGCGATCACCTCAATCGGAAGATCGCGACGCTCACCCATGCCGCACTGATGCGCCGGACGCTCAAGCTGACCTGCACGACTTGCCAGCGTGCCCGGCTGTTGGACACGGTGCCGCTCTGGTGGCTCTGGAGCCGCAAGGGCTGGGACGATCGCTTGGCCAAAGCCGCCCGGCGCTTCTATTGCGCGCCGTGTTGGCACGGGCGCTATCATGCGGCGCGACCGCGATACGCGATCACCGATGCCGCCCCGGCGGGGCAGCAATTTCCCTATCCGCCGGAGCTTGAATGGAAGCGGCTCGTTTCGCGCTTTCGAGGATAGCCGTTCGTCGGCACGTCCAGCCACGTAGGAGGCGACCATCTGCAATCTCCATACGATCCGGGCGGCGCGTTCCGAAATCCTCAGTCGTTCGGTACCGATGACGGGCCAGCTACCGGTCATGCGGTCGAGAAGGATTATGTCGCCGCGCCGTCACCGGGCAAACCCGGCAATCCAGGCTATGTCGTGCGCGAGACCGAGGGGCGGCGCGTCGTCGACGTGATGGGGCTGGGGATTTCCGCGACCCGATGGCAAGGCGGTCGTCAATGTCCGCAACTACACCTCGCCCTTCTGGCGCTCCGCGCTGGTGAACCCGGCACGACGCTGCCTGGTACCCGTCACCCGCTTTCAGGAACGGTCGGCGACACCCGATCCCGTATCGGGCAAGAAGCGGCCCTTCTGGTTCTCGCTGCCTTCCGCGCCGATCTTCGCATTCGCCGGCATCTGGCGACCGGCCGAGGGCGGTGCCGTTTATGCCTTTCTCACCTCCGGTTACTGCGACAGTGGCAATCCCGACGATGAAACTGCCGCAGCGGCGGCCCATGTCGTCGGCCGCGTGCATCCCAAAGCCTGTCCGGTGATCCTCCACCCCGAGAACTATGATACATGGCTACAGGCGGGCACGACCACTACAATCCTGCGTCCGTCGTCGGACTAAGGGGAAGCCGAAGCGATCTCCCCTTGCCTGTTAATCAGCAGACACGGTCTGCGAACGCTTCCCCCCGCGCGGCTTGCGCTCTGCCTTCGGCTTCGTCGGTGCGACCACCGTTCCGGGCTTGCGGCCCAGCCCGATCTTCTTCGCCATCGTGCGGCGGCTTTCCGAATAGGCTTCGGCGACCATTGGATAATCCGCCTTAAGGTTGTAGCGCGCCCGATACTCCTCCGGCGTCAGACCGTGCGTCGCCAGATGGCGGCGTAGCGTCTTGTACGACTTGCCGTCGATCATCGAGATGATGTGATCCTTAGACGCAAGCGACTTCCTGACGCTCACCGCCGGGATATGGTCAGTGGTCGGTTCCTCGTTGGCCTCCGCCGCCGGCGCGGTAAGACCCACCACCGCCGCGTGCATGGCGTTCAGGAACGCCGGCACCGCATCGGCATCCGCGCGCGTGTTCGGATTGCTCAGCCACGCCATCGTCAGTTCGGTCGCCAGTTCGACCGCGCTCGACGTGTCGTCCATGTGTTTTCCCCCTTCTCGAAGCCGCGCCAGTTCAGCCACGGCCAGACGAAGGTCCTGTTCTGCCCTGTCTGTCACCATTCGCCAACCTTGCACGCGCGTGGTGCGCTATTATGATCGACCATGGCAGGGTTGCGACGGAACTGGCGCGCCCGCCACTCCCACCGGCGGGGCCGTTATCGTTGGAGCAAGTAACGGTAACGGCCCCCTTCGTGAATAGCCCGACAAACGGCAGGGGAAGAGCGACGGCGATCGGCTATTTCCGCCGCCATCGTCGAGGCTTGATTGCGCCTCCGGCTTCGCCGGACCGCGCTCTGCTCCGCCTGCTGTGCAGGCTCCGTCGAGCCGCCGTGCGGCGTCTCGCCCTGACGGCGACGATCGACTGGCGCAGGGTGCGCGGCGACCGGCCCGCGATCCTCGATCTGCATCGCACGCGGCGACCGTCGTTGCAGCTTCGCTATGGCATCGCGCTGGCGCGCGATGGGGGAGCGTGCGCCGGGTCGATCCATCGCCCCCTCCACCGTCTCCCAGCCTCCCGGGCGTGCCACCCGGCGGTTTGGCGGCAACGAGTTGCGTCGGGGCCAAGCTCCGCCAGGCGTGCGCGGGTCGGCGGCGTCTGGCCGCTTTCGCGGCAGCGCCGACCCGCGCGCGCCAGGCTGCGCTAGGCCCCTCCCGTGCCTGTTGCCGCCAAGTCCGCTCGCGTGGCCCTTGGGAGGCTGCGAGGACGGCTCCGGGTGCGATGGGATCGGAGCCGGCGCACGCTCCCTTTCCCTGTTGAAGCGGAATGGTCCGCTGGTGCGGCCCATGCGTCCTTGTCCTTTGCTGGGCCGCTGGTCGCGTCCCTTTTGCGTGCTCGGACACACCAGGCACGATGGGTTTTCTGTCAAGAAAACAATGGCATGGTCCGTTTTCTGTCAAGCCTGTATAAGTGTAACTGTCAGAGGGGATGAATAAACGCTCCAATGACGACAGTCATGAACCAACAGGATGGAGTAAAGACGATGGATATCGGTGAAATCATCCGCAGCGAGAATGGCAGGGTTTCGGGTTATGTCGCCGAAGCAGCATTTGATTTCGACTTTTTCTTTCAGCGCGTCGTGTCCGACAATCCCGATGCGCCGGGGTTCAACCTGATGGCCAAGAGCCCGCGCGGGCGTGACGTCCGCATCGGCTCGATCTGGGAACGCACCGCGAAGGGGACGGGCGAAGTCTATTTCGGCGGCTACATCGACACCGTGCAATCCGGTATGGTGCCGATCCGCATCTTCCGGTCCACGCAGGACACCAATGTCTGGGTCGTCGCGCGGCACAATCCACGCCGCCGGCAGGAGCGCGATGCGATCGACCTGCCCGAACCCTTCGAGCCGGAGGAAGCCCAAGCGCCCCGGCGGCAGCGGCGGCAGCGCGCCACCACCGACGACCAGCAGGCCGCCTGAACCACGCGCGGGGGAGCGCGTAATCTCCCCCATTTCCCCCCACCATCTTTGAAGGAGCCTTCGCGATGACGAAGGAAACTGCGCGTCGCGCGCGCGGTGGCGATCCGTCACGTCCGCGCGACATCTATGCCGAGACAACCGCCAAGATCATCGCCGAACTCGAAGCGGGCCGCTTCCCATGGGTGCAGCCGTGGAACGCCAATGCCTGCCATGGCCCGGCACCCGCCTTGCCGATGAACGCACTGACCCACCGTCACTATTCGGGCATCAACGTCCTCTACCTTTGGGGCGCGGCGATCACCGGCGGCTATGCGTCGCAACACTGGCTGACCTTCAAACAGGCGCTGGAGGCAGGCGGCAACGTTCGCAAGGGCGAAAAGGGCACCACCGTCGTCTACGCCGACCGCTTCGTGCCCGAGGCGGAGAAGACCCGCGCCGCACAGACCGGCGAGGACGCCCGCGCCGTCCCCTTCTTGAAGACGTACACCGTCTTTGCGGTCGAGCAGTGCGAGGGGTTGCGCCCCGGCCTCGTGGTCGAACCCGTCGCGCTCCCCGAACGCGAGATCGTCCCCCACGCCGAGGCATTGATCGCGGCGACCGGCGCGGACTTCCGTATTGGCGGCAGTGAAGCCTTTTATGCGCCCGGTCCCGACTTCATCCGGGTGCCACCGCAACCGGCCTTCCGTGACCAGATCAACTATTATCGCACCTGTTTCCACGAACTGGGACACTGGACCGGACACGCCAAGCGCCTAGACCGCAAATTGACGACCGGACGCGGCGGCAAGGATTATGCCCGCGAGGAATTGGTGGCGGAAATGACCACCGCCTTTGTCTGCGCATCGCTAGGGATCGTCCCGACCGTGCGCCACGCCGACTATATCGGCGGATGGCTGGGGGTGTTGCGCGAGGACAACCGCGCCATCTTTCGCGCCGCCAGCCAGGCGAGCAAGGCGGCGGATTACATCCTCGCGTTCGATCCGCGCGAGGCGGACGCCGATGCGCAGGCGGAGAGGATCGCAGCATGATCCTCCTGACCCCCGAAATCCGCGCGCAGCTTCAAGCCAATGCCGACGCCCACCACGCCGCACAGGCCGAGGGCCGACGCGAACCCGATGCCGCCCCGGTCGTCAAATTCTTCAATCCGGTCGGCGCGGCGACATGGCTTTTCAGCGAACTGGACGCCGATGGCGACGCCCTGTTCGGCCTCTGCGACCTCGGCTTTGGCTGCCCGGAATTGGGCTATGCCAGCCTGTTCGAGATCGAAAGCCTCCGGCTCTCATGGGGGCTGCGCATCGAGCGTGACCTTTGCTTTGAGTCGCATACGCCCATGACGGTTTGGGCCGATACCGCCCGCCGTCTCGGTTCGATCCGCGACGCGGAAACCGTCATCGCCGGCATCGAACGCGCCAACCCCATTCCGCCCGCCACGGACGGATGAGCGCGCCGCTCTTTCGGCGCTACCCCGGCTTCGCCCGCCGCTTTCCAATACACCGGGCGAAGCCGGTCCACCCCTCGAACGGAGTGAACCACCATGGAACTCGCAAATATCGATCTTGGCAAGCTGTTCGTCAGCAAGACCAACATGCGCCACGCCGACAAGACCCCGGATGTGTCCGACATTCTCCCCACCGTGCAGGCGCGCGGCATCATCGTGCCGCTGATCGTGCGACGCGGAGACGACGAGGGCAGGCCCGACTCGTTCGCGATCATCGCGGGCGCGCGCCGCTTTCGCGCCGCCACGCTGGCCGCCGAGGAGAGCGGCGAAGCTGACCCCGTGCCGTGCGCGATCATGGCGCCGGGCGACGATGCCGCCGCGCTCGAAGCGTCGTTGATCGAGAATATCGCGCGGCTCGACCCCGACGAAGTGACGCAGTGGACCACCTTTACCCGGTTGGTGAAGGAGGGCCGCAGCGTGGAACAGATCGGCCAGACCTTCGGCCTGACCGACCTCTATGTCCGGCGCATCCTCGCGCTCGGCAATCTCTT
The DNA here is from genome assembly GCF_030818415.1 of Sphingomonas sp. SORGH_AS_0950. NCBI lineage: Bacteria > Pseudomonadati > Pseudomonadota > Alphaproteobacteria > Sphingomonadales > Sphingomonadaceae > Sphingomonas > Sphingomonas sp. SORGH_AS_0950. The sequence continues at coordinate 3,584,075 of NZ_JAUTAE010000001.1, forward strand.
GCCCCGCATCCGCGACCTGTACCGCGCCGAGAAGATCGATGCGGCCTCCGTCCGTCACCTGACCCTCGCGACCAAGGCACAGCAAAAACGGTGGCTGGCGTTGTTCGACAGCGAGGACGACTATTGCCCGACCGGCCCGCAACTCAAGTCGTGGGTGTGCGGCGGCGCGGCGATCCCGGTCACATCGGCGCTGTTCCCGCTCGACGGCTACAAGGGCAAGATCATCGCCGACCTGTTCGGCGAGAACGGCTATTTCGCAGATGCCGAACACTTCTGGACGGCGCAGAATGAGGCCATCGCCGCGCGGATCGACGCTTACAAGGCCGATGGCTGGCGCGACGTCGAACTGCTCGAACCGGGCCGGTACTTCCATCGCTACGAGCATGAGAAAGTGGCAAAGGCCGATGGCGGCAAGGTGTTCGTCACCGTCCACCACAATGGCGAGGTGGAGTTTCACGAGGGCTATCTGACCGGCAAGGACGCGAAGAAAGCCCGTGCCAAAACCGCCAGCGGCATCAACGGCACGGCGGCGGGGGCCGACCTCAAACCCGCCGACACGGACCGGCCGGAGACGACCAGCGGCCTGCAACGCTATGTCGATCTTCACCGCCACGCCGCCGTTCGCGCCGTGCTGCTCGACCATCCGGGCGCGGCCTTGCGGCTCATGGTCGCCCACGCGATCAATGGGTCGGTGCTCTGGACGGTCAAGGCCGCCGACCAGCGCAGCGGCAGCGATGCGACCGACGAAAGCCTTGAAACCAGCCTTGCCGAAACGCTGTTCGATGCGCGGCGGCGCGCGGTGCTGGGTCTGCTCGGTTTCTCGCCCGACGACCTCACCGTCACCGGCGGCGGGGATACCGACCTTGCCACGGTCTTCGCCCGATTGCTGGCGCTGGAGGACGCGCAGGTGCTGGACGTGGCGGCGATCGTCATGGGCGAGACGCTTGCCGTCACCAGCCCGATGGTGGACCTGCTCGGCACATGGTTGAAGGTCGATATGGCCGACTTCTGGCAGGCCGACGACGCCTTTCTCGACCAGCTTCGCGACCGGAAAATCGTCAACGCCATGTTGCGCCAGGTGGCAGGCAAGAAGGTATCCGACGCCAATCTGATCGAGAAGGTGAAGACGCAAAAGGCGATCATCCGCGATTGTCTGGCGGGCGCGAACCAGCGCAAGAAGGTCGATAACTGGGTGCCCAAATGGCTGGCCTTTCCGCCCGCCGCCTATGCCGGACGGCCCTTGCCGACGCTCGACCGCTGGCGCGAGGTGGCGACGCTGGCGAAGACATTGCCGGCTCCCCTCGACGCCGCGCCGCCCGCTGCGGCGGCGGATGCCACCGAGCCGGACGGCGCGGTGAACCACCCCGCCTATCCGCTGGCGGCCTGATGAAACGGGGATCGGTGGCATCGCCACCGATCCTTTCCACCCGGGAAAGGGATCGATCATGACCATCGGACAGTTGCTCGAACGTCTTCGGATGATCGTCGCTCTCAATCCGCGCAGCGCCGACATTCCCGTCACCTTCGGCCCGGAATGCAAGCCGGTCGAAGGTGGTATCATCCGCCAGCATCAAGACGGTGCGACCCTCAATCTCGCTCCGCTTGCCCTAGATAAAGTCGGCGGCTTCTGACCTGCACTCCGCAAGCGGCAGCGGGAAAAATCGCGCCGCCCGCGCCCCTCACGGGACGCGGGCGGCCTTTTTTTTACGGGTTCCTGATGCCGCGTCTGGCGCGGCGCATCGCTTCGCCCGCGCCGCACCAGTCGGGCTTGCGCTCCCATCGCGGCCACCAGCGCGCCGCGCCCTGTCGCACCAATTCCGTGCCCACGTCATGCCCCCCCAACGTCAGCCGGGCGACCGTGCGGTTATAGCTGCGTCCCACCCGCTCGATCGTCACGACCTCGCCCAGCAGCATCGCCCGCGCGGTTTGCGCCGCCGCCCGACCCATCGCGATTTCGGCGCGGCCATGGGCCTGGTCGTCATGCGTTTCCGGCGCATCGATCCCCGCGATGCGGATGCGTTCGCCACCCTCCAGCCGTACCGTGTCGCCATCCGTCACGAAGACGATGCGCGCCGTCTCGGGCTCAGGCATGGCCCAAGCCCCGCCGCTTGGCACGACCATCGCGGCAGCATGACCGGCATCCCTCGCCATCCCAATCCGCTTGTCCTCGACCCTGTATTCATCATTCCCGCGCTCTAAGAAGCCGCCCCGGATTTTTCATGCCCGAATCACGGGAGAGGCCGGTTTCATCCGTTCCGCGTCCCACCAAAGCCCGCCATCGTCCTCCTGGATCCCGGACAGGCCCCGCCCTGTCGCGATCCTGACAGGAGCCACCACCATGGATGACGACGAGACCGTGCGTGCCCAGCGCGCGCGGAAAGCCAGTCCGTTTCTGGATACCAAACAGGCCGCACATTACCTCGGACTGACCCCCAAGACACTGCGCAACATGCGCTGGGATGGCGTCGGTCCGGCCTTCCGCAAGCATGGGCGTTTCGTGCGCTACCATATCGATGACCTCGACCGCTGGTCGCAAGACAGCGGGAGAAAGTACGATGCGTAAGCGCCTGTCCGCTTCGCGCCGCTACGCCGATCATCCGCACGAAGGCCATCCATCCACCGCAACCCGCCGCACCAATCGCCGCGCGCTCCTGATCGCCGCAACGATGGGCCTTGCCTTCACTGGCGGCGGAATCCTGTTGCAAAACGTCCTGCAACCCGCCCCCCGGCTGATATGGAATGCCTCCGCAAGCGCGCCGGTCGGCCTCTATGCACTCGCCCCGTTCACGCCGATCCGCACCGGCGATATGGTCGTCGCGCGCTTGCCAGTTGGCATCGCCATGCTCGCCGCGAAGCGCCGCTATCTCCCAATCGGGGTGCCGTTGGTGAAACGCGTCGGGGCCGTACCGGGCGACCGGATTTGTGCCATCGGGGCGATGGTCACCATCAATGGCCGCCCGGTCGCTACCCGCCTGCCGCGCGATCGCAGCGACCGCCCATTACCGTGGTGGCGTGGCTGTACGACGTTGCGCGACGGTCGGATATTCCTGCTTTCGCCCGTGCATGACGCGTTCGACAGCCGCTATTTCGGGCCGGTCGAAGCCTCCGCCATCATTGGGCGCGCCGCCCCGCTCTGGACCGATCCGGCTAAGGATTCCCGCGATGATTAGGCGGGCGACTTATCGGGTCACGCCGCTCATGGTCTTAGCGGCCTCGCCCCTCGGGGCCGCTGTGCCAGTGCCGCCCATTCGCGCAACGGACACAGCGGCACCCCCCACCGCGATACCGTCCGGGGTGGCGCGCTGGCAGCCCTATATCGAGGAGGCGGCGCAGCGGTTCGGCGTCCCCATCGACTGGATCGCCGCCATCATGGCCGCCGAGAGCGGCGGCGAAACCATGCGCGATGGCCGCCCGATCGTCAGCCGCGCAGGCGCTATGGGGCTGATGCAACTCATGCCCGCGACGTGGACGGACATGCGAAACCGTTATGGCTTGGGCGGCGACCCGCATGACCCACACGACAATATCCTTGCCGGGACCGCCTATCTCCGCCTGATGTACGATCGGTTCGGATATCCCGGCCTGTTCGGTGCCTATAATGCAGGCCCGCGTCGCTATGCCGATCATCTGGCGACCCGAACGCCGCTACCCACCGAGACACGCGCCTATGTTGCAAGGCTGGCGAGCCGGCCCGCGACCCCGGCGATGCCACCCGCGACGCTGTTCGGCGAACGCCTGTTCTTCCCGCTCGGTCACACGAAACCCGATGCGCGAACGGGCGAAACCGAACCGCATAATGGGCCGTCAACGGGGCTGTTCGTGCCTCTGACGCCTGCTCCCAGCCGCGACCGCTGAAGGGCATTGCGCGTGCGGAGAGGGGAAATATCCGCTCAGTCCCGCCCAGTATCCGCTATGGATCGGGTCGCCTCAAGGACGACGCCGGACACGATTTTTTCCGGCAATCGAGCGTCGGCTTTCTTGCCGCCAGGTCAGCCCCGCGCCGGAAAAAATCGCGCCCGGCATCGCCGCTGGCGCGGTCGCTCCGCGCTCCTTGACCCGGCCCGATCCATAGCGGGCGACGCCTCTGTCTTTCACCAGAAGGAGGCGACGATGACGACTCACATCACCATCGAACAGCACATGGCAGAACTCCGTGCCGAGGGCCTGAACACCACCAGCAAGCGCGAACGCAAACGCATTCTGGAGGAACTCCGGCTCTGCGAACTGATGCTGCTCAGCCTTGAATGGAAGGCGCAGGCCGAGGCTGCCCAAGGCCGGTGACGGACAAGGGAAGCGGTGCCCGACGGGTGCCGCTTCCTGCTGGCATTCAGCCTCTTTCAGACCGGAATGAGGGGGCATGGTCGGGCAGGCCGGGGAGGCGGGGTACTGCTGGAGGGCAAGATTAAAGCTCAGTCTCCCGACTGAGGTTATAACATTGTCTGCACATCGATTTTTGTGGAGATAGGAAGGTCTAGGATAGAGGCTGCCATGAGGTAAGCATTTGATAATAATCACGCGAACGGGAGATTTATTGATAATCCTGCAGGCTTGCGTTTCAATGGAACGGCAACAAGCCCGTAGAGACGGATCATCATGTTTGACGATGATTTCGAACCGAAACTTGGTCGTATTCGCGCCAGGCCACCCAAGGCACCCCGCAGCTATGTCCAGAAGGTGTTGCGCGCCGCATCCCTCGCCGGAGGTGGCAAGCCCGCGCGCGGGCACTTCACGGGCGCGCGGATCGGACGCGGGGCCGTCGCCGGACGGCAACTCGGCATCCGCGATCGATCGGGGCTCCGGCATCGTCGCGTGGTCGTCAAATATCGCCTCACGCCGATCCGTAATGCGAAGGGTCTGGACGCCGCGCGCGCCCATCTGCGTTACATCCAGCGCGACGGTGTGACCCGCGAGGGCGAGCCGGGGCAACTCTACGCGGCGGATAGTGATCGCGCGGATGGTCGCGCCTTTCTCGAACGCGCCGATGGCGATCGGCATCAATTCCGCTTCATCGTCTCGCCCGAAGATGGCGACCAATATGACGACCTCAAGCCGCTCACCCGGCGGCTCATGACGCAGATGGAGCAGGACCTGGGGACGAAGCTCGATTGGGTCGCGGTCGATCACTACAACACCGGCCATCCGCATACCCATATCGTCGTGCGCGGGCGCAACGATCGCGGGCAGGATCTGGTCATCGCTCCCGACTATCTGACGCGGGGCTTGCGCGAACGCGCGATCGAACTCGTATCGCTCGACCTGGGGCCACGCACGGCGCAGGAGATCGAGGAGCAGCTTTCCCGCGACGTCGGCCAGGAGCGATTGACCAGCATCGATCGCGATTTCCTGCGCGAGCACGACGCCGACCATATCGTGTCGGCAGCGGCCCTCGATCCGTTCCGGCAATCGGTGCGCGCCGGCCGGTTGCAGAAGCTGGCGCAACTCGGCCTGGCGGAAGAGGCCGAACCCGGCCGCTGGCGTCTGTCCGGTGATATGGAAGCTACGCTCCGGGCGATGGGAACGCGCGGCGATATCATCCGCACCATGCAGCAGGCGTTCGCCAAGCGCGACCTCGACCGGGCGGCGTTCGATTATGCCGTGGCCGATCCGGCGACCATGACCCCGATCGTGGGGCGCCTGGTCGACCGCGGCCTGTCCGACGAACTCAACGACCGCCATTATCTCATCGTGGACGGCACCGACGGACGCAGCCACTATGTCGAGATCGGCAAGGGCGACGCCACGCCATTCCTCCCCCATGGCAGCGTCCTTCGCATTGCACCCCGGTCCACCGAGCCGCGCGCCGCCGATCGCACCGTCGCGGAGATCGCCGCCGCCCATGGTGGCCGGTACAGCATCGACATTCATCTGCGGCACGATCGCGGCGCGACGCAGACCTTTGCCGAAACCCATGTCCGCCGGCTCGAAGCCATTCGCAGGGCCATGGGCAATGTCGAACGTGAACCGGACGGCACCTGGATCATTGCGCCCGACCATATCGAACGGGCGGCGGCGTTCGAGGCGCGCCGTGCGCGCGCCGCGCCGATGACGATCGACACCCTGTCCGCGATCCCGCTCGATCGGCAACTGGCCACGGAGGGGGCGACCTGGCTCGATCGGGAATTGGCTTCGGGTGGAAGCGAGGCGTTGCGAGACGCCGGTTTCGGCCGAGAGGTGCGCGATGCGCTCGACCGCCGGCGGCAATGGCTGATCGCGGAAGGACTGGCACAGGAGGAACAGGGACGCGTGATGATGCGGGCGAACCTGCTCGGTGTTCTCCGGCAGCGCGAATTGAATCGGGCGGCCGGCCAGCTCTCGGACGAACTCGGGCTGGATTACGCCGAAGCCCGGTCGGGCGAGCGGATCGACGGCATCTACCGGCGGCCGGTGGACCTCGCCTCGGGGCGGTTCGCGCTGGTCGAACGGTCGCGCGACTTTACCCTCGTTCCGTGGCGGCCGGTGCTGGACCGCCACATCGACAAACCCGTCTCCGGCATCATGCGCGGCGATGCGATCAACTGGACGATCGGGCGGGAGCGGTCCGGGCCGTCGATTTCATGAGGTCTGCGGCGGCGAGGCTGGAGCATCCGGCGTCGGCCCGGTGTCGCTCTGCTCGGTCGGTTCGGCAACAGCCCACATCTCTTCGCTCAGGCGTCGTTGCTGCTCTTCATAGCGTCTTCGGTTAGCGACTTCCCGGTCGTACTCGCCTTTCAGATAGTCCGGCACGTTCCAGCCGCTCCCGTAATCGACGGCAGTGATCTTGTGGGCCTTGCGGGTTTCAGCCGCGATCACACCGGCCAGAAGCCCGAGCCGCGCAGCCTCTTCGCGGACCTGCGGAAAAATCTCTTCTCCATCGGCAAACTCCCAGAGTCCTTTGAACATCGCCCTGGTCGTCTCGACCTCGACGCGAAAGCTCTGGATTTTCGTCGTTGCTTTCAGACCCAGCGCCTTCCAGTCGATCGAGGCCGGAAAGTCGGGCAGTTCAGCAATGTTGCCGCGCACCGTACCGGCGTTGCCGTCCGAGGCGTGATAGTTCCTACTGTCACCAACAAGTGCTGCACATTCCCCCGCATAGGCTTCCAGCGCAATCGCCAGGTAGAGCGCGGAAAAGCCGGCATCCTTGGTCAGCTTCAGGCGGTCGCGAATGGCCGTCCACACCTGGTTTATCACCGCCGACAGCACCGACGAACCCAGTAGAAGGGCGACCACGCCGCCTGTTTCCAATGCCATCGATCCGCGAGCCTCCCTTGTATGGGCGGCGTATAGCTCTTGACGGTCGACCGCACCACGCAACGAGCGATGCGGTCGATTCAAGAGATGGGCGCGTCGGTCGATTGCGCGGGTCGGCGGGGCCGGGAAGTCCCGGAACCCCGCACAGCCGCAGGTTCACTAGCGGCCTTGCCCCGTCCGTTGCGCGTACGCAGCCGCCAGCACGGAAGCGTCCAGGCCATCGGCCGCCTTGGCGGCGTTCTCTGCGTCGATCGCGGCCTGCCGAGCGGCCGGACCACGCTCATACTCTGTCTTGAAGGCCTTCCCAGCCTCTTCGGCAGCCGTCTTCGTCGCGAAACGGCGCGACTTGGTGCCGCTGCCGTCCATGTCGAACCACCACGGCCCCGGATCGGTCCCCATCACGTCACCCACTGCCATGTCCGTCTCCTTCGAAAATGATATCGTCATCGGTCGCGTGGATCGCAACATGCGGGCTTGGCTGAAGGGATGAAGGCTTGCCGCTGCCCGGCCGGAGATATACATTTCCGGTGGCTATCATCGGGAGTCGGGCGATGCAGGTTTCGAAATGGGGCAACAGCCTCGCGGTGCGGTTGCCCACGTCGATCGTGGAGGCGCTGGGATTGCGCGAGGGCGACGATATCGAGTTCCACGTCGCCGACGCCCGGACGATGGGCGTCGCGCGCAAGGCCGGGCGAGCCGAGATGCTGGAACGGCTGCGCGCCTATCGCGGCCGGTTGCCCGCGGACTTCAAGTTCGATCGGGACGAGGCGAATGAGCGGTAGTTTCGCCGACACCAATATCCTGATCTACCTCGCGTCCGGCGACGCACGGAAAGCCGCGCGGGCCGAAAGCGTGCTGGCGACCGGCTGCACGATCAGCGTGCAGGTGCTCAACGAGTTCACCCATGTCGCCCGGCGCAAGATGGCCTTCACCTGGGACGAGGTGCGCGATTTCCTCGCCACGGTGCGCGCCGTTGCGAAGGTCACGCCGCTGACCATCGAGACGCATGACGAGGGCCTGCGGATCGCCGAACGGTATCGCCTGTCGGTCTATGACGGAATGATCGTCGCGGCGGCGCTGCGGGCGCGGTGCCAGACGCTTTGGTCGGAGGACATGCAGGACGGGCTTGTCGTGGACGGGCGGTTGACGATCCGCAATCCGTTCGCGCCGGAGGGAGATCATGGGAGCGAGGCAGGAGTATGACGAAGCAGTTGATGATGGCAGGTGTCGCGGTATCCATCGCGCTGGCGGGCTGTTCGGCCGGCGGCTCCTCCGGCCTGTCGGAAGATGACATCCACAAGGCGCTCGCCGATGCGCTTGATCGCCCGTCCTGCATGACGGACGTGGCGTTCACATCCTTCCCCGTCGAACCGCCTCCGGCGCTGTTTGGCAACGGCCACCGGGATTTCGATGCGCTGGTGTCCGCCGGTCTGGCGACGAAGACCGGCAAGGTCTATGCGCTCACGCCCGCCGGAAAGGCGGCGTTCAACCCGGAGCGGAAAGGCTTCTGCTACTCGGCCGGCCACCAGATCGTGAAGGTCCTCGACGTCGCCCCCATTCCCGACGCCCAGCTCGGGCAGGTCGCGGACAAGGGATGGACGGTCACGCTGTCCATCGCCCAGAAGCCCGTCGCCGCCTGGGTGCGGACACCCGCCATTCAAAAGCGCGTGCTCGACCCGACGGACCTGTCGACGGAGCCCAAGACCTACCATGTCACATTGGGCCGCGAACGGGGCACGGAAGGCGTCAAGCGCTTCGACGCCATGTTCAACCTGCCGTCGGGCTTCAGCTATTGAGCGAGCCCCGGAACGCGTCATGGCCCCATATCGTGACCGCCCGGAGACCCTGCGCCTTTGCAGGTGCGGGCCTGCGATGCAGCGCGTAGTGGCTGGCTGATGCGAACCACCATCGATCATCTGCCGGACTGGAAACAGCGCGAATTGCGCGAGGTGGTACGGATCATCCTCGACCGCTTCGAGGAAGCTCACACCCGCCAGGCCACGCAGTGGAAGAAGAAGGGGCGCATCCACAAGATCATCCTGTACGGCAGCCATGCGCGCGGCGATTGGGTGTACGAGCCGCATACCGCCAAGGGCTATTGCTCCGACTATGACCTCATGATCGTGGTCAATCACAAGCAGGTCGCCGATCACGGCGATTTCTGGCACGGCCTGCGCGACGAATTCAACCGGATGCGCGCGGCGCGCCACCTGAAAACCCCGGTCGGGATGATCGTCCACACCCGGCAGGATTTGCACCAGTCGCTGACGCAGGGCCGCTATTTCTTCGTGGACGTCGCGCGCGAAGGCGTGATGCTCTATCAGGATGACGACAAGCCGCTGCCCAAGCCCCGGCCACAGACGCCGCAATCACAATTGGCCATGGCGCGGGAATATTTTTCTGAATGGTATGTCACGGCTGGCGAATTTTTCGACAATTTCGAGTTCAATTTGACGAAGGGGCGAGCCAACAATGGTGCCTTCCAGTTACATCAGTGCGTCGAACACCTCTATCATACGCTGCTGCTGACGAAGACGCTCTACACGCCCCATGTCCATAATATCCGCTACCTCCGAGATGAAGCGGGCAAGATCGACCGGCGGCTTGTGCATGTCTGGATCGAGGACCAGCATTGGCAGCGCGCGGCGTTCAATCTGTTGCGCGAGGCGTATGTGAAGGCGCGCTACTCCAAGCGCTATGCCATTTCCGCCGAGCAACTCCGCTGGCTCGGCGAACAGGCGCAGGAACTGGCACGCGTGGTCGAGACAGTGTGCCGCGAGCATATCGCCGACTTGGAAGCGGCGGCCGCGGCCACGAGCGGGGGTCAGTCGTCCCCGTCCACCGGCGCAACGGCTCCAACGAAAGTCGCGGAATAGGGCAGCGATCATGAAGACGGGTATCGACCATCTCCCGGGCTGGAAGCAGAACGAGGTCCATCGTGCGGTGCGGATCATCTTCGAGGAGTTCGAGGATGCGCTCGCCACCGCCGAGACCGATTGGAGGAAGCGCGCCAAAATCCTCAAGATCATCCTGTTCGGTAGCCATGCGCGCGGCACCTGGGTCTATGAACCGCATACCAAGGTCGGCAAGCACTCCGACTATGATATCCTTATCATCGTCAACGACGACCGGCTGACCGATTGGGAAACCTACTGGTCGTCTCTCAGCAAGCGCCTCAACCTGGAATATCTGATAACGCACAAGCTGTTAGCCCCGGTCCAGTTCTTCGTGCATTCGCTCGATCAGGTGAATGACATGCTCGTGCATGGCCGTTATTTCTTCATGGATATCGCCCGTGAGGGGATCGTTCTTTACGAGTCCGATGATACCCCGCTGGCTGACCCGCAGCCCAAGACGCCTGCCCAGGCGCTCAAAATGGCGCAGGAATACTACGATCTATGGATTCCCAGTGCCGGCGAGTTTTACGATAATTTCGAGTTCGGGATGGGAAAGCAACGGCTCAAGAACGCGGCATTTCAACTACATCAGTGCGTCGAGCGTTTGTATCATGGTACGATGCTGGTCCGAACCTTCTACACGCCGCACAGTCACGACCTCGTAAAGCTGCGCGGTCAGGCGGAACAGATCGACCCCCGGCTGATCGAGGCATGGCCGCGCCAGCGCCAATGGGACGTCGACGCCTATGAAAAGCTACAGGAAGCCTATGTGAAGGCCCGCTACATCAAGGACTTCCACGTCGAGCGCGACCAACTGGAATGGCTCGGCGAACGCGCCGCGATCCTGACGCAACTCGTAGAGCAATCCTGCCGCGAACACCTCACCACCCTGGCGCTTGCCGCAGGGCAATAGGCAACGCGGCGGGTTCCGCCCCAACTTTGGACGCTTGACGATCTAGACGTACACGCTTGTAGCGGACATTCTCATACCATGTCTGATAGGTCGCCTGCCCTTCGCAACCGGCTGTTTTGGCTCGTGTTCATCGTCTGGCTGGCAACAGCGGTTCCGATCCCGCTCTTTAGCTTATTCACCTTAGAACTTCCGCTTTGGCCGACCTTTTCGGCGGAGAGCACACGGAAAGGCATCGCGATCTGGGCGATCTTCGCGGCATGGTTCTACATCACACCGCTTTTACTTGTTGTCGTCCGCCGCCGGGGCCGAATGACCGCTCCCGAGCGGGAGCGCTACTAGCCGCCCGACCGTTATCCACCCCAATCGAACATTCGGCTATGGTCCCATAGCGGCATTGCTCGCAGCCTGGTCGCACGATACGTCGCCTGAGCCAGCGTGACGGAATTGGTAGACGTATCGCTACAGCGGTCCTGGAAACGGGTGCGGGTTCGATCCCCTGCCGTTGGCAATCTTCGCCCACTTATGGACGCCACGTGTCGGTTTTTAGCTTAATCCTGCTGATGATGCCGGGGCAGCAATGCTCCCACCGCTCCGGCCATGAAGCTAACTTTTAACGGCTCCCCTTCGGCTACGGATGCGAGCACGTCGAGGTATAAGGCCAGTTGGTCACTCGTGACGGCAAGTGCCCCGGTGTGAATGATCTCCGACGGGCCGTCCCTCTCAAGCGCTATGTAGAGCGCCTCCTCAAGCTGTCCCAAATTTTCAAAGCTGCCGAACCCCGTGAGTAGCTGGTCGCCGATTGTGGCCATCAGCGCTTCCCACGCGAGACCGCCGGCTATGTTCACCGTCGCCAAATGAGCCTCCATCGTAGCCGATCTCGATAGACGCGGATGGCACTCGCATAAAGTGTCCGTTATCGCCCAATAAGAGCTTCTTTCGCGAAAGAAGTGACCGAAGCCTGCCTCTGAATAGGGACTGCTCGATTATGGGTGAAACACTACGACATAGCCGTCGAGCAGAGCCTGCTGAGGTGGCGCACGCGAGAAATCCAATGTCGTGATTTTTGGACTTTCGCCAATCCGAATTCGAACCTGTGCGCCCTTCACAGTCACGCCCGCATAGGGCGGAGGAGAGAGCGCATACTGTCCGACGTATTTATCGCGACGGAACACCACAATCTTTTGGCCGCCGTGCATGACGTTGCCGCCGTCCGGGAGATAGCGGTAGCGATAATCAAAGATCGTGAATTGGGCGCCGCGGGTGCGGCCAGCCAGCACGAACGTGGCGTGCTTTCTCGAGCAAACGAGCGGCCCGGTGAAGCGGCCGGCAGCGAGGGCTGCCGCTGTAGCTGCCAGACAGATCGTGGAGGACTGGCTTGGATTTGGAGCAGTACCGCCGCTTGTGGAGAGACCACCTAGCAACAGAATCATCGCCGGCATCTTCCTCTCCACCGCGCTTTCCTCGTCTGAGGGAGCATCGACGCTGCCAGAATGTTTGACGGCTTTCCACCCGTTTCGGCCATTCTGCTTCCGGCCAGCCCGTGACGTCGATCCGAAATGGGTACATCTGGCGTTGCCGGGTGCCAACCGATCGAGCAACGACGCAGAGCGTGCAGAACGGCTCTGCGCGCCATCATACGCGCGCAGCTCGTGACGATCGGCCGTAGAGGATCGGAACCATCGCGCGCCGCCGCATCGCGGCGGCTGCCCCGTTTCCGTGTCATCGCCGCCCGACCGGACTCTCCACCATGCCTATCACCAAGGCGCTCACCCACATGCACGCCGCCCTGCAACTGCTCGACGATGCCAAAGCGGACCTCAGCGCGATCTACCTTCAAACGGCGATCGATATCGTCGAGGGCGTACCGCCCTTACAACCTGGCGATCCGTTTGCCGAATGGATCGACCGATGCCTAGTGAATCGAGCCGAGCAAACGGGGATCGATACGGAACGGTTCGTCGGCGGCCACACTGACCCGCGCCATATCGGCATGACGGGGGTTTAGCAGGACATTGCGTTCTTGCGGGACGACGATGCTGGGAACGCGCAGCGCGACGGTGCGGCAATCATCGAGAAAGCGGTCGCCGATCGCCCGGCAATCGGCGTCCCCCTCCGGTACGCTATCCAGCGCCTCGCCCGCGATGGCGTCAGGAACATCAATCGACAGCAGCCGATAATCGTCCGGCACCAGCTCGGGCGGCAGGTCGAGGTGGACCAGCACTTCCAGAACGGCAAGGCTGGCAGTCGCTGCCGCGTAGACCATCGGGCGGCCGGGACTGTTCCACCGGCCGCCGTACAGGCGCGCGCCCTCGCCATCGAGCGCGACATGCGCCCGCTTGCACAACCGATAGAAAATCACGCGGCGATGCCGTGCGCTATCCTGCCAAGCAGTGCTTCCACCGCTCGCGCGCCACGATCGGTATCCGCCATCGCTAGCGGGGTTTCGCCGTCGAGCGCGCGGCTGGGACGGGCGAGCCAACCATTCGCCTTGTCGGCATCGCCGAACACGTCGTTCGCGGTCGCCACGACGCTCACCAGCCGGATGAGCCGGTCGGATTCGCCCTGGTCGAGCGGCTGGGCGGCGTCCTGACGGCGCTTGAACGTGCGGCGGTTGAGGACACTACGATCAATGGCGTTGAACGACAGGCCGGCGGCTGCAAGGAAGTGATCGACCGCGCTGGTCGGCACGCCCCGGCGAACGAGCCGCACCAGATCGCCATCGTCGCGCAGCGGACCGACGACGGCCTCTCCGCCGAGAAGGTCCCTGATCGTCGTCATTCCTGTCATGAGCGCCCCTCGACAATATGCCGAATCATCTTCGGCATATTGCAAGATATGCTCGGAGCGGCGATTGTTCAATGCTGGCGACAGCATGTTGCATCCCGCCCCGCGGATCGGCACAATGGCGGTGCGGTCTGGAAGAGCTGGCACCACACCGTAGGGCTTGTCCTGCCAAGCATGATGCACGCCGACGCCTCGGGTCTGGCGCCTTACCTTGCAAAACCGTTCCTCCGCTATGGGCGGGGCGTTTGGTACTGCCGCGTCGGTTCGTGCGTCCATGATTGTCTTGAAACATCTGCCGTTCGATCCGGCGTGCCGGCTGCGGCACGTCGCACCATGACGGTTCCTCTGCGTCGCCGCTCCGCCAGCAGGCCATCGCGCGAAGCCGATGCCCTGGAGCACCTGTTCCGAACCGAAGCACCGCGCCTGCGCCACTATTTCAGGAGCAGGACGGGGGACACCGAGGTCGCGGCCGACTTGGTGCAAGAAACCTTCCTCAAGATGACCACCTCCACGAACACGCGCATTGTGAACCCAGCGGCTTATCTGCAACGGATTGCGCGCAACCTGTTGGTCGACCTATTTCGGGCACGGCGGAGGCAAGCGCATGAGAAGACTGTTCCCATAGACGAATGCGATCTGGTCTTTCCGCCGTTCCAAGAGGAAATTAGTCGATACGAAGAGGCGATTCGCGGACTCAGTGAGAAGACTCGGCAGGTGTTCCTTCTTCAACGACTCGAAGGGCTGACCTACGAACAGATCAGCGTTCAATTGCGTATCAGTACCGCAACCGTCGAATACCACATGATGCGGGCCCTTGCCCATCTCGATCGCGTTCTGGAGGAAATGTGAGCGGGACAGATTCACAGTCGATACGCGATCAGGCCGCGGCGTGGTCCGCGCGCATGATGCGTTCCGATGCGGACGATCACCGAGCCGAGCTGGAGGCATGGCTGGCAGGGGACGGGACGCATCGCGACGCCTATGAGCGGATCATGCGCCGCTATGATCGCGCCGGTATCCTGGCATGGTCCGGGCTTCGCAAGCCGACCGCTCGACCGCGGCTATGGCAAAGGCTCGGCATGGTCGAGCTGACGCTCCTGGGGATCGCTGGCGGGCTAGGTTCGACAGCCGTGATGATCGCGGCGGTCTCTACCGCCATACACGCCGTCGAGAACTTGACCGAAAAGCCCCGCCCTGGCGCTGGCGCCGAGCGCGCCCGTCTCGCAGACCGTAAAGCCTATCGCGTTGGCACTCGCACCGGCGAGATTCAATCCTTCACCCTGCCGGACGGTTCCAAGGTGGTTCTAGACACCAACGCGCGGCTTGCCGTCGCTTTTGGTGCCAACGAGCGGCGGCTGACCCTCTCCAGCGGCCGAGCGCGGTTCGAGGTGGCTCATGAGAAGCGGCCGTTCGTCGTTGCCGCCGGTAATGGTGAGATCACGGCACGGGGGACCATCTTCGACGTCGATACAAGCAATCGCGGTCAGGTTCAGGTCGCGCTTCTGCGTGGGGCAATCGACGTGGATGTGCGTGAGGGCACGAACCGCGTCCGAGTGGTGAAGCGACTGAGCGTGAATGAGCAGACGGCCTACACCCCCTCCGGTTTCAGCGTGCCGATACAAAGGATCTCCGCAGCCAAGGCGGATTGGCCGAGCGGGGTTCTGGACGTCGAAGGCACGCCCTTGACGAGCCTCTTGGCGCAGGCAAACCGCTATGCCGTTGTTCCACTGACTGCGGGTTCGCCGGACATCGGCGCGTTGAAAGTGTCGGGCCGCTTCCGAATCGATCAACCCGACATGCTCGCCCGCAACCTAGCCGACCTGTTCGGCCTCACGATCAACCATGACCAGCCGGACAAGATCGTTCTTGCAAGAAAAATGTAGCATCCCCGAGCTGCCCCCTAAGGAGAACGCGGCCGTTTCACGTCGAACCCCTTGATGAGACTGTCGAGGGGGATTGAGGTGAACAATCGCGTACTGGCTATCGGGCTGCGTTCCACGTTTCTTGCAAGCGCTGCCATTGCGCTACCGACGCCGCTGGTGGCGCAGACGGCTAGAGCCTTTCACTTCGACATGCCGGCCCAGCCGATGGCAGGAGCGTTGCGGCAGATAGCGCGACAAACCGGCGCACAGATCATGTTCTCGCCAGACGATGTGTCCGGCCTGTCAGCGCCGCGAATGCAAGGCGACTTGGGGGTGGAAGAAGCGGTGCGGCGATTGGTCGCTGGCACCGACCTGATTGCCGAGAAGTCGGCAAGCGCGATTATCATACGAAGGGGACGCAAGACGGCCGCAGCGGAAAGCGAGCAGGAGTACGTTCTTCCGAGCGATATCGTAATTACGGGTTCAAGAATCTCCGGCGTCCCGGTTGCTTCGTCAATTATTTCGATCAAGCGCGAAGACATGCGTAATGCTGGCCAATCGACGCTGGGCGAGGTGGTCCGTGGTATTCCGCAGAGTTTCGGTGGTGGTCAAAATCCCGGTGTCGGATATAACGTACCTGCTGCCGGCGGCGTCGACGTCGGTGGCGGATCGTCTATCAATTTACGTGGTCTGGGCAGCGATGCAACGCTTACCTTGCTTAACGGCCACCGACTTTCTTACAGTTCGTCCCGGCAAAGTGTCGATGTCTCGGCGATACCGTTAGATGCCGTAGATCGGATCGAGATCGTTGCTGATGGCGCATCCGCGCTTTACGGCTCAGATGCTGTCGCGGGCGTTGCCAATATAATTCTTCGGCACGATTTGAATGGATTGGAGACAAGTGCCAATATCGGCCGCTCCACCGACGGCGGTAACTTCAGTCAAAGGTACGGCGCAATTGCTGGTGAGCGATGGAGTAATGGTGGCGTCTTCGCGGCTTACGAGTTCGCACGCAGCACTGCGATTGATGCCAATCAACGCTCCTATGCTGTTCGGCGATCACCTGGACTGACTCTTTTTCCCGCGCTCAAGCATCACAATGCGATCATAAGCGGTTATCAACAGCTCACGTCCAACGTGTCATTTGATCTTGATGCTCTTTACAATGTGCGCTGGTCAGAATCGACCTTCCCGCTCAATGCAACAGGAAATCTCGGTGTCAGCCGCGCCGACAGCGCCTCAGAGGCGCAATCCTGGCTGTTGGCACCATCAGTGCGTTACTCGACGGGCACTTGGGAGTTGTTTCTCACAGGTTCCTATGGGGACGATCGAGTCGATTACGCAACCAGAACCACAGTATCAGGGAAAACGTCGAACGCTGGCAATGGACGCTACACGAATGGCGTGTCGGCTATCGAGGTCGGGGGCAACGGATCGCTGCTCAGTCTTCCCGCAGGCGCGGCGAAACTGGCGATCGGAACAGGCTTTAGATCGAACCGTCTCACCAGTTATAAGGGCTTAGGAAGCTTTCAGAACTTCACTCAATCGCAGAGCAGTTACTACGGATATGCGGAGATCAATATCCCGATCGTCTCACCCGAGCAGGATGTGCCTCGCCTATATCGAGTGAATGTCAGTGGGGCGCTGCGATACGAGAGCTACCCCGGCGTCGGTGCGATCACAACGCCGAAGCTCGGCATTATAGTCGGGCTGTCAAGGGATATTGATATGAAGGCCAGTTGGGGCCGGTCATTTCGGGCACCGACGTTGCTACAACGCTATCAACCGGACAGTGTCGCGCTCGCACGCGCAACAAGCTTCGGAGGGCTTGGCCTACCTGCTGGATCGACGGCCCTCTATCTGTCAGGCGGCAATGGGAATTTGCTACCCGAACGGGCGCGTTCGTGGTCGGGGACTGTTGCTTTCCACCCGGCGGCGCTTCCCCGATTGCGGGCGGAACTCGGCTATTTCGAGACACGCTATGTTGACCGGATCGTGTCCCCGATCAGCCTGACCTCGGTCGCTCTCAGCAATCCCATCTATGCGGACCAGATCACCCGCTACCCGAGCAGCACGGAACAGGCTGCAATTATCGCGAGTGCAGGAACTTTCATCAACGCAGCAGGCGCAGCCTATGACCCATCGAAGGTCGTAGCGATCATCCGTAACAACAATGTCAATGCCGGGCGGCAGACTCTTCATGGCGTCGATGGCCAAATGACCTACAAGCTGCTTGCAACGGAAACCGGGGATGCTCTTTCGATTTTCGTGAATGCTACCTATCTGGTTAGCAAACAGCAACTTAGTGCATCGCAGCCAATTGTTGTTCTTGCTGGCACCCTGTTCAATCCCCCGCATGTTCGGGCGAGGGGAGGTCTGACCTGGAAACATAAGGCATTCCGCGTCACCACGATCGCGAACTATGTTGGTCCTCTGGATGATATACGCAAGACGCCCCCCCTTGGTCTCGCCTCTACGGCTACGTTCGACTTCTCGGTAGGCTACCGCACGGGCGACAGGTCTGGTCCGCTCAAAGGTCTTGAAATCGGCCTCTCGGTCCTGAATGCGTTCAATACCAAACCACCGATGATTGCGACTTCCCTCTATACTGACACACCCTACGACTCGACGAACTACAATCCAATCGGACGCTATATTTCGCTGTCGGTGTCGAAGTCATGGTGACGGTCGCACGGATGGCCGCACGTTGCGGCGCACTTCTGGCCATTGTGACATGCGTCTCCTGGTCCGCGGATGTTCGCGCCGAATGTGCCCCCAAGCTGCCTAGACAGACTGTATCTACGCGCGTTCTGCGAGCCCTGACGTTGCGCGATCTTGTGGCACTTCGCGACATAGGCGTTCCGGACGCAGCAATCGCTACTTCAAGTCCGTTAGCGATCTCTCCCGACGGGCGCAGTGTGGCGTTTCTCATCAATCAGGCCGACCCCGAGACCAATGCATACTGCCGCGCGCTCGTCGTCGCGCCGACCCAGCCGTCTGAAGCGGCCACAATCATCGACAGCGGCGGCGAACTCATCACCCTTCCAAACATCTTGCGAGGAATGTACGTTCCCGGCGGCTTCCCTGCCGTTGTGACACCTGTTTGGTCGCCTGATGGCAAGTGGATCGCGTATCTCAAGCGCATGAATGGCCAAACCCAGGCTTGGCGCGTTCGAATTGACGGTTCACGCGCGGAGATGGTTTCGCCCTTGCAGGGGGATGTCGAGGCGGTCGGCTGGACAAAGGACGGCCGCCGAATCCTCTATTCGACGCGCCCCGGCATTGTGTCGCAGAAGATCGAGATCGAGCGGGAAGGTGATTCCGGTTATCATTATGATGACCGGGTAGTCACCAACTCCGGTCCACGACCTCAAATTCGGGCAGACGCGCCTTTGGTGGTGCTGTCGTCGGACGTTGCATCCGGCATCACGCGTCGGGCGTCGACTGACGAAGCCGCGTCGCTGACGCCGCCAGCGTATCTCGCTCAGCCGGTCAGCGTGGTTTCGCCGGGTGGGCGGAGAGCATGGACCGAGAGGATTGAAGTCAGGCCCGATGCTGCCTTACGTCTCTTTGCTGATGCGAACGGCAAGAAGATACTTTGCGACTATCCCTCCTGTAAGGACGGGATAAGCGGACTCTGGTGGTATGATGATCGCGAGTCGATCCTTTATCAAAGGCGAGAGGGCTGGAACCGTGAAGCGTCCGCCTTCTACCTATGGCGTCCCGGCAAAGGAGCACCTAAGCCTCTATGGCGAACAACCGATGTGATCCAGGGGTGCGAGCCAACCAAGGGTCGCCTCATTTGCCTTTCAGAAAACTCAACAACACCTCGCCACATCATTGCGCTCGATCTGATCCACCAACGAAGTAGCGTCATCTTCGACCCGAACCCTGAGTTCCGTCAAATACGGCTTGGTAGGGTAGTCC
Organism: Sphingomonas sp. SORGH_AS_0950; assembly: GCF_030818415.1. Classification (NCBI taxonomy): domain Bacteria; kingdom Pseudomonadati; phylum Pseudomonadota; class Alphaproteobacteria; order Sphingomonadales; family Sphingomonadaceae; genus Sphingomonas; species Sphingomonas sp. SORGH_AS_0950. The sequence continues at coordinate 3,603,685 of NZ_JAUTAE010000001.1, forward strand.
GGATCAAGTGGAAGAACGAACGTGGGTTGGAGGCGTGGGGGGATCTCGTTCTCCCGCCCGGATACCGGGGAGCAGCGCCACTACCAATGGTCATCGTCCAGTACCGCAGCTACGGTTTTCTGAGAGGCGGCACGGGCGACGAATATCCGATCTATGCGCTTGCGTCGCGTGGCATAGCCGTCCTTTCGCTCGAACGGCCCCCTTTGGTGACGTCGACGGTCCCGAACCTCACGAGTTGGGACGACATCGTGGCCTATCAGTATCGCAATTGGTCCGAGCGCCGCAGTTTACTGTCCTCCCTCAATTCAGGGATCGCAGCCGCATTGGCAACGGGGTTCGTCGACGGCGATCGAATCGGAATTTCAGGCCTCAGCGATGGCGCAACCGCCACCAGATTCGCCATCATCGACGAGCCGAGACGATTTGTTGCAGCCTCCATCAGCACATGTTGCCTCGACCCCAAAACAGTGATGACCTACGGCGGAATCGCTTGGGCGGAATATAATCGCCGGATGGGCTTCCCGCTTGCAAGCGAAGATCGTCCCGATTTCTGGAAGCCGTTTTCGTTCGTCCCAAACGCCTCGTCTATTACGGTGCCACTTCTTATGCAGCTTGCCGACGATGAATACGTGCTTGCATTGGAAACATTCGAAGCGCTGAGGGAGAAAGGCGCGCCAGTCGAGATGTATGTTTACCCAAACGAGTATCATTACAAATGGCAGCCAGTTCATCGACTTTCTATCTACAAGAGAAACGTCGAATGGTTTTCTTACTGGCTTCGGCCTGAGGGGCGCGAACCGCGACGGGGCGCCGCAGCATTCCAGGAGTGGCGGAAAATGACCAATGATCCCAAAACTAGTAGTCTTGCCAGGAACGTACCCACACCTCTGCGTCAGCGAGGGACATGATCCGGATATAGTCGTGCCCGATGACTGGGCGAGGATCGTCAAATTTTCGTGCGAGCGAGTCTCGATCGACGAGCCCCCTACGGGCCAAAACGCCATGGCAAAGCAGATCACGGAGCACAGGTCGATTATGCTCGAACAACTGCGCGACGAATGAACCGGGAGTGCCCTTGGATCGACGCCAAATGACATCGGACGGGAGATCGGAAGCGAACGCCGCTCGGGCAATATAGCGGCTTCGCGCATCTTGAAACCACAGCCAACTCGCAATCTGCAGGCTGACCTCGACGACCGGCTGCGCAAGCAAGGGCGCAACGGCTGGGGCAGCTCGCAGCGCGTCCAATGTGGCCAGATAGCTTTCGCCAGCCGCGACGAGCGCGACATGGGCCATCCGACCAGGCATTGTGCCAGAACGAGGGGTCAACCAGGTATGATCTGGCGTCGTGCCCACCGACTGCACCTGCGCCGGCAGGAGGAAGCGAGAATCGACCTGCCACCGAAAAGGTCTATGCCGGTCAAGGGCGCGCCCAACTGCTCGTCGCAACACCAACCAAAGGCTCGAATCCGTTAGCTCAGCGATATCGCGTGCCAACCGCCAGAATTCTCGCCTTCCGGCACTATCGAGAATGCAATCCGCAAGTGGCGCCGCAGATTGCATCGCGCCGAAGACATTATCACCTCCGCCTCCGTCGAAGATTGCCGTTGCCCCCATGTCGGAGGCCATGCTCAACGCGAGCCTATCGGACGCCTGGAGAAACGATCGGGCGGATGGGCGGGACGAACGACTCACCGCCGACGCAGTCACGTCGACATCCGTAATCCTCCGCCGAGCAACGATGAGCGGCACACCCAGTCTTTCCGTGACCTGTCGGGCATAACGGGTTTCGTCGCCGCTAGGGTCATCCGTCGTCAAGGCAAGGCAGCCGAACCTGCTGCCACCGGCCGCCAGTCCTGCGGCAACAATGGACGAATCGAGACCACCCGAAAGCTTTAGAATGATCCGAGGATGTTGGGACGCACGGGCAGCAATGCTCGAAATAATTGAGGACTTTAGTAACTGCGTGGCTTCGGCTGCGTCCGTTATGTTCGGCTTGGCCCAATCCCATGGAGTCCAAACAATATCCTTCCGTATGCTGTTTGGGCCGATGAACAATCGCTCGCCGCCCCGGAGTTCCGACACACCGAGAATGCACGTTGCAGCTTCTCGTAAGTCACCGAAAAGCAACTGACGCGTGAGTGCATTCCAGTCGATTTCGAGTCTTTTACCAACAAGCTCTGTCAGCGTGTTGAGATCGGAGAATACATGCGTGATGCCATCGAGCTCGCAAAAGTAGCACGAATAGTCACTCAGCGGAGAGCGTAGAACCGCAATTGATCGTTCCTCTTCGTAGAAAAGTAGCGCAACATAGTTACCCCAGAACGAGGTAAAAATTGAGTCGCCCTGTGAGCGAGAAAGCTCACTCCAAATCGCTTCGCTTATCAAATTTACTGGATTGCCTGTTTCTCTATCAAAAATAGACCCAATGATTATACCATGCCGACTCCTTATTATAGAATCGGAGCCTTGAGAGGAGATATGAAGAATGTTCCAAGCCAGATCGCTATCTGAAGTGAAGCTGTCATAATGCGCGGGCTTTTGATGATAGAGACCTGCCTGTGACAAGACTTGCTTGCTATGGCTGGCGACGGATAGTAGATAGCGATTTATCATCAGATCACTAAAATTGGAGTGAAATCGCGCACGGTATCAATCCGGTCGTTCAGTAGAACCGAACCACTCTGGACCCAGCTATGTGCGGCAAATGGATGGACCTTGACACCGATCACCAGATTGCACGTTATCTCCAACCGCCTGAGCGCTAAGGCGAGTGCAAATGACCGGACGAGGCATTGGTCGAGGGGGGTCATCAATAAGCCGGCCCGATGGAACGGGAGGCTGGCGGTACGAATATCATTGCAGTCCTGCGCCTCGCTCTTGGTACAGTGTATTTTGATCAGGCGCTCCACCATTTTCTTGAGTCCGCGATGCCTCAACTCGAATTTTGTTCGAAGAAGCCATCCGGCCGCAATGAAGACCGCAGTTGCCTTCGAAGGCATGTCACCATCGAGGCAACTGATCTCCGCAGGTGGTAAGCTCGGGCATGGAAGAGGCGCACCAGGGCTATCGTCAGCAAGCAAAATGCCACGGTCGCAAAGAGACGATAGCGCCAGCTTCTCCCTTGTATTCAGCGCTTCTCGGGCGCAAAGCCGCAGAAAAGCCGAATTGGCCGAAGCGCCTAGGCAAAAATAGCGATCGTAATTGATATCTAAGAATACGGCCCGATCACCGACCTTGCAAAACGTGAGGTCGGATCGAAGTTTGTATCCCATCGTTGCTTCCCAAGAGTCAGGCGCACGCTCAAGTAAAGCGTGGGCGCTCTGCAAAAGCGTGCGCCTGCGAGGTTAGTCGTCGGTCAGCCCCATCGCCGACAGACCGTTGGCCTCGTCCGGGATCACACCGAAGGGACCCTTGGTGTCCTCGGAGGCGACGCCGAGGTCGATCACATCGTCTTCACGTTCCATGATCTTCACTCCTTCAACTGATTTGCGGGATTGCCGCATCGCGAATATAACCTGGAAGCATTGTGCATTCAGAATATATTTCTTATTGAAGAGAAATGAATAATCACAATTACATGGCAGCAGGCAGCTAGTTGTTATCTTGCAGCCAGCCATAAATTCTTGAAAATGAACGGCCTCATCGAGAGTCGCGTGCGACTCGAATGATCTTCGGAAGAGCGTTGATACGACGACGATGGAAGGTGCGTAGCATTTTCGTCAGTGTTGGTCGATTATGCTTTAATGCATCCTCTATGTTGTCGATTTCGGTCGCCCCATCGAGAAGAACGGTAGGTTCGACACGATAGAGAACGTGCAAGCGCATTGTGGCACTCATTAGGGCGCGCGATAATTCGGGATTTGGCGGCATATCACTGATAGCCCGAAAGAGAAACAGCATGCGGGCCAGATGATCACCTCGAAAGTGCTCGCGGACTTCGATCCGCCGGCCATTTCTAGTTTTGACGCACTGAAGCGCCAAATGCTCGCTCCAATGCAGCAAATCGCTTGTATATGCGAAGCGGAAATCCGGTACATGGAAGCCGCTGCCCTTGTTCGAACGCAACATCCGTTCGGCCGCTAGTGTGCAGAGAGCCTCCCGAACGGGCGAACTGCTGACACCGATCGACTTGGCGAGCGCATTTATATCAAGATGCTGTCCAGGCTTCAGCGTCCCGGACAATAGCTGCATCCGTAGCGCGATGTAGGCGCGGCCGAACGCGCGTGATGCTATGTTCTCGACACCATCAACATCCGGCAAAAAATCTTCGAGCCAGTCTGCAAGCTTTTGACTATCCATGTCGGCGAACATGACGAGGTGAGTATGTCGGCGAGATATGATTTCGGTGCCGACAGGTCACGGAAATTTCGGTCCAACATCGGTCCATGGCTACGCTGAGATGAACCTTATTTAGATAGCCCTGCCGCCGGGACATACCGGGACCTTCCGGGACAATAACGGTCATAACAGTGAGGTATCGGATCGACGCAGCTTGTGTCCGGTCGCTCCGCATCGTGCGGATTGCGAGTCGGACCGGAACCCATGACCCCTACCAAGCTGCTTGTCGGCCAGATCATTGTCGTTTTCGGGATCGTTATCGCGGGTGTGTGGGCTGCGACCCAATGGGCCGCTGCGATGCTCGGCTATCAGGCGCAACTCGGAGCACCATGGGCGGTCATTGGCCGCGTGCCTGTCTATCGACCCTGGCAGCTTTTCGACTGGTGGTATCACTACGACGCCTATGCGCCGAAGGTGTTCGACAAGGCCGGAGCGCTCGCCGGGGCCAGCGGCTTCCTGGGCTGCGCCTCCGCGATCATCGGGTCGATATGGCGCGCGCGCCAGTCCCGAAATGTCACGACCTACGGCTCATCGCGCTGGGCCACCCGGGTCGAGATTGCGCAAGCGGGGCTGTTCCGCGACGCCGGTGTGTTTCTCGGCCGCCTCGGCAACGATTATCTGCGTCACGACGGGCCGGAGCATGTCATGGCGTTTGCGCCGACCCGCTCGGGCAAAGGCGTCGGCCTTGTCGTGCCGTCGCTCCTGTCATGGATCGGTTCGGTCGTCGTTCATGATATCAAGGGCGAGAACTGGACGCTGACCGCTGGCTGGCGCTCGCGGTTCTCGCACTGCCTGCTGTTCAATCCGACCGATCCGCGGTCAGCCCGCTACAATCCGCTGCTGGAGGTCCGCAAAGGACCGGATGAAGTTCGCGACGTCCAGAATATCGCGGACATTCTGGTCGACCCCGAGGGCGCGTTGGAACGTCGCTCGCATTGGGAAAAAACGTCTCACTCCCTGCTGGTCGGCGCAATCCTCCATGTCCTCTACGCCGAGGAGGAAAAGACCCTCGCACGGGTCGCCACCTTCCTTTCCGATCCGCAGCGGTCGTTCGCGCACACGCTGCGCCGGATGATGGCGACCAATCATCTCGGCACCCCGGAGCATCCGCAAGTGCATCCAGTCGTCGCCTCGGCCGCGCGGGAAGTGCTCAACAAGAGCGAGAATGAACGCAGCGGCGTGCTGTCCACCGCCATGTCGTTCCTCGGCCTCTATCGTGACCCGACGGTGGCGGAGGTCACATCGCGTTGCGACTGGCGCATCGCCGATCTTGTCGACAGCCCGGTTCCGGTAAGCCTCTACCTGGTCATTCCGCCCAGCGATATTTCGCGCACCAAGCCGCTGGTCCGCCTGGTGCTTAACCAGATCGGTCGCCGCCTGACCGAACGGCTTGAAGGCGATCCGCGCAAGAGCCGCAAGCATCAGCTCCTCATGATGCTGGATGAGTTTCCCGCGTTGGGCAGGCTCGACTTCTTTGAGACGGCGCTCGCCTTCATGGCGGGGTACGGCATCCGCGCCTACCTGATCGCGCAATCGCTGAACCAGATCAGCAAAGCCTACGGCGAGAACAACGCCATCCTCGACAATTGCCATGTCCGCATCGCGTTTTCGTCGAATGACGAACGCACGGCGAAGCGGATCTCGGACTCGCTCGGCACCGCCACCGAACTGCGCGCGCAGCGCAACTATGCCGGGCACAGGCTTGCGCCGTGGCTCAGCCACGTCATGGTCAGCCGACAGGAGACGGCCCGTCCGCTGCTGACTCCCGGCGAGGTGATGCAGCTACCACCCGCCGACGAACTGGTGCTGGTGTCCGGCCTTGCACCGATCCGGGCGAAGAAGCTGCGTTACTACGAGGATCGCAATTTCACGTCGCGCGTGATGCCGCCGCCCCGCCTGGACAACGGCGTATATGTCGATCGTCCCCGCCCGCGGCCCGATGACTGGGGCACCGAGACCCGCAGTCCGCATGAAGCGCTACTTGCCGGTGAGGACGACAGCCTCGGGCTCGATGAAGCTGAAGGCGGGCTCCAGCAACAGCGTCATCCCGGCCTCGCCGAACATGCCAGCCTAGTTGAGCCGGACGCGGCCCCCATCATCGACCCCAACGGCGACGATGACAGCGATTCCGTAGCCGACAAGCAGGCCATCGATCGGGTGCGCGGGCTGAACGCTGTCAGCCGCGCCTACGCCATCAACGAAGGTTCAGATCGCGGCGACGATCTGCTGCCGAGCTTCTGAGGGGCTGCACAATGCGCAACCGCGACAAGAACCGCTATCAACTCTATCTCGAACCGCATCTGGCCGAGCGTCTGGAGCAATTGGCAGCGAGGCCGGGCGTATCGCGCTCCGCGATCCTGGTCGAAGCCTTGGACGCATGGTTCAGCCGGCAGGGCAGCAACGAACTCGACGAGCGGTTCGGGCCGCGCCTCGATCGCATCAGCAAGCAACAGGCTCGCACACAGCGCGACCTACTGGTGGTGCTCGAAAGCCTGTCGCTGTTCGTGCATTACCTGTTCTGCCTTCACGCCCAGCTTCCCGAACCCGACGCCGCCGCACGCGCGATCGGTCGAGATCGCTTCCAAAAGTTTGTCGATCAAGTCGGCCGCCAGATCGGGGGCACGCCGGCGTTGCCGGATGACAAGCCCGGATCGGAGGCGGTGCGATGACCGGCACCCTCCCGCCCGAAACCCACGACCGTCGCCGTCGCATGTTGCGTACTGCCATGGGACCCGAGATCGCGGCGGCGTTGGGCGATCCGCTTGTGGTCGAGATCATGGTCAATCCCGATGGCGCGCTGCGCCTCGATCGGCTTGGCGAGGGGCGTATCAATACCGGCGTTTCGATCGCCGCAGGGGAGGTCGAACGTATCGTCCGCCTGGTCGCAAGCCACGCCGGGGTGGAAGTCCATGCCGCTGCCCCCATCGTCAGCGCCGAGTTACCAGAAGGCGAGCGGTTTGAGGGGCTGTTGCCGCCAGTCGTTGCGAAGCCCTGTTTTGCCATCCGCAAACCGGCCCTCCGTATCCACCGATTGCACGATTATGTCGCCGAAGGGATTATGTCGGCAGGCGCGGCGCGTGTGCTGTCGACCGCGGTTCTCGAACGCAAGAACATTCTCGTCGCCGGTGGTACATCGTCCGGCAAGACCACACTTGCCAACGCGCTGCTGGCGGAGATGGCGACCCTTGATGAACGGGTCATCCTGATCGAAGACACGCGCGAGCTGCAATGCCCGGCGCCCGATACCGTCGCGCTGCGCACGCGACCCGGCGTGGTCGGCATGACCGACCTGGTACGCTCGACACTGCGTTTGCGCCCCGACCGCATCGTGGTCGGTGAGGTTCGCGGCCCGGAAGCGCTCGACATGCTCAAGGCATGGAATACGGGTCATCCGGGCGGAATCGCGACCGTCCATGCCAATTCGGCACGGGCAGCCCTCACGCGCATTGAGCAACTCGTTGCCGAGGCGACCGTCACTGTTCCCCGCCACCTGATCGCCGAGGCGATCGATATGGTGGTCTTCCTCTCCGGTAGGGGCTCCGGCCGCAGGGTCGATACCGTTGCCGAGGTCGGCGGTGTCGATGCGCAGGGCGAATACGCCGTCAACCACCTCACTTTCCCACCCCATGATGGAGCTACGTTATGATCGTCGTTTCGACGCGCCGCATGCGCGCGCCCATCCCACTGCTTCTTGCGGCCGCTGTTGCATGGCCCGCCACCGCCTTCGCGGCAGGCTCGGGTATGCCATGGGAGGAACCGCTTCAGCAGGTCCTTGAGTCCGTCCAGGGCCCCGTCGCCAAGATCGTCGCGGTTCTTATCATCATTTCGACCGGCCTCGCGCTCGCGTTTGGCGAGACCAGTGGTGGCTTCCGAAAGCTGATCCAGATCGTCTTCGGATTGAGCATCGCCTTCGCGGCAAGCTCCTTCTTCCTGTCCTTCTTCAGCTTCGGCGGCGGAGCGCTGTTGGCATGATGTCGCCTGGCTCCATCGTCTCGGCCGGTCCCGCCTCAGACTCGATCGATGGGTTCGAGGTGCCGCTTCACCGCGCACTCTCCGAACCGATCCTGCTCGGCGGCGCGCCGCGCGGGATCGCGATCATCAATGGCACCCTGGCCGCGGCGTTGGGGCTGGGCCTCCAACAATGGATCGCGGGTGCGGTGCTTTGGATGGCCGGGCACAGCCTCGCGATCTTCGCCGCCAAGCGTGACCCGGATTTCGCTGCCGTCACCATCCGCCACCTCCGCCAGAAAGGGCATCTTTCATGCTGAACCTGCGTGAGTATCGCGCGACTGCGGATCGGCTCGCCGACCACTTGCCATGGGCCGCGCTGGTCGCCCCCGGCATCGTGCTGAACAAGGACGGTGGATTCCAGCGCAGCTTTCGATTCCGCGGCCCGGACCTCGAAAGCGCGACGGAAGCCGAATTGGTATCGGTTGCCGCCCGTGCGAACAATGCGCTGCGTCGACTAGGCGAGGGATGGGCATTGTTCCTCGATGCCGAGCGCGTCGAGGCCCAGGACTATCCCCATAGCGATTTCCCCGATCCGGCATCCTGGCTGATCGATGAGGAACGCCGTGGTCATTTCGACGGCCGCCGGGGACAGCATTTCGAATCCCGCTATCACCTCACGCTTTTCTACCTCCCCGCGCCCGATGGCGTCAGCCGCGCCGAGCGGGCGGTATGGGAAAGGGACGACCGCTCCGGTTCTCGCGACTGGCGGCAGGAATTGCGCGCCTTCGTCGCCGAGACCGACCGGCTATTCGACCTGCTGAACGGCGTCTTTCCCGAGATCAGCCCGCTCGATGATGAGGAGACACTGACCTTCCTCCACGGGTGCATCTCGACACGCCGGCACAAGGTCGCAATGCCCCCGACCCCGATGTATCTCGACGGCTTGCTGGTCGATACGCCAGTCATCGGGGGCATCGAACCGACGCTGGGCGACCGGCATCTCCGCACGATTACGGTGCTGGGCTTTCCAGCCGCATCCCGTCCCGCCCTCCTCGACGCGCTCAACCATCAGGACTTTCCATACCGCTGGACCACGCGCTTCATCGCGCTCGACAAGCCGGCTGCGACCAAGGCGCTGACCCGCATCCGGCGGCAATGGTTCAACAAGCGGAAATCGGTCGTCCAATTGTTGCGCGAGGTCATGATGAACGAGCCGGTGCCGCTGACCGACAGCGACGCCGACAACAAGGTCGCCGACGCTGACCTCGCCTTGCAGGCGCTTGGCGGCGATCATGTCGGCTTCGGCTATCTGACGACCACGATCACCATATCGGATGAGGATGCGGGCGCGGCCGATGAGAAGGTCCGCATCATCGAGCGGATCGTCAATGGGCTGGGGTTCACCTGTATCCGTGAGTCCATCAACGCGCTCGAAGCGTGGTTGGGGTCGCTCCCGGGCCATGTCTACGCCAACGTGCGACAGCCTTTGGTTCATACGCTGAACCTGACCCATCTGATGCCCCTGTCATCGGTATGGGCGGGGCCGGCGGCAGATACGCATCTCGCCGGACCACCTTTACTCTACGCCGAAACATCCGGCTCCACGCCCTTCCGCCTGTCCGCCCATGTCAGCGATGTGGGGCATATGCTGGTGGTCGGGCCGACCGGCGCCGGCAAATCGGTGCTGCTGGCCCTGCTTGCTCTCCAGTTCCGGCGCTATGCCGGATCGCAGGTGACGATATTCGACAAGGGCTTGTCGGCACGCGCGGCAGTGCTCGCGATGGGCGGTCAGCATCACCGGCTTGGTGAGGGTGGCGCGCTCGCGTTCCAGCCGCTCGCCCGGATCGACGAAGCCCACGAACGAAGCTGGGCGGCCGACTGGCTGGCGGGGTTGCTCGCGGCCGAGAAGCTGGTCGTGCTTCCCGACGTCAAGGATATGGTGTGGTCGGCGCTCACCAGCCTCGCGGGTGCCCCCGCGCCTGAGCGCACGCTGACCGGCCTTTCGGTGCTGCTCCAGTCCAACGCCATACGATCTGCCCTCCGTCCCTACACGCTCGAAGGGCCGTTCGGACGGTTGCTCGACGCCGCTGAAGACCGGCTGACGCTGGCCGACGTTCAGTGCTTCGAAACCGAGGCGCTGATGCACATGCCGGCGGTGGTCGCCCCTGTGCTGACCTGGCTGTTCCACAGGCTTGAATCCCGGATGGATGGGCGGCCCATGCTGCTGATCCTCGATGAAGCCTGGGTTTTCCTCGACAATCCGCTGTTCGCCGAACGTATCCGCGAATGGCTGAAGGTGTTGCGCAAGAAGAACGTCTCGGTCGTCTTCGCGACACAGAGCCTCGCCGATATCGCTGGCAGTTCGATCGCGCCGGCCATTATCGAAAGCTGCCCCCAACGCATCTTCCTGCCGAATGACCGCGCGGTCGAACCGCAGGCGCGTGACGCCTATGTCCGGTTCGGTCTCAATGGCCGGCAAATCGAGTTGATCGCACGGGCGACGCCAAAGCGGCACTATTACCTCCAGTCGCGGCGCGGCAACCGGCTGTTCGATCTCGCTCTGGGTCCGATCGCCCTTGCGCTTGCCGGCTCGGCTGACCCGGCGACCCAAACGCTGATCGACACGCTGATCGCAGACCATGGCGATGACGGCTTTCTTGCCGCCTTTCTCCGCGCACGCGGCCTCGGCTGGGCGGCGGACCTCCTTCCTCATTTCCCCCACGCGGCCCCGCGCCGCCCGATCCAGCAGGAGCTTGCTTTATGACCCGACGTAAACTTGCAGCCGCCGGCGCCACGATCGCGCTGCTCGCTGCCACACCGACCCAGGCGCAGTTCGGCGGGATCGTGTTCGACCCACGCGCCTATGTGCAGCATCTCCTTGTTGCGTCGCGTACACTCCAGCAGATCAACAATCAGATCCAGTCGCTCCAGAATGAGGCGACGATGCTGCGCAACATGGCGCGCAACCTGTCGCGACTGGACGTATCGTCGCTGACCGCGATCACGTCCGACCTCAAGCGGATCGACTCGCTGATGGGCCAGGCCCAGAACCTTGGCTATCAGGTTGCGCAAACTGACCGGCTGTTCCGGCAGCATTTCGCGACGCCCGATGCGGCGCAAAGCGCGGCCCAGATCACTGCGGACGCCAAGACCCGTTGGCAAGACGCGATGGATAGCTTCCACCAGACGATGCAAGTGCAGTCGAGCATTGTCGAATCGGTGCGGGCTGACAGCGCCGAACTGAGCAAGCTGCTCGCCGCGAGCGAAGGGGCCGAGGGCAGCCTTCAGGCCCAGCAGGCATCCAACCAGCTCACCGCCCTCGCGATCAAGCAGCAGATGCAGCTTCAGTCGATGATGGCGGCGCAATTCCGCGCCGAGGCGCTGGAGAAGGCCCGCGCTGCCGCCGATCAGGAAGCCGCCCGCGCGGCGTGGACCCGCTTCGTCGGCACCGGCGATGCCTACACCCCCCGATAAGCGGCGCGCTCGGAAGGGATGAAACCATCATGACTCCGACCATCCCCGTCCTGCCGCAGTCGTGGAAGGGCCTCCTGCCGCCCCTGTGTCCGGAAGTGTGCCATGGCTGATCCGGGCGCCCCTGACCTCAACGTCATCGACCAGTTCGTTACCGTCTTCAGTCACTATATAGACTCAGGGTTCGGACTGCTTCGCCCGGACGTAGGGTTCCTGACAACGACGTTGATCGGGATCGATATCGTACTGGCCGGATTATGGTGGTCGCTCGATGGCGAGAACGATATTCTCGCGCGGCTGGTCAAGAAGATACTCTATGTCGGTGTCTTCGCGCTGATCCTCAACAACTACCAGCACTTCACCCAAATCATCTACGAGTCATTTTCCGGGCTCGGCCTTCATGCCAGTGCGAATGCCATGTCCGCGCAAGACTTGCTTAAGCCGGGCAAGATCGCCGGCACCGGATTCAAGGCGGCACAACCACTTCTCGACCAGGCCGGCAAGCAGATCGGCTTTTACGTGCCGGCTCTTGCGGCAGCGGCCGTGATGGTGGTGGCGTGGCTGCTGGTGGTGTTGGCGTTCTTCATTCTGGCTATCCAGCTCTTCATCACGATCGTCGAGTTCAAGCTGACCAGCCTTGCCGGGTTCACGCTGGTTCCGTTCGCGCTCTGGAACAAGACAAGCTTCCTTGCCGAACGGGTTCTTGGGAACATCATATCGTCTGGCATCAAGGTGATGGTGCTGGCTGTCATCATCGGCATTGGATCGAGCTTCTTCCATGACTTCATCGCCACGTCGAACGGCGCGGAGATCGACACGGCGCAAGCCATGTCGCTGGTTCTCGGCGCGCTCGCATTGCTCGGCCTTGGCATTTTTGGACCCGGGATCGCGACAGGGCTGGTGTCAGGGGCACCCCAACTTGGCGCGGGCGCGGCTGTCGGCACAATGGGAGGTGCTACACTAGCGACAGGCGGGGCCGCCATGCTGGGTGCGCGTGCGGCCATTACCGCCGGATCGGGCGGCATGGCGGCTATCCGGGCGGGCACGGCGATGGGAGCGGCAACGCAAACGGCGTGGCGCTCAGGTCAGGCCGCAGCCGGTGAACATAGCATATCGGCCGGTTTCGACGGGTTGGCCTCCGCCGCCAAGGGGGCCGCTGGACATGCCGCGACGTCCACGTTCTCTCGTGTCCAGCAGGGCTTGAGCGACAGCGCGCAACGGGGACGCGATGCCGCCATGGCGGCTCTGGGCGGCGAATCGCCAAGGGCGGGCGCTGGAGCGGAAGGGAGCGGCGAGCCGGCGAAGGACGATGCGGCCCCGAACAGGAGTGCCGACTCAAGCCCACCGCTTTGGGCCCGCAAGATGCGATCCGAGCAGACCGCCCGTCACCGAGTTCATGCCGCGATGCAGATCGTCAAGGAAGGCGATCGTCCCGGCGCGCCCGCCAACCCCGACCTCAGCGACAAGGAGAATTGAACAATGATCTTCAAGCGCAATCCTCAGCGCTATGGACGGACCCCCGAGCCGGAGACGCCCTATCAACGCGCCGGGCAACTCTGGGACGACCGGATCGGCTCAGCCCGCATCCAGGCGCACAACTGGCGGCTGATCGCCTTCGGTTGTCTCACGCTCGCTGGCGGTCTCGCCATAGGCAATGTCTGGCAATCCCTGCAAAGCCGGGTCACACCCTATGTCGTGGAGGTGGATCGGCTTGGCGAACCGCGCGCGGTCGCGCCGGCCATCCAGAACTACCGGCCGACAGATGCCGAGGTCGCATGGCAACTCGCACGCTTCATCACCGACGTTCGGTCGGTCTCGACAGACCCGGTGCTGGTCAAGAAGAACTGGTTGGAAGCCTATGACTTCGTAACCGACCGCGCGGCGCAGTTTCTCAACGACTATGCGCGCGCCAATGATCCGTTCTCGAAGATCGGCGAGCGTAGCGTGTCCGTACAGGTCACAAGTGTCGTGCGTGCGTCCGACACCAGCTTTCAGGTTAAATGGATCGAGCAGACCTATGAGCGGGGCTCGCTCGCCGGCACGACACGATGGACGGCAATCCTCTCCATCGTAATGCGACCCCCGAAGAACGCCGATAGCTTGCGCCGCAATCCGCTCGGACTGTTCGTGAACGCCATCGACTGGACCAAGGAACTGGACAGCGGCGGTTCTGCGCTGGCTGCAAACCCGACGCCCACGATGGCGCAGCCGGTGGCCGCACTCTCCTCGCCGATCGCACCGGTGCCCACGCCGACAAATCCACCGTCCAGCAATGAAGGAGGCAATGTCCAATGATCCGCCTGTCCGCCATCGTGACGCTGGCGATCCCGACCGCAGCGTGTGCTACTCAAGCGACGCCCCCGACGATCGCCCATGACCCCGCGGCATTCAGTCCCGCGGTCGTGCAACAGGAGCCAGCTGCACCGATCCGCATCGTGGAAGTGCCGAAGCCGCTGCCGCTTCCCGGTCAACTCCTGCCACGTCCGACGGTCCGGTCCGATACCCTCACGCCCAGCGAGCGTGTCGCCGCTGCAAACCGGGCGGCCACCCGCGAACCGACCACTGCTGGCTACGTTAATGCGGTGCAGGTCTATCCATGGGCCGATGGCGCGCTTTACCATCTCTACACCGCGCCCGGCCGCATCACCGATATCGCGCTTCAGCCGGGCGAGACGCTGGTATCCGTTGCGGCGGGCGATACGGTACGCTGGGTTATCGGGGACACCAGTAGCGGCACCGGCGAAACCGCGCAGGTGCATGTACTGGTGAAGCCCTTTGCCGCTGGCCTCGCGACGAACATGGTCGTGACGACTGATCGGCGAGCTTATCATATCGCACTCGACAGCACCGATCGCACGGCGATGGCCGCCGTATCATGGACGTACCCGCAGGATCAGCTTGTCGCCCTTCGGCGTCAGAATCAGGCGGCACGGGAAGCGCAGCCGATCGCCGATAACGTCGCCATCGCCGACCTGCACTTTGGCTATGCCATTAGCGGGGACAAGCCGTCGTGGCGGCCCTTGCGCGCCTGGGATGACGGCGCAAAGGTCTATATCGAGTTCCCGGCCCGGCTCGATCAGGCGGAGGCGCCCCCGCTGTTCGTGCTGTCACCGACCGGCGACGCGCAACTGGTGAACTACCGGGTAGCCGGGAACCATTACATCGTGGATCGTCTGTTCTCAGCCGCCGAATTGCGCCTTGGCGAGAAGCCGCAGCAGGTCGTGCGGATTATCCGCACCGACGACAAGCGGGGCAACAGGTCGTGAGCGGCGAGTCCGACATGATGGTCGATGAAAGCGCTGTCGCCGTGCCGCCGCCCAAGGCAAATGTCGATACGTTGACCCTCCGCGCCCGTCCGCGCCGCGTGGTCCGCTTTCGCCGCAGCATATTGATCGGTGCGGCAGGCGGCGGATCGCTTGCCTTGGCGGGGCTGGCCTGGCTTTCGCTCGGTGGTCACCGGCTCCATATCGCTGCATCGCCGGACGAGCAGGCAGTGTCCGAGCGACGGGTGCCGACAGATGCCGTTGCCAACCTGCCGGACAGCTATAGCCGGGTGACGCCATCCACACCTATCCTCGGCCCGCCATTGCCGGGTGACCTCGGGCGGCCGATCCTCGAACGGCAACGCGAACTCGCTGCCCAGGGCGGCGAGACTGGACAGACCGAAGGGGCGGCACCGGCGCAATTGCCTCCCGCGCAAACACCCGCGGCTCAGGCCGCGGAGGCGGAGCGACTTCGGCGCGCCGATCAAGCTCGTGCTGCGCGCGAAGCTGGGGTGATGGTACAATCGGCGGGCCGCAACAAATCGCCATCCGTTGCCACCGCTTCTATAGATGACGCCGCGATTGCAGCACCTTCGATCGCCAGCGCGGGTGGTATGCCGACGGCTAGTCTCGGCACCGCTTCAAACAGCCAGCAGCCGAAGCGCGATTTCGTCAACCAGCGGGCGGACACGACCGTCAATCCGCATCGTCTCGAAGAACCGGCATCGCCCTGGATGGTCATGGCCGGCAGCTCGATAGCGGCCAGTCTTATTACCGGCCTCGATTCCGATCTTCCTGGCATGGTGGTGGCGCAAGTGACGGAGAATGTTTGCGATACCGCCAGCGGGCGGTTCCTGCTGGTGCCGCAGGGATCGCGATTGATCGGTAGCTACGACAGTGTGGTGGCGTTCGGCCAAAGCCGGGCATTGCTGGTATGGCAGCGGATCATTCTGCCCGATGGATCGTCGCTCCAGTTCGACAACCTGCCGGCGACCGATGCCGCGGGCTATACCGGCCTCGCCGACAAGGTGGATTTCCACACATGGCGGCTTCTGAAAGGCGTCGCGCTGTCGACCCTGCTCGGCGTCGGCACGCAGGTATCCATCGGCGGCGATGGCGATTTGGTTCGCGCGATACGCGAGGCAACCCAGCAATCGGCAAGCCAGGCGGGCCAGCAGATCGTCACCAAGCAGCTCGCGGTCCAGCCGACGATCCGCATCCGGCCAGGATGGCCGGTCCGCGTGCTAGTTCATAAGGATTTGATTCTCCGCCCATGGGGCGGACGGTGATGGAGGCCCCCATGCTGAAGCTTGCGAAGCTCCCCGACCGCACCCCGGTCAAGATCACCATTACAGTCATGCCCGACCTCAACCGCGCGCTTTCCGATTATGCGGCGCTCTACCGGGAGACCTATGGTGAGAAGGCGGACGTGACTGACCTTATCCCCTTCATGCTGGATGCCTTCCTCGCCAGCGATCGGACGTTCGCCAGGGCACGCAAGGCGACGGGGGAGGGCTAAAACGATGAGCATCGTGATCGGTCGGTTCAAACTGTCGAGGCAGGGCGGATGGGAAGGCGAGATCCAGACGCTCACCATCAGTCGCAAGGTCCGCCTCGTGCCCAATGACGACCGGACAAGCGAGCGCGCGCCGGCTTTTCGGGTGTTGCTGGGCGGGCAACGGATCGGCGACGCCTGGGAAGAGCGGTCGCGAGGGGAGACGCCGCGCGACTATGTGCGTGTCATTCTGGACGATCCGCTTTTCCAGCATCCGCGGAAAGCCGCGCTGTTTCCTGACGTCGAGGGCAGCACCGCCAGCCTTATATGGGATCGGAGTTACCTATGATCGAGCAAGACCATCTAGAAGGCGCGAGTGTGCCAACGTCCTTGGTTACTGACCGTCTCCTTCGTCTCCATGAGGTCAAGCAACGCGTGGGTCTCAGCAAGACGACGATCTACGCCCTCATCGCAGAGAAGCGGTTTCCGAAGCCCCGGAAGATCAAACCGGCAATGGCGCGGTGGAGTGAAAGGGACATCGACGCCTGGATTTCATCCACGGCAGTGGATTGATGATATTGCCGTCCCACTTGGTAACGTGCTGCGATGCGGTCGCGACTTCTAATTGTGATGGTTGAGTGGGAATCGAAACGGGTTCTCAAAATCTGGCGCTGTTGGGAATGGAACTCTACAGACCGGCTGCATCCATTTTCGGTGCTTCGTAATCCCCGTCCTCCCCCGGAAAGCGCAGCAGCTTCTCAAAGCGCCCATCCGCCTTCGCCAGTGACCAAATGAGGCTCTGCCCTGCGGGCAGGACGTTAGGCTCCATAGCAAATACCGGAGACGCGAAAGCCGCCTTCGCGTCAATGAGCCGCCAACCGCGGTCTTTGAACATTGAAAGCATATCGTCGAGAAACAGGCCGGTAGTCAGTCTATGATGGATTAGGATCGTATGATCGATCGAGTGTCCGAAAAGAGATTGCGCCAGACTGTCATAGAAGCTCGCGCGATCCCAGACATGATCTAGAGGCTGTTATGAACCTGCAGAGATAGCAGCCGCCTGTTTCATCATGATGCAGGCGAAAGCGACGATGTGAAGTCCGGCGAGTGTTTGAGCATAGCGTTCATAGTCCTTGACGAGACGGCGGAAGCGGGTTGCCCAGGCGAATGACCGCTCGACGACCCAGCGGCGCGGCAGGAGAACAAAGTCGCGCTTGGCCTGCGGCAGTTTGACGACTTCGAGCGCGATGCCGTGTTTGTCTGCTGCATCGGCGGCCCGCCCGCCGGTATAGCCCTGGTCCACCCAGGCCAGCTCGACCGTGTCGCCGGTGACCGCCTGTACGGTGCGGGCGAGCCGCTCCACCTTGCCGCGATCCTCGGCGCTGGCTGGCGTGACATGGAGGGCCAGCAGATGGCCCAGCGTATCGACGGCCATGTGGATCTTCGAGCCCTTCTTGCGCTTGGTCCCGTCATAGCCGGCCCGCTCGCCGCTCTCGGGCGTCGATCGAAGCGTCCGGCTGTCGATGATCGCAGCGGTCGGCTCGGCCTTGTGCCCCGCTGACAGCCGCAGCACCGTGCGCAAGTCGTCCACCAGCGCCTCGAAGCAGCCCGCCGCCAGCCAGCGCTGTGTCTGCTGGTACACGGCTGCCCAGGGCGGCAGATCGTTCGGCATCCACCGCTATGGCGCGCCCGTCTTAACAATGTAGCGAAGGCCGTTGAACACCTCCCGCAGGTCATGCTCCCGCTGCCCGGCATCCTCGCGTTGCAGCAACAGGTACGGTGCAACCAGAAACCATTCCTCGTCGCTCACGTCAGACGGATAGGACTTGCGGCAAATGCTCATCCCAGCGCGGATGAATTAGCCGGTCTCACAAGTCCATAACAGCCTCTAGGAAGCGTCGCTATAGAAAAAACTGTTGGCAACGCGACAGTCGTAAGCGGCAAAAACGAGGAGACGACACAGCCCATCGCCGAAGGAACGCTGATCTTCAGCGTCATAGGGTCGGCAAAGAATGACAATCCGAAGACACGCCGCCTGCGGATCATTCTGCGCGCGTGGCAGCAAATCCCGCCATGGCCGGTTCGATCAAGGCGGTCAGTTCCTCGCGCGTCGCGCCATCGCGCGCCTGGAAGGAAATGGCCTGGAGAATGCCGTGATAGAATGCGGCCAGCGAGTCCACCTGGGTATCCGCCCAGAGTTCGCCTTCGGCAACGGCGCGGGACAGACGGGTGCGAATGAGACGGTGCGTCTCACGCCGCGCCTCCAGCAAGCGGGCACGGGCCGCCTCATTCTCGGGCAGACAATTGACCACGCCGAGGATCAGGAAACAGCCGCCCGGACGAGAAGACAAGGCGACGTCGATGCTACCTTTCAGCATCGCCCGAAGCGCGTCGCTCACAGCGGGGGTCTCGTTCAGCGCCCGCATCGGAGGGGTGCCGACCGTGGCGATATAAAGATCCACTGCCTCCAGAAACGCCGCTTCCTTCGACCCGAAGGCAGCATAGAAGCTCGGCGGCGTGATGCCGATGGCGGTCAGAAGGTCGTTGAGCTGAGCGCCCTCATAGCCCTTGCGCCAGAACACCTCCATCATGCGCTCCAGCGCCTGATCACGATCGAAACTGCGGGGGCGTCCTCTGGGTGCAGCCATGATAAATCTTTCTGTATCAGCGTTTATATAAATTCGTTGACCACCGCAGACAAGCGGGATAGCTATTTCTGTAGTCATTTATATAGAAAGGTTATCCGGCCATGGCGGCAGGCTCGCATGTTGAAACCCCGGCACCGACATTCGAACATGCGCCCAGCTCCGCCAAGGTGCCCGCGTTCGTCTATCTGCTTGCGATCGTGATTTTCGCCATCACCACCTCAGAGTTCATGGTGGCGGGGTTGATGCCGACGCTGGCGCAAGCCTTTTCGGTTTCGGTCGGCGAGATCGGCTATCTCATCTCCTTTTTCGCGCTCGGCATGGCGATCGGCGGACCACTCGCGACGGCGGGAATGCTGGCCGTGCGAAGCCCGAACAAGCCGGCATTGCTCGCCATGCTCGTCCTGTTCCTGGCTGGCAGCCTCCTCGCCGCGCTCGCACCGAACTACGCGGTCATGGCGATCGCGCGCACCGTGCAAGGTGTCTCCAGCGCGGCGTGTTTCGGCATCGCCATGACGATCTGCGCGGAATTGGTCCGTCCGGATCTGCGTGGTCGCGCCGTCTCCTTCGTCCTGGCGGGGCTGACGCTTTCGCCTATCCTCGGCGTGCCGGCGACGAGCCTTGTCAGCCAGAGCTTCGGCTGGCAGGCCGCGTTCTGGGGGATCGTTGCACTGGCCGTGCTGTGCATCCCGATCATCGCTTTCGGCGTTCCCGCCTCGAAGCGGGGGGCAGCCATCGATCTTGACGCCAGCCTGGCCGATCTGAACAATGGCCGACTTTGGGCGGCCTACACGACCAGTGGCCTCGTCATCGGCGCGACCTTCGCGGCGTTCAGCTATTTCACGGCGATCTTCACCGAAGTGGCTGGACTGCCGCAAACGGCGATCCCGCTGCTGCTGGCTGCCTATGGCGTTGCAAATATCGTTGGCAACCTTGTCGTCGGACGATTTGCCGATCGCTTTACAATTCGGGTTCTCGTCTATGGCCTGATCGTCCTGGCGGCGGCGCTGGCGCTGTTCGCGCTGTTCGCCACCAACGCCATCATCAGCGTCCTGGCCTTCCTTGTGATCGGCGTTACCGGCGTCTCGCTCAATCCCGCGATGGTGGCGCGCGTCATGCGCACCGCGCATCCGGGACCGCTCGTCAACAGCATGCACGCCTCTATGATCACCGGCGGTCTGGCGCTCGGCACATGGGCCGGTGGCTTCGGCATCGACGCCGGGCTGGGCTTGCGATCACCGCTGTGGATCGGGTTCGGATTGGCGCTTCTTGGCCTGCTTAGCCTCGCTCCGCGGAACCTTCGCCAGATCGCACCGGCATAAAACCCGATCATCGCCGATATGCTGCCGTCTCAACAAGCGCGAAAGCTTCGCGTACGCCACCGCCACCCACTAGAGCAAATTCCGATCAGTCTGCATCGTAACCGGCAGCGGCGAAGTAGTTGGCGCACTCGGCATGCGTGAACGTGTCGATGGCGGCACCGATGGCGCGGTACAGGTCGTCGCGGGTGCGGGCGGCGGCTTTGCGCAGGAGCGCCTTGAGCTTGGACCCCGTTCGACGAACAGGTCGGCAAGCGACGCCAGCACGTCTTCGTGGTTGAGCCGACGCGCGACGATCAGCGCCAGGCATTCCCGGCTCGCCTCGTCGATGATCGTCAGGATCCGGAACTTGCGCCCGTCATGGGTTCGGCCCTCGACGAAGTCGTAGGCCCAGACATGCCCTGGATATTCCGGCCGGAGCCGGATGCACGAGCCGTCGTTCAGCCATAGCCGTCCTCGCTTGGGTTGCTTCTGCGGTACCTTCAGGCCCTCGCGCCGCCAAATCCGCTCCACGCGTTTGTCGTCTAATCGGTCAAGCCGTTTGCCAAGGTGCTCGTAGTCGATCTGCTTTGCACATCGTTGTCGTCTTCGAGGTCAGGACGGGTCCAGCCTCAGCATGGCGCCAGATCGCCGGCCTCTCGATGTGGTTCCCGTGTTCCAGATGGTCACGAAGCGAGTCACGAGATGGCCGTGGCCGCACCCTGGCGGGGCGGCAGCTCGGAAAGCAGATATCAGGCCATGACAGTCACGCAACCGGTGCGTGTCCATCGAGCGAACAGCGACCGGCCGGTACCAGCCCGAGCGGACCAGCCGTGCCAAGCCAAACGCGTCGTTGCGGTCCGTCTTGTTCATCTGCAGCTTCAGGGCTGCCGCAGCATGTCTGGCATGAAGGCACACGATCGGCAGCTCTCGCTCGGTCAATGCATGCCACAACCACACGGTCATCGGGCCTGTCTCGATACCGATCCTCACGGCTCCTACGGCCCTCCGCGCCAGCACGGCCGCAATAGCGTCCGGGTCCGTTCGCGACTTGCCGTCCCATATGCGATCACCCGTTTCGTCCACGACGCAGATCGCGGTCTCCTTCATCGACACATCCAGGCCAACATAGCAGATCATCTTCCGTCCTCCACTTCAGGGGACGACAGGCTATCCTAGAGAGCACCGCTCCTGATTACGCCATGTGGTTCACCGACCAGCCGGCCGCGTGCAGCAGCGCGGTCACCCGGCGGTAGCCATAGCGCCCGTACTGCTTGGCCAAGGCAATGACGTCCTCGGTGAGCGCCTCTTCATCGTCTGCCCCGCACGGCGCCTTGCGCTGCGTCGACCGGTGCTGCCCGAGCACGCGACACACGCGCCGCTCGGATACGTCCAGCACCTCCCGCACATGGTCGATGCACCGCCGGCGCCGTGCGGGGCTCAGAAGTTTCCCCGCGCCGCCTCCTGCAGGATCAGCTTGTCCAACGTCAGGTCCGAGATCGCGCGGCGCAGCCGAAGGTTCTCCTTCTCCAGGTCCTTCATCCGCCGCGCCTGATCCGTCTTCAGACCACCATACTCCTTGCGCCAACGGTAGTAGGTCTGCTCGCTGACTGCGATGCGCCGGCATGCCTCGGCAGTCGTGCCGCCCTGGCCCAGCATGATCTCAACCTCACGCAGCTTGCCGTTGATCTCTTCGGGCTTGTGCTTCTTCGCAGGCATTCGTCGTCCCTTCCTTGGTCCAGACTGTCATAGTCGATGGACCACTCAGAAGGGGGCAGTTCACACCGCGAAGCCGGCATCGAACGGCTCGTCGCCCGGACGCGCATCGAGGCTGATCGCCGAGGCAGATGAACAATTCACTGGTGGCCGGCCGGTCCGCTTAGCGACCGATCGACACCGCGCCGTCGACATGCCGCAATCCGGTAACCGAGGTCGGTTCGTGCATGACGCCGGGCAGGTCCTCGCAACGCCGCCAACCGACACCGCCTTGCAGGACCGAAATACGGGTTGGCGGGTCGGTCGCGTCGGTCGGCCGGACGGCGCGATAGAAGGTGGCGGGAGAGAGCAGATCGCGCTGCACCAGTTCCATCACATGCCGCGCGGTGCGGGCGCCCGATGCAGCGCGAGGGCGACATAGATAGGCCCGAGCGACGTATAGAGCCGCAACATAGGCAGGTCGCTCCCATCGTCCATCACGATGCCCGCCGCGCCGGCATCTGATGGCGGACGAACGCCGTCATCGCCTCGACGAAAACCTCGTAAATCCGCTCGACGGTCCCGGCGTCGCTCATTAGCGCCTCCAGCAACAGGCCCCTCAGAAAGCAGGCGATGACCATCCGCACGATCAGCGGTTCGCCCGACCGCATGAGGTCCGAATCCTGGACCGTGTAGCGACTGGTGAACGCACCTTCGTTCGCCTGAAGCTGGCTCTGGAATTCGCGCCGCAGATTTTCGTCGGTGCGCAGTGCCCAGAAGAATTCATAGGACAGCGGGAAAGTCTGCGCCATCAGCTGACGCATCTCGTCGGCCTCGTCGCGGATCGTGCCCTGTCCGAACTGCGCCCGCCGGACCGTATCATCGATCAGCTGGATCTGGCGCTGGATCGACGCGGTAACGATCAGCGCGTTCTTGCTGGGAAAATGATGCAGCAATGCGCCGCTCGAGACACCCGCCCGCTTGCAGATTTCGCTGACGGTCGTTCTCGCAAAGCCCAGCGTGGCGAGGCAGTCCTGCGTCGCCCGGATCAGATTGTCCCGCGCCGCGGCCGTCCGCTCCTGCTGGGTGCGTCGTTCGGCTTTGCGTACGGTCGTCATGTGACCCCGTTACCCGATGATTCGGGCGTCGAGTCAAGTACATGGTGCCGTCCGATCCGGCGAACGATGATCGCCTGTCGCCGGCGATCCAGCGGAAAGGACCATGACAGGGCAGCGGACAGGACGTTGAGCGCGAGCGGAAGCCAGATGATCGCGAGGAAGAAGCCGGCCATCGCCAGCGGACCGTTGCCGCCGTCGACCTGGAAGCCGAACAGGCCGGCGACGATCAGGCCGATCCCGCTGCCGACCGCCAGCGCTGCCTTGCCCACGAAGGCGAACAGGGCGAAATAGTTGCCGGGATGCTCGCGCCCCGACTGGAGAACGCCGTAGTCCGCGACGTCGGCCAGCAGGGCAATCTGCGCCGCTATCGCGCCCGAAGTGGCGATTGCCGCCACCGAGAACATGATCAGCAGGGAGGTGAAGGCGTCGGGACCGGGAGTGATGACATACATCAGAAGATTCGTCAGCGCCGTGAAGAGGGTGCACAAGGCGATGATGCGGTGCTTGTCGACGCTGTGCCCGATCCGCAACCACAGCGCGCTGCCGACAATCGACAGCGTGTATACCGCCAGCATCACGCTGGTATAGTCGCGGCTGAGTCCTAGATAGATACTGACGTAGAAATAATAGAGACCGGTCACCATGCCGGACGACACGCCGGTCAGCGACTGCATGGCGATGAAGCGGCGCAGCGGCCGGTTGGCCCACAGGTCCCGCGCGACTTGGCGGATACCATGGCTGCGGCTGTCCGTCGCCTTCACCGGGGGATCGGATACCAGCCACAGCGCCGCGGGCACCGCAATGCCGAGTAGCAGGATCGCGACGAAGGACGCTAGCTGCGTCACTTCGGGCGTCACCGCGCGGCTCGGTAGCCAAGGCAGGAACGATATCAGCGGAAACAACGCGGTGCCGGCCATGCCGGCGATGTAGCGATAGGTCGACAGCCGGTTGCGGGCGCCATAATCGTGGCTAATCTCGCTCAACCACGCGGTGTGCGGGATCTCGACCATCGTCCATGCCAGCGTCAGCAGGAAATAGCTGGCAGTGAAATAGACATAGCCGGTCGCAGGACCCGGGCGAAAGACGAGGAGGACCGCCGGCACGCACAGTACGGTGCCCAGTGCCACCCACGTCCGCCGCCGGCCGAAGCGCAGGCGCGTGCGGTCCGACAGATGGCCGATCGCCGGATCCATCACCGCGTCGCCAAGCCGCAACAGCGTCATCAGGATGCCGACGACGACCATGTCCAGCCCGGCATATTGGACATAGAGCGACGGCAGGATGATCGAGGCCGGCCCCTGAATCATCTGCAGCGGCAGGTTGACGAGCGCATAGCTGACCGCCGTGCGCCCGTCGGCTTCGCCGGCCATCGTTCGCATCAGAAGGCGAACCGCAGCCCGAGCGACAACGTGCGCGCCTCGCCGGGAAAGATGAAATTGGGCTGGATGTAGAACCAGTAGCGCTCATCAGTCAGGTTGGTCACGTTCGCGCGCAGCGTAGTCTGATGCCCGAACAGCGGGAGGTCGTATTTTATCCCCAGGCCGATGAGCGTATAGGCCGGCGTCCGCGGGGTGGCGGCGCTGTTGATGGTCACGTCGTCGTTGCGCCGGACGTCCGCGCTGACGCTCAGGCCCGGCACCGCTGCGAACTGATAGCCGATATCGCCCGACAGCTGGAAATTGGGCGTGCCTTCCACGCGGTTGCCGACGATCGCCGGGCTCGCCCGCTCATATTGGGCGTCGAGCACCAGCACGCCGGCGCCCAGCGACACGCCGCGCACCGGGCGGACCCGGCCGTTGATATCCAGACCGCGGTAGAGCGCGTAGCCGTCCTGCACCAGTTCGTTGGCGGCATTGGCATAGGCGGCGCCGCGCCGGACCGCGAAGACGGCGGCCGATCCGGTCCAGTCACGTTCGTCGATCTTGAAGCCGGCCTCATATTGCCGGCTACGTAGCGGCGCCAGCAACGCGTCGCGATTGGCATAGAGGCTCGATACGGTCGCGCCCTGTTCGAGCGATTCGACGTAGCTGGCATAGAATGTCGTCGTCGGCGACGGCTTGTAGAGGACCGCCAGCGTCGGGGTGACCGGCGATTTGTCATATTGCGACGTCCGCAGCCGGGTCGTGGCATAGCCGCGCTGGCGATACTGGGTCCATCGCACGCCGGCCAGCAACGACAGGCCGGGCACGACCTCCACCGTATCGCTGGCGAACAGGGCCTGTTGTTCGACCTCGGCGCTCTTGTACGGGGCGACGACCATCGTCGAGCTATAGGGGACCGGCGCGCCGGTATAGATGTTGCTGGACCCCGTCGCCCGGAACACCTGGTTCACGTTGCCGAAGACAGTATAGCCCTGTGCCGATGCCCCCAGGACGAGAATGTGGTTCAGCGGTCCGGTGGCAAATTTTCCTTCGACGAGGAGTCGCCCCTGATCGAAGCGGTTACGCGACCGGCTGTCGTTGACGAAGTTGGTATAGTCGCCGGCCGCGTTGCGCAGATAGGCGAAGTCGAACGAGAAGCTGCGCCGGTTGCCCGAACTGCTCGCATCCGCCGACACGCTCCAGCCCGGCGTGATCGCGATCCGCAGGCCGGTCGCCAGCAGATAATAGTCGGTGTCGAAGTAACTGCCGGGCGTGACCGGCAGCGGATCGTCGCCCGCCGGCGGGCGCGGCAGCGCCGTGCCGGTGAAGCTGCTGACGCTGACGCCTTGGACGACGTTGCCCGTCTCGCGCCGCTGGTAGATGCCGTCGAACGTCCAGCGCAGGCCGGGGGCGAGGTCGGCCGCCAGCGACAGCGCGACACCCTTGTTGTGGATATGTGCGCCGTTGCGGGCGTCGCCATCCTCGGCGATCGCGTTCAGGCGATAGCCGAAGCCGGGCGCGACCGGCGCGCCCACATCAATATGGCCGGAAAAGATGCTGTCAGAGCGATAGCCGGCATCGACCGCGACCCGCGTGTCGTGGGTCGGCTTGGCGGTCACATAGTTGACGATGCCGCCCGGCGCGCTGAAGCCGTAGAGAAAACCCGACGACCCCTTCAGCAGGTCGATCCTGTCGAAGAATGCGATCGGCAGTTCCGCGCCGAAATTATAGATGGGCAGGCCATTGATCTTGTAGCCGTTGGCTGGGTCCAGCGGCAGGCCGCGAATGCTGAGGTTCGACGAGTAGATCGTGGTGGTATCGCCGAGCGAGGTCACCGCCGGGTCCCGTGCGAACACCTCCCCCAAGGCCGTCACCGCGCGATCGGCCAGATCATCGCGCGAGACGCTGCTGATCGACAGCGGCGTATCAAGGATCGAACGCGTGCCCAGCGTGCCGCCGAGATCCGCTTCCCGGCTCAACTGCCCGGTGACGAGGATGTCTTCGTTCGCTGAAGCATTTCCTTCCGCCTCGGTATCACGTGGCAGAGGTTGCGCCTGCGCGGCGGCAGCGTGCGGTTGCAGCATTCCTGCCGTCGCGACCACCAACCCGACGACCGGAACACTGTAACCCCCCAGCTTCAGCATACGAACCCTCCCATGATGGAAGTAGCACATAAACATACCGCGCAATCGTTATGTAAGAGTATTTTTTCGCGGGTGCGAAGGTCCGCTTTACGCTCGACCCCAGGGCTGCTGAAGACGGTGCGCGACCGCGCGGCATGGGCGGATCGCGTGCGTCACCGATGGCCAGCCGCTTTATATGTTCATCCATCAGCCAACAAAGTCGCTTATTCCGGTCTCCCGGCGGAGCCCGATCAGATCGCGACACTCACATCAATGGGTCTTGACCTTAGAGCAAATAGCTGGATTGCATCCGGAGTGTGCGAGCCAGTCGATTTAAGCAGCTTACTTCAGCTTCCCCAATCGCGTCGTTCGCGAAAGGAAAGCCGGGCGTCAAAAATTGCTTTTATCGAAGAGATGACCCAGCGCCTGAACTTGAGAAGCGAAGGGAAGGGTGTCAACGGCCGGAAGAGGGTCTGCCAAGCCGCATTAAATCTGCGCACTTGGAACGATTGAGAGCAAAGGTAGCGGTGGGACGTACCTTTTATTTGTTGGGCGCGTCGAAGCGCGACAACCCAAATTCGGCGAGGTCGAGGATATCGGTCTCGCCTGCCAGGCGTCGCGCGATCGCTTCGCCGATCGCCGCCGAATGTTTGAAGCCATGCCCCGAACAGGGGGAGGCGACCAGGACCCGGTCCATTGCCGGGTGATGGCCGATCGCGAAATGCGCGTCGGGCGACTGCGTGTACAGGCACGCCGCGGATCGCGCGGCATCGGGACGCACTCCGCACAGCCGTCCGGCGACATGCGCGGCGTACATCGCCGCCGCCTCATCAGGATCGACGGTGCGGCGCACCGTGTCGGGCGTCACCGGAATCGGCGGCTGTTCATTGGCGGTCTTGATCGTGCAGCCACCGTCGATCGACGGGAAGCCATAGAAGTCGCGCGTCCGATCGCCATGCGACCAGATGAAGGTGGGTCCCCCCGCCCATGCCGCCGTCAGCGCCGGCTCCGGTTCGAGCGGGAACCAGTGCATGACTTGCCGTATCGGGGTGAGCAGCGAGGCGAAGGGTTCGCCCAGCAGCGTACCCGCCCAGCTGCCCGCCGCAACAACCACCTGCGCGGCGATGATCCGTTCGCCCCCGGCCAGTTCGATCGCGATCCCGCCCGCAATGGGATGCAGCGCCGCCACTACCTCGGCGAAGCGGCAGAGGCCGCCCGCTGCTTGGGCCAGCATCAGGTTGGTCGCGATGCAGCGCTCGACGTGCAGATAGCCGCCGCCCGGTTCGAAATAGCCATGGTCGGCGTCGCCTACCGCGAATTGCGGGAAGCGGTGGCGGATGGCATCGGCGTCGAGTTGCTCGTGATCGATGTCGAACCGCTCAGCGGCGGCGATCGTGCGGCCGAGAAAGCTGTCCGCACGATCGCCGCCGCCGCCCGCCGCCAGCACGAGGCAACCGGGCGTGGTCAGCAGGGAGCGCCCGGTACGCGCCTCTAGATCGCGCCAGATCGCATGGCTGCGCAGCGCCAGCGGGACATAGGCCAGACCCTCGGCAATCGCGCGGCGAGTGATGCGCGTCTCGCCGTGTGAAGACCCCTGAACGTGCGGCGGCACGAACCGGTCGATGCCGACGCAGCGGAGACCGCGCTCTGCCGCCTGCAACAAGGTTGCGCTGCCGACCGCGCCCAGCCCGACGATCGCGACATCGAATGCGGTTGCCATGACGATCAGTAGCTGTAGCCGACCGACAGGCCGATGGTGCGCGGAATGATGACGCTGATCGCGGTGCCGCCGGCCGGGGTGGCGGCGGTGCGATAGGCGGCGCCCAGTCGCCCGCGCTGATCGGTCACGTTGCGCGCGAACAGCGTGAAGGCCAGCGGCCTGCTGCGCACGCCAGCGCGCAGATCAAGCGTGGCATAGGCGGGCAGCGTTACCCGCGGCACGCCTGCGCGCGCCTGAAACTCGGCGATGCGCCGCCCGTTATAGACCGCCGTTCCGCCGACGAAGCCGGTGACGTCGTTGCTTAGCGCCACATCCTGATCGGCCGCGACCGATCCCGCCCAGCGGGCGCTGTAGGGCAGCCGGTCCCCTTCGGTCCCGAACAGCGCGGCGGTACGGCCGGCTGGCAGGTCGCGGGTCAGCGCCGAGTCGGTCCAAGCGCCGGTCACCGCGACCGCCCCACCGTTCCACGGACGCAGATCGACGGTGGCTTCCGCGCCACGGCTGCGCGCCCGGCTGCCATTAGTGTAGAACAGATAGCCACTGGTCGGGTCGTTGCCCGATAGCTGGACATTGGTCCAGTCGATCCAGAACAGGCTGACGTCGAACCCGATCCTGCGATCGGGGGTGAGCCCCTTCAGCCCCAGTTCGTAATTGGTGGTCCGGTCGCTATCGAACGACGGCGGCAGGCTGGGCAAATTCGTGTTGGGGCCGCCGGGGCGATAGCCTGACGCGACCCGGGCATAGGCGGTTAGATCGCGCCCGATCCGCCAGCGCGGCGACACCAGCCACGTCGCGGCGGTTTCGCGGGAGCGCTGAACATTGGCGGTAATGCCGCCGTTGAGCGGCCCGGACAGCGCCTGCCGGTACACCTGCCGGTTTTCGGCGATGCGCCCGCCGAACTGGACGTCGAACGCGGGGGTGAAGTGCCAGGTGAGCGTGCCGAATGCGGCCAGATCGCGGAAGGTCGACGGTATGTTGCCGGCATACAGGTTTGCGCTGTCGCCGCCGGCGATCGCGTCGAGGCTTTGCAACGCGACCGTATCCTCATTGGTGTAGAAGCCGCCGATCAGCCAGTCGATCGTGCCGCCAGGCTGCGACGCCAAGCGTACTTCTTGCGTCCATTTGTCGGTATTGATCGTGTTGCTCAAGATCGCGCGGCGGCCAGGATAGCCGAAGCGGGTCAGCACGCCGGCGAACCGGTCGGTCGAATCGGTCGGCGTATTGTATCGGCTCTCGCCATAGCCGGTGATCGAGGTCAGCTCGGCCCCGCCCAGGTCCCACGCGGCCCGCCCCTGATACAGCCGGTTGCGCACCGCATAGGGCACGGGCCGGGCCGACAGCGGCGCGGCCCAGCGGCCGAACGGCGACGATCCGTTGCCGGCAAGGAACACGGTCGGCGCGTCGGTGCCCGACAGGTCCTGCGTCAGCGCCTGCACCGTAATGGTCAGCGCATCGACCGGTTGCGCGAACAACGCAACGCGGCCGCCCCAAACCCGTCCGCTATTGGCGTTGTCGACCTTCGATAGCGTGTTGTCGATGAACCCCGGGTCCTGCCGGTAGAAGCCGTTAACCCGCACCGCCACCCGGTCGGCGATAATTGGCACGTTCACCGATCCGCGTGCGAACGCGCCGGTATCGCCATGCGCGATCGATTGGCTGCCAAACTCGAACGCGGCGCGGGCGCGCGACGGATCGGGAGTGGCCGTGACATATTTGATGAGGCCGCCCAGATTGTTCGCGCCGTACAGCGTCCCCTGCGGCCCGCGCAGTACCTCGATGCGTTCGAGGTTCGATGGATCGAGATCGGGGGTCAGCCGGTCGCCATAGCCTGCGAAGGACGACGATCCGAACGGCGTGTCGTCGACGGTGGTCGACACCGTCGGATTGGCCCCGCGCCCGGTGGTAATGCCGCGCAGCGCCACGGTGGTGAAGCCGCCGCCGCCGGTGTAGCTCAGTCCGGGCACGCGGTCGAAGTAATCGCGAAGCTGTGTGAGGTTCTGCCGCGTCAGGTCGGCGGCGTTGACCGCCGTCACCGACACCGGAACGTCGATCAGCCGTTCGACCCGCTTCTGCGCGGTTACGACGATCTCGCCGGGCTCATCGGCCCGATCGGCCTCGACCGTGCGGTCGGTAACCTGCGCGTGGGCCGCCCCGCTCCATCCGATCACCGCGATGACCGCACCCAGCGCGACGCCGTTTTTCCCGATTCCCCGCATAGCCCACCCTGTCGTTACCGTTGCTTAACAAGCAGCACGATACAGGGGTGTATCGTCAACACACACGATTCTGATGGGGATTAAAGCTAAGCTATTCGCCAGTTTTGGTTCGCCCGATACAACTGTGTATCGTCGCAACGATGGAAGGTAGGATGGTTTCCGGTCCGGCACGTCGCCACCCGCTCAGATTCTGGGCTGGGCTGGCCTCGCGCGACTGGGCGGCGGTGGCGGTCGCGCTGATTGCCGTGACCCTACCCGACGTCATGCCGGTAATGGTCGCCGCGCTGCAGCGGCAGTTCGAGATCGGGCCGGAGGCAGCGGGAGCCGTCGTCTCGGCGAACATGGGCAGCATCCTGCTGGCGACGGCGTTCGCGCCGCTGCTGCTGGCACGGGCGGGCGAACGCACGCTGCTCCATGTCGGCTTGGCGGTGATGGTCGCGGGCAACATCGTGACGATCTTCGTCGTCGACTATGCGGTGCTGATCGGCGTGCGCGCGGTGTCGGGGCTGGGGGAGGGACTGGCCTGCGCCGTCGCCTATGGCCTGATGGCACGTTCTGCGCGACCCGGGGTGTCGGTCAGCCTCTATGCCGCTGGGCAGAATGTGATCGCGGCGGGCGGCATGGCGTTGTTGACGCTGATGATCGCGGCGCATGGTCCGGCGATCTTCTATATCGCGGTCTCGGTCGTGGCACTGCCCGCACTAATGCTGGTGCCGATCGCGACGCGCGACGCTCCGCCCCGGGCGATCGCCGACTTGCGCCGACCAGTGCCGATGGCGGGAATCAAGCCGCTGGTCGCGATCTTCCTCGTATTCACTGGCATGGGCCTGAGCTGGACCTTCCTCGAACGGATCGGCAGTGCGCACGCGTTGACGACGGCGGGCATTGCGACGTTGCTGTCGCTGGCAGCGTCGGCGGGGATGGTCGGACCGCTGCTGGCGGCGCTGGTCGCCGACGGCCTGCGCTTTCGTCCGGTGCTGCTGGCGGTGGCGGTAGCGATGATATTGGCTGCGATCGGGCTGGGGATCGGCGG
Source organism: Sphingomonas sp. SORGH_AS_0950 (assembly GCF_030818415.1). NCBI lineage: Bacteria > Pseudomonadati > Pseudomonadota > Alphaproteobacteria > Sphingomonadales > Sphingomonadaceae > Sphingomonas > Sphingomonas sp. SORGH_AS_0950. Next base: position 3,635,415 of record NZ_JAUTAE010000001.1, read on the forward strand.
CACCCCGCTGGTAACGATCGGTGCGGCCTGCCTGCTGCGCTTCATTTGGGCGTTCGTCTATCCGTTTCTCTTCCGGCTAATGGCCGAGCGCGAGCCGAGCGGCCGCGCCGCGACCGTCACTCCACTGGCGACGGCAGCGGCCTCGACGATCGCGCCGCTGCTGGGCGGGGCGCTGCTCGAAAGGATAGGGCTCGCCGCGCTGCTCTGCGGATCGGCGGCGCTGGCGCTGGCCGGGCTGCTGCTGGCGCTGGGGATTGCACCGCAACTTCGAAGGTCTTTCGCATGACCGATGCCCCCTGGTCGTACGACCTCCCCTGGCCCATTGACCTGCCGCCGTTCGATCCGTTCGACTTGGCGATCCAGGCCGATCCGTTCCGCCACTATGCATGGCTGCGGACCAACGCCCCCATAGTGCGCGCCGGGCGCCCCGATGCGCCGATCTATTTCGTCAGCCGTTACGACGACGTCCTTGCCGGGTTGAAGGATGCGGCGACGTTCGTCTCCACGCCGCCGGGCGGCGCGATCATTCCCGGCCTGCTGCTGATGCTCGATCCGCCGCTGCACGGGCCGATGCGACAGACGATCGGCCGAGCATTCGGTCCGCGCGCGGTGAACACGATCGAGGACCGGGTGCGGACGTTAGTAGCGACGCACTGGGACCGGTTCCTCGTTAGCGGTGGCGGAGATGCGGCGGCGGGTTTCGCGACGCCTCTGACCATGGGTGTCATCGCGACCGTGCTGGGCATCACCATCGACGATGCCGCGCAGATGCGCGACTGGACCAACTCCGCCGTCGATTTCATCGCCACGCGCATCCGGGGCGTCGTCAATCCCCATGCCAGCGTCGACAGCTATGCCGCCATGCGCGCGTTCATGGCCGATGCGATGGACCGTGCCGCCGGCGATCGCGCCGCCGGGCGCGGTCGAGATACGGTGATCGATGCGCTGGCCGTGTTGCGCGACGAAAGGGCGCTGACTCCCGATGAGGCTAACGGTTTCGCCTGTCTGTTGTTCATGGCGGGCCATGAGACGACAACGCTATTGTCGGTAAATTGCATCGACCAGTTGGCGCGCGATCCGGCGGCGCTGTGGTGGTTGCGGGCAGGGGGCAGTCCGGCAGCCTTCGTCGACGAGATGTTGCGCCATCGCCCCTCGGTCCACCGCGTCACTCGCTATGCCGCGCGGGCGACGATGATCGCGGGGCATGCCGTGCCGGCGGGTGCGCCGGTCCGATTTTTGATCGCATCGGCCAACCGCGACATGACGCGTTTTGCCGATCCCGAACGCTTCGACCCGGACCGGCGCGGATCACCGCATGCCGGGTTCGGGTTCGGCATGCATATCTGCATGGGGTCGTGGCTCGCGCGCCTCGAATTGCGGCTGATGCTGGAGCATATCGCGGCCACCACCGGATCGATCGTGGCAAGCGGCGAACGAATCCCGGTGACTGGCGGGGCGTTCGCGACGAGCGGCTTGACCCGGCTAGACCTGTCGGTCAGTCCGCGGTCGGTATGATCCGGCCCAGCGGCCCGGTCAGTGCCTTGATATAGAGCGGAGTAAGTTCGCTGCGGCGGACATCGTCGCGTTGCGCATCCAGCGCGTAATAGCCGACCTGATGATAATAGGTGATACGTGCCCGCACCAGCGCTTCGTCCGCGCCATAGCCATAGTCGAGGAACAGCCCGCACAGCGCACCGATCCGCTGGTCGTCCACCGCATGGACGACGGCGCGCACCGCTGCATCACCCCGCGCCCATTCGCGTACTGCCGCGTCATAGGCCGAGCTGAACCCCTGTTCGTCAACCCAAAGCCGGGCGAGACGCGCGAACCGCGTGTCGGGATCGTCCGGCCCGTCGAGCGCCGCCAGCATCGGTGCGGTATTGGTCTCGCGCCAGTCATCGAGTAACGCCGCGAGCAATTCCGCATGGCTGCTGAACCGCCAGTAGAACCCGCCACGCGTCACCCCACATTCGCGGGCGAGCCGATCGATCTTGACGGCGTGAATCCCGTCACGGATCAACATCGCCCGCGCCGACTCTAGCCATGCGCGCGTAGACAATTTGGCAGCGGGGGTGATTGTATCGGGCATGACTTTCTCCAACCCGTTTTTCCGAACTTTCTCAAGTTTCTCGTGAGGCGGTCTCTATTGCCTCCTTCGCAACCGACCGCGTCGGGGGCCTGCCGAAGATTCAATGGCGAGTGATCAATGACTGATAGTGGACGTGTCGGCATGCGCCGTCGTTGCGGTTCAACCTATCAAGGACAATTCCGTTGGCCGGGGGGTGGTCACCAGGATGAGCAGCCCCCACCGGGTGGTCCGGGTTGATTGTTAGAGCAAATTCCGATCAGTCTGCATCGTAACCGGCAGCGGCGAAGTAGTTGGCGCACTCGGCATGCGTGAACGTGTCGATGGCGGCACCGATGGCGCGGTACAGGTCGTCGCGGGTGCGGGCGGCGGCTTTGCGCAGGAGCGCCTTGAGCTTGGCGAAGGCGTTTTCGATCGGGTTGAAGTCGGGCGAGTAAGGCGGAAGGAAAAGCAGCCGGGCACCCCTTGCCTCGATCGCCATGCGTGCCACGACGCTCTTGTGGGCGGGCAGGTTGTCGAGGATCACCACGTCGCCGGGCTTCAGCGTCGGGGCGAGTGCGCGGGCGCCCCAGGCTGCGAACCATGCCCCCGTCATGGGTCCGTCGATGACGAGCGGCGCGGTCATGCCCGAGAGCCGCAAGCCTCCGACGAACGTTGTCGTCTTCCAGTGACCGTGCGGCACGGCCATGCGCAGCCGTTGCCCGCGCGGCGCGCGTCCGTAGCGGCGCGCCATCTTCGTGCTGGCACCGGTTTCGTCGACGAAGACCAGCGTTTGCGGATCGAGGTCGAGCTGGCCATCGAACCAGGCCTCGCGCGCGCTCAGGACGTCGGGGCGGTCCTGCTCCTGTGCATGGCCGGTCTTTTTTTGCGCGTGTGCCCGTGGCGCGCGAAGAAGCGCCACAGCGTCGATACCGCCACCGCAACCCCCTCAGCGGCCAGTGCCGCGCGCAACTCAGCAAGCGTGATGTCGGGAGCCGCCTCGTACAGCGCCCAGATGCGCGCCGCCTTGGCCTCCGTTGCGACCGAGCGCATGTCACCTCCCTGCGGCTTGGCCACGGGCTTCCCCTGATCGCGCTGAAGCGCCGCCCACCGCACCGCACTGGCCGCGCTCACCCCGAACCGTGCTGCTGCCGCCCGGCGTGACATGCCTCCCAAAATCGCACCAACCACCCGCTCGCGCAGGTCCATCGACAATGGCTTGCCCATCTGACCGGCCTCCCGTCACCGGTGACGATCATGAATCAGACTTCAAGCCGCTTGGGAATCCCTACTCGATTCACGACGCTCGGAATTTGCTCTAGTTGCCTGCTCGTTCAAGGAGATCGTTTAGCTGTTCCAGCTTGGTAAGTGGCATGTGCCGCATCGCCTTGCCGGTCCCCCGAAGCTTGGCGAGAGGGTCTGCCAGTTCGGCACCTCGATAGAAGGCGAGGTTCACATGGTCCTTGTAGGGGAGGGCGCAGGCATAAGCCTCGCTCATCTTCTTGGGACCCCAGCCCCAACTCACAGCCCGATCGCCTGGCCGTGCCACCTCGACAAGATCGGGATGCAGCTCGAAGGCCAAGGCCCGTAACGCGCGCAGCAGCGTTTCATGCTGGGGTTCCAGCGATACGACCTGTTCGAACGTGCCGATTGCTTCTCCCATGCGGAAGAAATGCCAAGCTCTTACCGCGCCTGCAATCGGTCTCGTTCTTCCTCTCGAAATCGATCAAGTTTCGAGAATGCTCGGACTACGGCCTTCATCGATTTCAAGCTCTCTCCCATGGTGGGATCGGTGTGAACGCGGCGATTAGGGCATTGGCCACGAACCGGACTTTGTGCGAACGCTCGCGCGTCCGGTGCCAAAGGATCGATATGGCCGCTTCCTCATTTGGCGTCGAAATCGGCAAGGCTTCGAGGTGACCGCATCGCAGGTCGTCGGCCGCCAGCCAGGTCGACAGATAGGCAAGGCCCAACCCGCTCACGACGGCATCCCGTAGCGCCTCGCCGTGGCTGATGACATGACGAGGCTCGATGGCGAGAGCGCGCGCGGCGCCATCGTCGCCGATTACCGTCCAGGGGAGCGGGCGGCCATCACGTGCGAAGGCGAGACAATCGTGCTTCGTCAGATCGTCAACGGTCCCAGGCCGGCCGTGGCGTTCGAGATAGGTCGGGCTCGCGCAGATGACGGAACGCTGCCAGGCGACCCGCCGCCCGGTGAGGCTGCTCTGATCGCCAGGATGGCCAAGGCGCACGACCAGATCGATCCCCTCTTCGGCCAGGTCCACCCGCCGGTCGGCGAACGTCACGTCTAGACGTAGCGCCGGATGCCGGGCTGCCAACGCGGTGAGGATCGGCATGCAGTACAGTCGGCCGAACGAGATCGGAAGGTTGATCCGGATCGTCCCGGAGAGATTGTCCCGTCCCAAACCCAGGCGCGCCTCGGCGGTGCCGAGTTCCTCAAGGATCGCTACGCAACTTTGGTAATAGTCCTGTCCGTCAGCCGTGAGGCTGAGGCTGCGCGTGGTGCGGTTCAAAAGCCGCACCCCGAGCCGGCTTTCGAGACGCGCGACACCTTTGCCGGTCGCGGACTTCGAGAGGCCCATCCGTGCCGCGGCGGCCGTGAAGCTGCCGGTCTCAACTGTGTGGACGAAGGCGGCGATGCCTTGGAGCTGCGAGAGGATGGTCATGACATTGGCGATTAAAGAGAGGAAGTGAGCGGGCAATATGTCGCGATACAATCCCATCAATCGCCAATATCGTCCATCCCCATCGGCAGACATGGGGTTGCAGTATGGTGATGAAGCAGTGGTAACTTCCTGCCTTTGGCCTGGCCAATCTCGAACTCGCCGAGGTCGCGCTCCCGGAACCGGCGAACCGCGAGCTGCTGGTCCGCGTATCGGCAGTATCGCTCAATTACCGGGACAAGCTGGTGGTGGAAGGCGAACTGCTGCCCGAAATGCCAGCCCTACCGTTCGTTCCCGTATCCGACATGGTAGGAGAGGTGATGGCGGTCGGCGCCAGCGTCACTCGCTTTGGGCCGGGCGATCGGGTCTGCGGCAATTTCTGGACGCAATGGATTGACGGCGAACCGCCGGCCGAGATGGCTCGCCACGGCCGCTCGCTCGGCGGTCCGTTACCGGGAATGCTGGCGCAGTACGTGGTCCTGCACGAAGACGTTGCGGTCGCGGCGCCCACGTCGCTGACGGATACAGAGGCAGCCACGCTGCCCGTCGCCGCGCTGACAGCGTGGTTCGCGTTGGTTGAGATGGGTGGCCTGCGGGCTGGTCAGACGGTGGTGGTTCAGGGAACTGGTGGCGTGGCGATCTTCGGCTTGCAGATCGCACAGGCGCTGGGGGCTCGCGTGATCGTCACGTCTCGGAATTCCGCTAAGCTAGCGCGCGCGCAGGCGCTCGGGGCCTGGGGATTGATCGATACTCACGAAACTCCGTCGTGGTCAGGTGTGGCACTCGATCTCACCGGCGGCCGGGGTGTCGATCACGTCTTGGAATTGATAGGTGGCGACAACATTCGCGAGTCCGCTGCCGCACTCGGCAGCGGAGGGCGTATCGCGCAGATCGGCTTTATGGGCGGCGCCGACATCATTCTTTCCGCTATACCGATGATGCTGAAACGCGCGACCATCCAAGGCATCACTGTCGGTCACCGCAGAGCTTTTGAGGACATGGTGCGGGCGATCGATCGCCACGAAGTTAAGCCGGTCATCGACCGGACCTATGGCTTCGATGATGCGGCCGCCGCGTTTCGACACTTGGATGCGGGGCCGTTCGGAAAGATCGTCATCAGCCTGAGAGGGTAGGTTTCAGGGTTCTTGGTTGGGAACGTTCAGGGAGACGGCTGAGGCATTCCTATCGGGATGGTATCAAGAGTAACCCTATCCGTCCCAGGTCACTGCCACCCTGCCGAGCGTCTCAAGGACTGTCTCGTCCGCCGGCCGCACATCCTCCGAGAAATTCGGGTTTTCGAAATAGCCGGTCACGATCAGGGGGCTACGACCTCCCGGAGGCATGAGCACCGCCAGATCGTTGGTCTTGTTGCCGACGCCGGGGCGCATGCCCGTGCCGGTCTTGTCGAGACCATGCCAACCAGCGGGCAGGCCCGCCCGGATGCGCTTCGATCCGCTCTGCGTCGCTGCCATCCAGCCACGCAGCCGGTCGCAGCTGGCTGGGCGCAACACATCGCCAAGGACGATCCGCCGCACCGTTTCGGCCATCGCCCTCGGCGTGGTACTGTTCTCCTGCGTGCCGGGCGGGATCACGTTGATGGCGGGTTCGTAACCGTCAAGCCGGCTCACGGCGTCCCCGATGTCGCGCCAGAACTGTGTGACCGCGTCGGGGCCTCCCAGGCGGCGCATGAGCACGTTCGCAGCGGCATTGTCGCTCGTAACCTGCACGGCTTCCGCCAGCGCTAGGATAGGGAGTGTCCCCTTATCCAGATTCTCCTCGACGACCGGCGAATAGGCGACGATGTCGGCACGGCTGAAGGGGAGCGTCTCCATCGGGTCGAGGCGCCCGGCATCGGCTTCGCGGAGCGCCATGGCGGCCAATGACAATTTGAACGTCGAGCAGTGACAGAAGCGTTCGTCGGCGCGCCAGCCAAAGCTGCGTCCGCTGCCGGTGTCGAAAATGAAGGCGCCCAGCCTGCCGCCCGATGTCCGCTCGATCGCACGAAGACGCGCGGTCGGATTGCGCATACGCGTCCCTGCATCAACGCGGTCGGCTAGGACCAGGCTCGCGCCAATCGCCAGCATCACATCGCGGCGATTCATCATGCAACTATCGTCATTTTACCGACCACGCCACTGATACGATCCGCCATCCGCTGTTGGTATTGACGAGAAGCCAATGCTCCATGCCGGTGTTCAGGACCACGCCGTCGATCCTGAACGCATAGTCGAACGACATTGCCGCCGATTCACCATCCCCTGCGATACGGATGTCGTTGAAATCCTCATCCGCGTTACCCTTTCGGGCAACGATGCTGTCGATGAACGCGACCGGATTGTTCCCTGGATCATAGACCGCCTTGATACCCTTACTCGAAGCGTCCTTTGCCAAGGCCTTCATACTCATGACCTCCTGCCAGTTGGTGGCAGCCGGATTAAGGAAGAGTGACAGGAACTCCGCTTTGTCCCGGTGGCGGATCGCATGCTGAAACCTGACCGCTACAGCCCGAACATTCCTGTCCGTGCGGTCGGGGGTCTGGGCGGAAACGGGGCCGGCAACGGCGATCAGCAGGGCGGCTGTAAGGCGTAAAGTCACGGGCGATGTCGTCCTCTGGCGCGATACTGATCTGTTCGGCTCATCTCCGTTACGGGACTAGGCGATCCCGCAAGCGCCCCCCAATCTATCGACGCGGGGATACGTTTTCCACGACCGCCTGGAATATCTGCGACCGATCCGGCCCCTCGGCGATATGTAGCACGACCCAGCTATCGGCACGTCGGGCGATCAGCACCCGTATCCCGTCGTTGAACAGGCCGTCCGCAAGCCCGACCGGCGCGACCTTGCCGGAATTCAGGATCAGCGCGCCCATGTCGCGCCCGCAGGACGGGCCGACGCACGAATAGGCGATCGAGAACCCGGCTTTTTTCAACATCTCGCCGTAATAGCGTTCGATCTGCAACGGAGCGGTGGCGGGTTTCACTCGATAGTCGATATGGGTGATCTTGCCTTCCAGCACCTTTCTGTTCGCCTGCGCCTCGACGTTGGCGATAGGGCCGGTCGGTATGACAATTTCGTCCAGCGAGGGCGCGCGATAGCCGTCGATGACAGACTGCGGGTAGCGCGGGAGATCGGGGTAATCCTGACCGTCGCTGTCCTGTGCCAGCAGCGGACTGCTCAGGGCCAGCGATCCGAAAGCCGCAATGCGCCAATATCCGCTCATCGGTCGCTCTCCCTTCACAGTAAGGCACTACTGTATTGTCCAGATAGACCACAGACAAGGCGCACTAGTGGATCAACCAGATTCTAGATTTGGAACGGCCTGCAAGACGGCCGGGGCATTCCCGTTGGGATCGTATTCTGGGAATGATCTGACGTTCCTCAAACATGCGCATCCGGTGTGGCACGACAAACACGCTGAGTAGCCGTATGAGGACCATCTATCCATTTCATCGACCTATCAGCGGATTGTAAGCCATCTGGCTACAAAACAGACACGAGAGCCATGGTGCACCTGCTGGAGCGGAAAGACTGTCATCAATGCTTGCTAAGGTCACTCGCACACCAAATTGCTGCATGAAGGCTTCGTCATGATATGTATGCACCGTCTTGCGATCGCCACTATATCCCTGTTGCCGTTGGCTGCGTCGGGCGGACCACCCCACCCGGGGACGGTTAAATTGTTCAAAGATTGGGCGGTTGGCTGCGATAATGGCCTGACGTGCACCATGGCGTCGCTGGTCCCGGGCGTTCCGGAAAATTCATGGCCCCCGGTGACGGTTAATTTGATCCGGGCACCTGGTGCGGCTGGTCGCTTTCGAATGGATGTCGAGGGATTGAACGAACGGTCGCCCAGCATCGTGGTCGATGGGCGCGACTATGGAACCGACGCTGAAGTCATCGCCGCTGCAATGGCCCACGGTATGGCAGCGGAGGTCAAGGGAACGGGCAGGACCTTTTCTCTGGCCGGCGCATCGGCCGCGCTACGCTATATCGATGCGATGCAGGGACGTAGCGGCACCGTGACGGCTATCGTCGCCAAAGGATCAGGAAGCGCAAGCTCGGTTCCGACTGCACCTGCCGTACCGATGCTCAGCGCCCGGACACTGGTTCCTATCCCGTCGAAACTGGATACGAGCATGTTGGCGGCAATGCGCAAGCTTGGTGATTGTGAGCAACCGTCTGATGACTTGTCGCTGCCGCCCAGCGTGGCAAAAGCGGGCGAAGGCCAGCGCGTCGTTCTCCTTCCGTGCCATAGTGCGCCCTATAATGTCGGCATCGCCATTTTCGTCCTTGAAGGCGGTAAAATCAGACCTGCGCCGTTCGACGCTCCGGTCGGCTTTGAAGATCCCGGCGATGCCACCGCGAACAATATCCACGAAATCGTTGGTGGCGGCATCAGGGACAACAGGGTGATGAGCTTCACCAAGGGGCGCGGTCTTGGCGACTGCGGCGTGCAACAGGCGTTCGCCTGGGACGGACTGAGCATGCGCCTTGCCCGGCAATTTGAGATGCCCGATTGCCGAGGTAACGTCGGCTTCATTCAAACCTGGCGGGCAGAGGTTCGGTCGTAAACGCGCGTCTGTCTGGCGCCCTCGACACCCGGGAAAAGTGGCTTCCGATACAAGTGCCAAGAAATGCACATCGATGTGAAGGAGCTGGGGTATCGGAAATGCGGTTTAAGGCGTCTTGCCATCGAACGTTTCGGTCAGGGCCTGTTGAAGGCCATCGGCGGCTGAGGTCCAGCGTAAGCGTCCGGTGACGGCGTCACATCAAGCGGGACGGTAGTTCCACGGCAGCAGTTCAGCGACCCGGCGGGCCGGATGGTCTGCGATGCGGCTGATGGTGTCGGCCAGCCAGGCCTCGGGGTTGACGCCGTTGAGCCTGGCGGTTTCCACGAGGCTGTAGATGCTGGCGGCGCGGTGCCCGCCTTGGTCGGAGCCCGCGAACAGCCAGTTTTTGCGACCGACGGCAATGCCGCGCAGTGAACGCTCGGCGGCATTGTTGTCGATCTCGAGGCGGCCGTCGTCGGCATAGCGGGTCAGCGCCGTCCAGCGGGTGAGCGCATAGCGGATGGCGACCGCGAGGTCTGAGCGGCGGGACAGCTTTGGTCCGGTCGCGTCGAGCCACTGGCGGAACGCATCGAGCATTGGTCCGGTTCTGGCTTGGCGCACATGTCGTCGCTCGTCCGGGGGCCGACCGCGCACGTCCTGCTCGACGGCATAGAACCCGGCGATATGGTCCAGTGCCTCGCGGGTCGTGGTAGAGCCGGTTGCGGCATGGATGTCGAAGAACTTGCGCCTGACGTGCGCCCAGCAGGCCACCTCGCGGATGCGATCTCCATAGAGGCGGTCAAACCCGGCATAGCCATCGGCGTGCAGATCGCCCCGGAATGTCCGCAAGTGCCCGGCGGGGCGTTCGCCCTTGCGGTCGGGCGCGTAGCGGAACAGCACGGCGGGCGGGGCCTCGCCGCCAGCCCCGCGCTCGTCACGCACATAGGTCCACAGCCTGCCCGTCCTGGTGCGACCGGCACCGGGGGCCAGCACCGGTACGGGCGTGTCGTCGGCGTGAAGGGTAGAGCCTCCCATGACGTGGCGCTCGAGCGCGTCGACCAGCGGATCGAGGAGCGCGGCCGAGCGCCCGACCCAGTCAGCGAGCGTGGAGCGGGCAAGGTCGATGCCCTGGCGCGTGTAGATGCCCGACTGGCGGTAGAGCGGCAGATGGTCAGCATATTTGGACACCAGCACATGTGCGAGCAGCCCCGCGCCGGGCCTGCCCAGCTCGATAGGCATGGACGGCAACGGCGCCTGCACGATGCGCTCGCATGACCGACAGCTCAGCCGCGGCCGGACGTGGCGCACGACCCGGAACGAGGCAGGCACATAGTCGAGCTGCTCGGTGACGTCCTCGCCCATGCGCCGCATGGCACCACCGCAGTCGGGGCAGACGCACGGTGCCTCATGTACGACGTCCGTGCGGGGCAGATGGTCGGGCAGTGGCTGTCGATACGGCTTGGCGGCCTCCCGTGTCCGGGTAGTCGCCGGCATCGCCGCAATGGCGGCTTCCGCCTCACGCTCTTCCAGCCCGAGTTCCAACTGGTCTGCCTGATGCGTCAGTTTCTCCGAGGAGCGGCCAAAGGCCATGCGCCGCAGCCGCGCGACCTGCATCCGCAACTGCTCCAGCTCGGCGCCGGCAGCAATGAGCATGGCCTTCAGGAGGGCGATATCGTCGGGCAGCGAGGCGGCATCGGGCGACACGCCTGCTTATACCAGAACAGTCGTGCCGATACACGCGAAAGCCGCAGGAAACCGTGCTTTTTACCAAGCCAAAGTTGGCTGCGAGGACCGGATCGGATGCCGCCAGTCCACCCCTTCGAGCAGCATCGACAGCTGCGCCGGAGTCAGCACCGCGACGCCGTCCGCGGTCGCCGGCCAGGTGAACCGGCCCCGCTCCAGGCGCTTGGCATGGAGCACGAGACCCTGGCCATCCCACCACAACAGCTTGACCAGATCACCGCGCCTGCCCCGGAAGGCGTACACCGCACCGCCAAACGGATCCTGGCGCAGCCGCTGCTGTACCAGCGCGGCCAGCCCGTCGAACCCCTTGCGCATATCCGTGACCCCGGCCGCCAGATACACCCGGACGCCGCTCGGCGGCCCGATCAAGCGAACCCGGCCAGCACGGCCTTCAGCACCCGCGCGTCGATGGGAGGTGCCAGGCGGATGCGCTGCCCGGTCGGACCGACCACTTCCACCATACCCGGTCCGAGCGGCTCCGGCTGCGGCACCATGGGCGCGCCCGCCACCTCGACGGGCACGAACGCCGCACCAGGCAACGGCAACACTTCGCTTGCCACCCCGTCGCGCAGCAGCGTGCGTCGCCAGCGGTACACCAGCGACGTACAAACCCGGTGACGCCGCGCCACGTCCAGCACGCTCGCTCCCGGCATCATCGCCTCCGACACGATCCGCGCTTTGTCATCGTCGCTGAACCGTCGCCGCGGCTCTGCCCCAACCATCTCGATAATTCGCGTCGCCATGATGCCGCACCGGTGTCTGCCACAGTGCCGCACCTGTGGCTTGCGCATCACCTCGTCAGCAAGGCGGAGAAGACCGGACGCTTACGGTCCAGCATTCATACATGGCCGGTGCTGCTATGCGGCGCTCGCCGGCTTCGAGACTAAGGCGGGGCACGCTGGCGTTCGATACTATGCCCGGAAAACCCTTTCCATCCGCCTTGACGCAGCTTTCATTCGCCACGCCGGCGTCCATCGCAATGCCGAACAACGCTCTTACCTTATGCAAAGCCTCACCCGCCAATGTACCATGGCGCGGATCGGGCCGAACTTCGCCTTTCGGCCATTTTGCCGCAGTCGGCCTAATGACATAGCGACCAGTTTCCAGATCCAAAACAAGACGCATTGAGGGATGCCATTCCGACAATTCGATATCTGTCATGATGATCCCGCCACCCGGATTTGGTGCTACGAAGCCAGCCGTTACGGCAGCGAGGTAAAGCAACATCGTCATTACCACTTCTCCAGATGATCGACGCTAGAGTTTGGTGAAAGTGAAAAGGTTCATGGCGCGGTGGATCGAGCACCACCTAGGATCGCCTTGCTTGCAATGCAAAGATTGCCTTGCAACGTTGTGCCTGGCGCCTCCGCGGATATGCAACCGGACTCGGCGCACTGATCCCATAGCCACGGTTCGAATAGCCTAGACCACTCAGCGGCATCGTTCCCGACCCGGAACGGCCCACGAGACGGCCGGGGCATTCCCATTGGGATCGAATTATGGGAAAGCGGGAATGCGGCTTGTTTCTGCGCCTTTGCCGTCTAGTCGGCAGAGCCGATCCGGCAGCATCAGGCGTGGTGGGTCAGCGAAGCGGCCGGAAGAAAGCGCGTATCTCCTCCGCGAGGGCTGCCGGTTGCTCGAGCGCCGCAAAATGCCCGCCCTTGGGCATCGTGCTCCAGCGCTGAACATCAAACACCCGCTCGACCCAGCTGCGTGGAGGCATCGGCAGCTCTCGCGGGAAGACAGCCACGCCGAGCGGCACCAGCACCTTTTCGCCGGAAGCGAACGCCAGCGGGTTGAACCGGTTTTCTTTATACAGCCGCAGCGATGCGTCGATCGTACCGGAGAACCAGTACAGGGCGATGTTGGTGATGATCGTCTCCAGCGGGATCACGCTGTCGAGATCGCCGTCGTGGTCGCTCCAGGCATCGAACTTCTCGATCATCCATGCGGCAAGCCCGATCGGGCTGTCCGACAGCGCATAAGCCAGTGTCTGCGGTTTGGTGCCGTGCAGCGCCGCATAGGCACCATTCTCGGCTGCAAACATCCTTGCCCGATCAAGGAAAGCCTGCTCGTCCGAAGTGATGGGTTCGACCGCTTCATCGATACAGGGTGCAAAGCTGCTAGGGATGTAATTCACGTGAACGCCGGTCAATGCCTCAGGTCGCTGCCGTGCAAGCCACAGGGACACGCCTGCGCCAATGTCGCCACCCTGCGCTCCATAGCGATCATAGCCCAACTCAGCCATCAGGTTCGCCCACATGCCGGCGATGGTCCTAGCGCTCACGCCGGACGACTGCGGCGCCTGACTCAAACCGTATCCCGGCAGGGAGGGCACCACCACGTCAAACGCGTCCGTCGCGTGCCCCCCATGCGCCGCCGGGTCGGTGAGGAGCGGCAGGATACGCTCCATCTCGACGAACGATCCTGGCCATCCGTGAGTCATCACGAGCGGGATGGGTGCGGGGCCAACGCCGCGCTGATGGACATAATGAATGTTCAGCCCGTCGATGCGGGAGATGAAATGCGGAAGCCGGTTGAGCCGTGCTTCTGTGGCGCGCCAATCAAAGCCATCGGCCCACCGATCCGCCAATCGCCGTACCAGCCGTAGACTGGCGCCGTCCTCGCCGCTGTCGGGATCGATGGGGTCGAGCAGGCGCGCTGCAATCACGCGGCGCCGCAAATCGCTCAGCGCCTCATCCGTGATCGCGATCCTGTGCTCCCGTGCCGCCACTGTCATTCCTCTTCATCTCGGATCGGACATCTAAGTAGAGGTTCCGACCCACTAGGCAGCCGGTTTAGCATCTCCTTTGCCAAACAAGGCAACACCCTGGGTTTCTCGGAAACGAGCGGCAATCGAGACGGCCGGGGTTTTCTCATTGGGATCCCAATCGGCAAGGGTTGCGACCGTTGCAGCAGGCTGGCTTAGCTGCCTGATGGGCAATGCCGATAAAAAGTCGATAAGCCAACCTGCAGCAATTTAGCGATTTTGGCAGGTTTGTCTCCTGCCGCCAGCAGCTTCCGCGCGGTATCGATCTTGTCGGCCGTCATAGTTGGCTTACGGCCTCCACCGGTGCCTCCCTTCGCCCGGGCTGCTGCCAACCCAGCGATCGTACGTTCCCTAATGAGCTCTCTCTCCATTTCGGCGACTGACGCGAGGATGTGAAAGAGCAGCCGTCCGGAAGGGGTGGCGGTATCGAAACCATCGGTTAGGGACCGAAAGTCGATCTTCCGATCGGAAAGACCCGCGGCAAGGTCGATAAGGCCCCGGATGGAACGACCAAGCCGGTCGAGTTTCCATATCACGAGCGTGTCTCCGGTGCGCAGGAATTGCAGAGCTTCCGTCAAACCCGGTCGATCAGTCTTCGCACCGCTCGCCTTATCGGCGAATATTCTCTCGCAACCGGCCCTGGCTAGCGCATCCGTCTGCAGTGCCAAATCCTGGTCGATGGTCGACACACGAGCATAGCCTATCAGCATCTTGATTGTCCGTTGACGTTCTCGAACCGCCGTGCGCTTCGGCCTAAATCGCCGACACCTCATGAGCGTCGACGCGCCGCAAGGTCACGAACACCAGCACTGCGGACGCGCAAGTTACGCCAGCGAGGACGTATAGGAGAACCGCGAAGCCGCTCGCATAACTCTCCTTCAGTGCCTCGGCCGATGCACCCAGCCGGATGGCCCGGCCAAGGTCGCCGGTAACCAGATGCTGGGCCAAAAGCGGCCGGACCTGAGCGGAGCCGATCGTAAGCCGATCGAGGTGCCAGCGCACCAGGGCCGCCAATCCCGCCGTTACGCTCGCCAGCGCGATGCCCTCACCCGCGACCCTGGTGGTGTTGAAGATACCCGTGGCCATGCCGGCACGTTCCGACGGCACGACCGCGACCGACAGGCCGTCCATCAATCCCCATGGCAATCCGGCCCCCATGCCGATCAGAAGCATCGCCGGCACCGGTGTCGCGCCGGACCCGGGACCGCACAGCGACAGCCAGAGCAGACCTGCGCTTGCTACTAGCAAACCGGCCGCCGATAAGCTCCCTGCCGAGTGCCGACGCGCCAGCCGTACCGCCAGCGTCGGCGCGACCAGCATTGGCGCCGACAAGCCGAGCATGCGCACCCCTGCGTGGGTTTCGGTCATGCCTTCGACACCGATGAACCGCAGCGGCAGCAGAACCAGCAGCACGACAAAGCAGTAGCAGGTCGCGATCGGCAGCAACTGCACCCCCAGGACGCGGGGATAGCGCAAAAGGTTAAGATCGAGCAGCGGCGCCGTGCTACGGCGCTCTACGCGAACGAAAAGTGCAAACCCGCCAATGGAGGCAAGGAGCAGCCCTGCCATTGGCATGCTGGTCCAACCCCAGACCGGTCCTTGAAGTATGAAAAGGGTGAGGCAGGAGAGCGCGATGGAGAAGGCCGCTGCGCCCAGCCAGTCCATCGCAGACGACTCCGCTGCACGAGTTTCGCGCAGCGACCCCGCCCCGAGCAGAAGCGCAAGGGCCGCCACGCCCGTCGGCGCGGCGAACACCGCACGCCACCCGAACGCCTCCATCAGTATGCCAGCGACCAGTGGCCCAAATGCCAGGCCGATGCCAAAGGTGGTGCCCAGCAGGCTGAATGCCCGCGCGCGTGCCGACCCGGTGACCTCTTGCGCCAAGGCCGCGGTTCCCCCCGCCAGGGCCCCAGCTGCACCGACGCCCTGCACGGCGCGCAGCAGATCAATCCAACCGAGTGTCGGCGCCAAGCTCAGCATAAAGGAGGCGACACCGAACAGACCGACGCCTGCGATGAACACCCGCTTGCGGCCCCAGCGATCGGCCAGCGTACCTGCAGTCATCAGCAGCCCACCGAACGTCAGCATGAAGGCGTTCGTGATCCAGGCGAGCCCCGGCAGGTCGCCGCCCAGCAAATGCCCGATCGCAGGCGTTGCCACCGCTCCGCCGGAAAAACTCATGGGCAGGATGAGGGCGGCTGTGCACACCGCAGCCAAAGCGGCACGGGGGCGGGTGACGGCAGGATTACGAGATGAGCTGGTCATATGCGGGATACCTCCGCGCACCGCCTTATCTCACGAACCCAGGGCGATAATCAGGTCAGTTGGACTTGGTCTATATCCTTTTCGGCTATAATCTGCTGACGTGGATCATCTGCTCGGCATCACCAGCTTTGTTCGAACGGCGGAACTGCAGAGCTTCGTCGGCGCAGCTCGTGCGCTCGGGCTCTCGCCATCCGCTGTCGGTAAGAACGTCGCCAAACTCGAAGCAGCACTTAATGTGCGCCTTCTGCATCGCACCACCCGTCGCGTCCGCCTCACCGATGAAGGCGCGCTGTTCCTGGAGCGCTGCCGCCGCATTCTGGATGATCTGCGCGAGGCGGAGATTGCCGTATCGGACGCGGGGGCGATACCGCGTGGCACCCTTCGGGTCAGCTTGCCCACGATTGGCTATCGGTTTCTCGTCCCGCACCTGCCCGCATTTTGCGCTGCCTATCCGCACATCGAGCTCGACCTGCATTGCAATGATCGACTGGTCGACCTGATCGAAGAAGGCATAGACGTGGCGATACGTGGCGGTGAACTGGCCGCGTCGTCGCTGATCGCGCGCAAGCTCGGCTCCTTTTCTTTCGTGCTGTGCGCGTCTCCTGCCTACATAAACACGTACGGCCAACCTCGCTCGGTCGATGCCTTGGCGACCTATGACGCCGTGCGCTTCCGCTATCCGGGCTCTGGGCAGTTACAGCCTTGGCCTCTCGAACTCGACCGACACCCGCGTACAGTCCTGGCATGCAGCAACATGGAGGGCGTACGCGCTGCGGCGATCAACGGTCTGGGCATCGCATATATGCCTGACTTCCTGGCGGCAGATGCCGTTCGGACTGGTGAGCTCTGCCACCTGCTGGAGGACAAGGTGCGCTCCGAAGGCCAATTCTCACTCGTATGGCCCTCCGGCCGCCTGGTATCATCGCGGCTGCGGGCCTTCATCGACTTTGCCACTGTCAACCTGTTCCAAGACCGTGTGGTAACTCAGTAGAATGGCATGAGCGTCAGGGTTGATGGACTAAGCCACCCATTCTCATAATGGCACCTTTTTGAGAAAGAGCTGGCTGTCTCGCTGACCGTTCGTTTGTGGAAAGCCTGGCGCGGTTCAGTGAAATGAGGACGCGGCGTCATACTCACCGGAGAGGGATGGAATGAGAGTCGGGCGCTAAGGAATTCTGCGCCGCTGCCGCACCTATGCCAGCGCGACGACGCTCTCTCACCGCTTAAGATAGGTCAAAGAGATTTATTGCTCTGTCGGTGCATTCGAGGCCGACCTATTTATTGCAACAAGGCGTCTAATTCATGGCGTTTGTATACACGCGCTCGATGGTTAATTCGTGCCCTTCGCCGGAAGCGCTGCGCGAGATCGTCACAAAGCGCAATCCATCCCCGCAGATTTAATCGGGGCATTCAACTTTATAAGTTTTCCGATTTCAAGAATGCGAGACATAGCAATGCAATCTTTCATTCGTTCATCTATCCTCTCCCTCTCCCTCTCCCTCTCCCTTGCTGTCTCACTGCTAACGCCAGCGATGGCGCAGGAGCCATCGGTGCCCTCCTTACCCGTGAACCAGCGAGTACCGGTGAAGGTTGTCGTCGTTGCAAATTTTGAGCCGGGGAAGGACACAGGTGACGTTCCCGGCGAATTCCAATTATGGGCCGAACGCGAACATCTGAATGAAGTCATCCCGTTGCCGGGTGCGACGCACCCCCTGCGACGAAATGCGCAGGGACTTTACGGCATGGTCTGGGGCGGTACCGGCACCCTATTCAGCGACAATGGCCAGCAGTTGATCGGCCTGTTGATGGACCCCCGTTTCGACTTCACCAAGACATATTGGCTGTTCACGTGTATTTCGGGTGTCGATCCTGCCGTTGCATCCGTAGGTAGCGCGGCATGGGCGCGCTGGGTGGTACAGGGCGATACGCTGCGCGAGTTCGACGATCGCGAAGTGCCGGAATCTTGGCCCTATGGACTTTTCGCGATTGGTGCGGACAGGCCCGATATGCTGCCGACCAATGGCAACAGTTTTGGCGGAAGCGACGACACATCTGGGCTGGGCATGGCGATCGAGTTGAACCAGGGCCTTGCACGCTGGGCATTTGAACGGACACGTTCAATCCAAATCCCCGATTCTCCCGCGCTTCGCGAGGCGCGCGCCGCATGGAAAGGATATCCCAACGCCCAGCGCCCGCCGTTTGTCCTAATGGGTGAAACGCTGGGGTCTCGCCGTTACTGGCATGGTCCGGGGCGCACCAAGTGGGCACGCGACTGGGTCAAGTTGTGGACGCAAAACAAGGGTGTTTTTGCCATGACCAATATGGAAAGCCAGACATTGGCTGGCGCCATCGAACTTGGTGGAAAACTCAAGCTGGTGGATCCGGCACGC
This sequence comes from Sphingomonas sp. SORGH_AS_0950, assembly GCF_030818415.1. NCBI lineage: Bacteria > Pseudomonadati > Pseudomonadota > Alphaproteobacteria > Sphingomonadales > Sphingomonadaceae > Sphingomonas > Sphingomonas sp. SORGH_AS_0950. The sequence goes on from NZ_JAUTAE010000001.1 coordinate 3,653,882, forward strand.
GTCATGGTCCTGCGCACGGGCAGCAATCCGTCAATGCCGCCGCCCGGAACGTCGGCAATCGCCAGTGTCGGTGATGAAGGCCCAGGACAAATGGCGGCTTACGAAGCCAATTACCGCGTTGGCGTTCCTGTCGTCCACGAACTGCTCGCCCACTGGGACATCTATGCCAAAAATATACCGAGCGTCGATCCAAGCTCAAATGATCCGCAAAACTCCTCTCGGTAAGGCATGCCTAGATGTTTGATCCCGCAGTTTGTTGGGGCGATCCTTTCGTTGGCAGGGAAGGATGTCGCCTGGGACAGGTACGTCATGTGTGCGTCCCGACCACGCATGACGCCCGAGCTGGGGCGTTAAATAGATAGACCTATATACGCTAACGCCCCGTCACCGCGCCGTTAACGCGTCCCGATTGGGTTCCTTATGGGACCGCCGTGGCGGTCCCTCTGAACCTTCCCAATCGGAAAGCGGTTAACCCATGCGGCCGCGCCCTTGAGCGGGCGCGGCCTGCACTATCAGGATTGCGCTTGAAGCCGGCGCTTAACTGCTTCGTACTTTTCCGGCGTGGTGTCGCGCATCGCCGCGTCACGAGAAGACGGATTGTCGTCAAACGGGATGGGTTCGGGAAACTGACTTACCGTCAAATCCCACCGCGTGCCGTCAATGAGATTGTAGAAGTGCGTGCCGCCAACGGTCTTAGTAGTAAGAATGTCGCCCCCGAAATGATCCTGAACGATCAAAGCCGTAACGCTGCAATGGTTCTTCGCAGGGTTCTCGGCGGACCAGCTTTCAGGAGGACTCGCGGTTTCGGCGGACCAAGCCGCTCGGAGCTTCCGATATAGCTCGATCGGACTGTTGAAGAGCTTTGCCGGTGTATCGTTCATGTTGCATCCAATGGAGTTTAGGCTACCGACTCTCCCCTTAGACAAGGCGACGCAATAGTCCGCCGCCCAGCGGCCCATTTTTCGATCCCAATGGGAATGCCTGCGCCGTCTCGCTGGCCGTTCCCACTCGGGACGGCCGTAACCGTTCCAAGTGGGAACCTTCAGATCAAAGTGGCTTCAATGCCAACGTTGCAAGGAAGGTCGGCAGGTACTGGTCGATGACGAAGCGCGGGGCCGGTGCACGGGCCTCCGCAAATCCTGCGATCCTGAAACCTGCCTCGGTCTGGCCACCAATCTGATCGGTCAGGCTATGACCGTAGACCAGTGCTTCGCCACGCTCGACCTTTGCCTCTAGTTCGTTGACCTCCATGTCCTCGATATCTGCATAGGGCAGGGCGTATATCGGACGAATAAGCCCCTGCTCTCGCCATTGGGGATCGCGGTCGCCCACGAAGACGACCGGGTTGTAGAAGCTCGCCAGCAGCCGCCCGCCCTTGCGAAGGGTCCGGTAACATTCCCTCCAGACAGGCCGAATATCTGGCACGTAGAGATTGGAAATGGGATGGAAGATGATGTCGAACGACTCGTCCGGAAACACGGACAGGTCGCGCATGTCGCCCCGGATCGTGGACAAGGCTAGGCCCTCCCGTGCTGCCACCAAGCGGTCCTGCTCCAACTGCCCTTCGGACGCATCCAGGACGGTGACGGTTGCGCCCGCCGCAGCAAGAAGGGGGGCTTGTTGACCACCAGCGGACGCAAGGCAAAGCACGTCGCGGCCTGCCACCTGCCCCAGCCAATGGCCGGGCATATCGTCCGGTATCAATCGCACCGACCAATCGCCTCGACGGGCTGCTGCAATGGCCTGCGGAGACACCGGGCGGGACCATTCGCAATCCTGTGCTGCGAGCTTGTCCCAAGCCGCTTGATTATGCGCTACGATGCTATCCGGCGAGCGGTTTGAAAATGTCATAATGATACCTGTTGGATTGCTCGTTCTGACTCAGCCACCCGTGCAAGATTGGGGCGCGTTGGAACAAGCGAGTTGACACAAAACGAAGTCATGCCCGCGCCATTTGGCCAACGGCTCAAACGGGAGCGCGCGATGCGCAATCGGCCGATACGACTTCGTTACAGGATCACTGTCAGGGCACTCCGATATCGCGAAACAGATAAGTGTGAGCCGCTTGAAAAGCAAATCGGTCAAACGGCCGGTGTCTCAAAACTCGATGGTTCATCGAGAATGGTGTGTTAGCCGTGCCAGGCGGTCCACAGCTGCAGAGGCACTCCGTCTCAGAGCGGTGGGTGCGCGTCTAGCAGGTTCCGGCGGCAATTGAGGCTGTACTAAACCGACTTTGCGCGCTAATGAGAATCGTTCTTATTAATGCTCAGGGGGGCAAAGTTGACCGATTGCCGTTTCGTGGCAAGCATTCCCATGGCCTTGCTTCTTGGGGCCGCCATACCGTCCATGGCGGCCGCGCAAACCAGCCCGCCCCATGCCGGGGAGGGGGATATCGTCGTGACGGGCGAGCGGGAGGGCTATACGCCCACGGACACCTCCGCCGCCAAGACCCCGGCACCCTTGCGCGATATTCCGCAGTCGATCGCGGTGGTTCCGGCACAGGTCCTGCTCGACCAACGGGCGCTATCGCTTCAGGATGCGCTCAAGAACGTCCCCGGCGTCAGCTTCGCCGGAGGCGATGGCCAGCGTGATCAGGTGAATATCCGTGGCTTCACCGCCATCGCCGACCAGTTCGTCAACGGCTTTCGCGACGATGCTCTGTATTTTCGTGATCTCTCCAACACGGAACGCGTCGAGGTCATCAAGGGGCCCGCGGCGGTGCTCTATGGCCGTGGTTCATCAGGTGGGCTCATCAACCGGGTGCTCAAGCAACCCGATGTGAACATCACCTCCGCCACCCTCTCTGCCGGATCCTTCGCCACCAAGCGCGGCGAGTGGGATGTGGGTCGCTTCGACCCGAAAAGCGGCGTCGGCTTCCGCCTGACCGGTGCTTATGAGGACGACGGAAGCTTCCGCGACCAGCAGTTCCTCAAGCGCTTCGCGCTCGCGCCCTCGCTGCTGCTCGGGGCTGGCCGGGATACCACGCTGTATGTCGAGGCGGACTACTTACGCGACACGCGTCTGATGGATCTTGGTATACCCGCCATCAATGGACGGCCGGTCGACGTGCCGCGTTCGACCTATTATGGTGCTGCCAATGCCCGCAATGCCGATGCCACGACCAGCAGGGTGCTGTCGCAGACCGTCATACTGACGCACCGCTTCTCGGACACCCTGAGCTTCCGCAACGGCTTTCGCCATTACACCTATCAACTCGATCGCCACAGCACATTGCCCTCGGCGGTGAACGCGGCCGCGTTGACGGTGACGCTCCAGCATGGCCGGCTCAACCGCGACGAGGATGGCTGGTCTAACCAATCCGAGCTGACCCAGAAGCTGCACTTCGCCGGGATGGAGCACACGCTACTTTACGGCTTTGAAATCGCTCGGCAGGTAAAGGGCGCGCAAACCTTCGCTTCGCGAATTGTTACCGTTACTTCGCTCTTCAACCCGGTGCTACCCGTCGTGAACGATGCGAGCTTCACTAAGCTGAGCGCTAACAGCAACACGACGTTCGACACGCGTGGCCTCTATGTGCAGGATCTTGCCGACCTCGGCCACGGCTTCAAGGCACTGGTAGGCGCCCGGCACGACTGGTTCATCCAGAAAACCTACCAATTGCTGCCAGGCCAGCCGAATCTCGCCCGCACCGATCGCAAATGGAGCCCACGTGCTGGCCTCGTGTTCCAGCCGAATGCAGCGCAATCCTATTATGTGTCATGGAGCCAGAGCTTTCAGCCCTCGGCCGAAACATTCGCGCTCGCGGCCAACAACGCGGATATCGCGCCAGAGGAGACCACCAACAGGGAGGTGGGCGCCAAATACACGCTGTTCGGCGGAAAGTTGAACATCCAGGCGGCGGGGTTCATCCTGCGCCGTACCGGCATCAAGGGCAGCGATCCGCTGACACCGACAAGGGTGGTGCCGATCGGTACGCAGCGTACCCGCGGCTTGGAACTGTCGGGTCAACTCGACTTGCCATCGGGCTTCCAAGCCATTGCGGGCTATGCCTATCTCGACACGCGCGTCACGGCATCGGCCAATCCCGCCTTCGTGAACAAGCGGGCAACGATTACGCCGGAGAACGCCGTCAACGCTTTCCTGACCAAGACCTTCGACGGGCGTTTCGGCATCGGCGGGGGTATGAACTATGTCGGCGATCGATGGGCCGATCCGGCCAATACCACGATATTGCCGCACTATGTCACGGTGGATGCGGTGGCTTGGGTGAATGTCGGCTCGGTGCGCCTTCAGCTCAACGCCTATAATCTGGGCAATGAGAAATACATCATCTCAGGACACGGCACTTCGCCATTGCTCAACATGCCCGGTGCGCCGCGATCTCTCTTGGCTACGGCCAGGGTCAGTTTCTGACACGCCGGAAACGTTAGTCAGGATTGTTTGCCGGCGCGGCGTCTGCGCTGGCTCCAGCAACACCTTGGCGGTGGATCGGATCCCTCACCAAGAGCCTTGCCGAGTAGCATATTCCCATCGCAGCTCGCCGGGGCATCATGCTGCTTTCCTTTTGGGGCAGGACTTCCCGATCCGCCCTGTCAACCGCCAGTGGCTCATCAGGCACGCCAAAAAGAGACGATTGGCACCTAGACCAAGAGAGAGGCGGCGGGGCTTCCTGATCGGGAACGGCCAGCGAGACGGCATCGTCGTTCTCGGAATCGATCGGGAAATAGGAATCAGCCGATCGGCCTCATCATCATCAGGCAAGGCGTGTCCTCACCCCACAAGTCCGAAAACACCTCGAGCGGTTCGAACCCGCTGGCTTCATAGAAGAGCCGGGTTTCGGCATAATGCGGATCAGGATGGGATGCAGCCAGGGTCTTGACCGTCAACCAGCGGACGCCCTCGGCTCTTAGCATGGTTCCTGCTTGCTCGATCAGTTCGCGTCCGCAGCCCCTACCGCGCTGATCCCGCGCGACACCGATTACATGGATTTCGGCTGCGACGGATGTATGCTTTTCCAGGGACAGAAAGCCGGCAGCTTTGCCGTCCTCCGAATAGGCGACCAAGGTCAGCAAACGGGTCGTGGCTGCGACATATTCATCGAGCGATTCAGGCCGTCCGAACCATTCGGGCAGGCTGTCGAGAATATCTCTCGCAATAATCTCTGTCCCTTCACGCACCACTTCGATCCGGTACGTTCCAGCACTTGATCCGACGCCGCTCATACGCCCCCCCCGTTGTAGATGGCTAATGACGTCGTTCGGCGGGATCGCCAAGGGCTGTCAGGCGCTGCGTTCGGGCTTCCCGTTTGGGAACGGTCAGCGAGATGCCCAGGGCTTTCCCATTGGGGTCAAATTTCGAGAATGGCGTGCCGTTCATGCTCACCCGTATAGCCGGTAGCGCAACCATACTCTTGGAGGCGCGCCAAGCCTGGTTCTTGATCGCAGAAACTGAACGACCGGCGCGACGTGTTCTCCTGGCATCAGGGGGTGGTCGTGATGGTGCCTTAACATTCCGCGATTTAGCGACCTCGCTCAGCGGGGCGCCTACCCCCTCAGCCAATTGCCTGAGTGGGGCAGGAATCACCCCGTTGCCCAAGCGATAGAATTTCTTCGTTTGGCCCATTCTCTTCCGGCGGCAATCTCCACCAAACCAATGGGAATAAGGGGGTTTCGTGTCGATCGTCCATCGCGAGCTAATGGTTGGTGCGCTGCTCATTTTCGCGCCGGTTTGGATGAGCATTCCGGCAAGCGGGCAGGCCTTGGATGCCCCATCAAGCTCGCCGGTCGATGAAGGCGACATTGTCGTCACCGCGCAGAAGCGAAGCGAACGCCTGCAGGATGTGCCGCTGGCCGTCACCGCGCTGTCCGCCGACACGCTGTCGCAGCGGCAGATCAACGATACGAATGGATTGGTCCAGGCCGTCTCCTCGCTCACCTACACGCAAGGCAACAACGTCTCCAACTCGACCTTCCGCGTGCGCGGCATCGGTACGACGCTGTTCAATCAGGGGTCCGAATCCTCCGTGTCGACGGTCATCGATGGCGTCGTCCTCGCTCGACAGGCGCAAGGTTTTGTCGATCTCGCCGATCTGGAGCGGGTGGAGGTGCTGCGGGGGCCGCAAGGAACGCTGTTCGGCAAAAACGCCACGGCGGGCGTCATCAGCGTCGTCACCGCGCGCCCGACCCGGACGTTCACGGCTCGCGCAGAGGCAACCATCGCCGAACTTGGCGAGTACCGGATCAAGGGAACCGTCTCCGGACCCTTGAGCGACACGCTCGGCTTTCGGCTTAGCGGCTTTCGCAATGACGTCGGTGGGCACATCACCAATGTGGCCAGCGGCCGCGACCAGAACGGCTTCAAGAGTTGGGGATTGCGCGGCAAGCTCGACTGGGCTGCAGCTCCAGGGCTCAACCTGCTCGGCACAATCGACTATCGCCATACCGATGCGAATTGTTGCCAGCCGCAATATATCAAGGTGACAACGCCGCTTCTGGCGCAATTGTTGTCGCCGGTGGTCGCCAGCCGCCACAACAGGCAGGTCAGCATCGACGTGCCGTCGTTCAATAACACCCGCCAGTTGCTGGGATCGCTGGAAGCGAATCTCGATCTTGGACGGCACACGCTGACATCGCTGACGGCATGGCAGGATTTCAACTTTGACAACAATGTCGACGTCGATGGCCTGAACACGCCGTCGCCGATCTTCGTGCCGTTCGGCAACGGTCGCGGCATCCTGAACGGGGGGCCGGCGGGCGTGAAGCAGTTCAGTCAGGAATTGCGGCTGACATCGCCGCAAACCGGCGCGATCACTTATGTGGCCGGGCTCTACTTTCTTGATTTGGACGTCACGCGTGGATTCCGCCGTCGCCTCGGCAATTGCGTGGCGGGCGGCGTTAACGGCGCGGCTGTGTTCGGTCAGCCCTGCGCGGCACCGACCTATGTCTCGACCTTCCACAACGCCAAGTCGACGACGCAGCAATATGCCGCATTCGGCCAGGCCGAGTTGAAGCTGGTCGACCGCCTTTCGGCGATCGCCGGGGCTCGGCTACAGCGCGAGAGGGTCGGCTATGAGGGGAACCGTCCCGGCCTGCCGCTGGTGACGGGCGATGCGCCTCTCATGGGGGCGTCGCGTGGCAGCGGTTCGACCCGCGACACCGATCTGTCGGGCAAGCTGGGCCTGCAATATCGCGCCAGTCGTGATGCGCAGGCCTATGTCACATGGACACGCGGCTATAAGGGGGCCGCCTACGACATCGAGGTGAACGCCAATTTCGCGAGCCAGCGCCCTGTCTTGCCCGAAACGGTGAAGGCGTGGGAGGCGGGTGTGAAGCTCGATCTGTTCGACCGCGCCCTCTCTCTGAACACTGCGGCATTCTATGCCGATTATGCCAATCTGCAGGTGCAGGCGGCCTATACCGATCCTGTTACCGGCATTGTCTCTACCATCCCCACCAACGCCGGGAGCGCGATTACGAAAGGCGTCGAGGTGGAGTGGATCGCACGCCCGGCACGCGGGCTGACGATCAGTGGCGGGGCTACCTATCTGGCGACGGATCTCGACGTCGATGGGGTAAGTTGTCCCCTCCCTCAGCAAGGAGCGGCACCGGTTCAATCCGGCTTCCCGGTCAATCAGTGCTACCGGACGGCAGCCGGTCGAACGCCGCTGCTGAACGTGCGTGGCGGACGCATCCCGAACGCGCCGTCCTGGCGCGGCATGCTGACGACGCGCTATGAAACCGATCTGCCCAACTCGGACCTCGCCCTGTTCGGGCAGGTGTCGGCCAATGGGCAAACACGGGTCAACTTCTCCCTCGAGCAAGATCCTGAACTGGCGCAGGGCGGTTATGCCACCTTCGAGGCCAGCATCGGCGTACGGCAGGTCGCGGGGCGCTATTCCGCGACCCTGTTCGTACGCAATATCGGCGACCGTCATTTCCTGACCAGCGTCGGTCGCGCCGGCCAACTGACCAATGCCGCCAATCCCGGCAACTTGACCGGTTTCCTGCCGAAGGACGCCGACCGCTATGTCGGTGCGACCTTCTCGATCGCTTATTGAGGAACGGATCCATGTCGACGATATCCCGCCGCGACGTTCTGGCCGCCGGTCCTGCGCTGACCGCAACTGGGCTCGCCACCGATGCGCTCGCCGCTGCCACCCCATCCGAACGGCCCAACATCCTGTGGCTTGTCAGCGAGGACAATAACCCGTTCATCGGCGCCTACGGCGATACACTCGCCCATACGCCGACGCTGGACGCATTGGCGAAGGAAGGTCTGCTCTACCGCAACGTCTATACCAACGCGCCCGTCTGCGCGCCGACCCGCTTCGCGATCATCACCGGCGTTCATCCGGAAAGCGCAGGGCCAGCTCATAACATGCGGGCGGTGGCGAAATTACCGAACCTGCTACGTGGCCTGCCACAATATCTGCGCGAGATCGGATATTACTGTACCAACAACGCCAAGACCGACTATAATTCCGACCTTGATCCCGCAGTGATCTGGGACGAGTCGAGCAAATCCGCCCATTGGCGAAATCGGCCGGATGGCGCTCCCTTCTTTGCTGTCTTCAATCACGAAACCACGCACGAATCCCGTATATTCAAACCGGTGGAGGGGCGTGTGGAGCCTGCTGCCATACGGTTGCCGGCCTACCTGCCGGACACCCCAGGGATACGGCAGGATTTCGCAACCTATTACAATTTAATGGAAAAGATGGACGGCGAAATCGCGCAAAAGCTCGCGGAACTCGACGCCTCGGGCCTCGCGGACAATACGATCGTCTTCTACTATTCGGACAATGGCGGCGTGCTGCCCCGCAGCAAGCGCTATTGCTATGACGAAGGCCATCGCTGCGCGATGATCGTGCGCGTGCCGCCCCGCTGGCGAAGGCTCGCGCCCGCCGCTCCGAACACGCAGATCAGCGCACCCGTCAGCTTCATCGATCTGGCTCCCACCGTGCTGTCGATCGCCGGCATCAAGCCCCCCCCGCATATGCAGGGCACCGCGTTTCTGGGCTCACATATGGCGTCGCCGAAACGCTATGCCTTCGGGATGCGCAATCGCATGGATGAGCGCTACGACATGGTGCGAACCGTTACCGACGGGCGGTTCCGCTATCTCCGCAACTATTCCCCGCATCGCCCCTGGGGACAGCACGGTGCGTTCGAATGGCTGGCCAAGGGGTATCAGGATTGGGAGGCGGCGCATCTCGCCGGAACCCTCGATCCGGTTCAGGAGGCGTTCTGGGGCAAAAAGCCGTTCGAGCAATTCTTCGATCTGAACGCCGACAGGGATCAGGTCCACAACCTCATCGACATGCCCGCCCACGCCCAGCGCATCGCCGAGATGCGCCGGGCGCTCGATGCGCATATGGTGGCGGTCAACGACAATGGTTTCATCCCCGAGGGTTCGCCCGTCGAAGGGTATGACGAAAGCCGCCGTCGGGGGGCCTATCCGCTCCGCCGTGCGATGGCCCTTGCGGCGACTGCGGCGCGCGGTGACCCCGCCAACCTTGCCTATTTGAGCGAACAACTCGGCGATGACGACGATGTGCTGCGCTATTGGGCTGCGACCGGCTTCCTGATTTTGGGTGACGCCGCGCGGGATTATCTGTCGCGGCTGGAGTCAGCGATGCGTGACGATCCCTCGCCGCATGTGCGGGTGGTGTTGCTGCCGAGGCGGTCGCCAACCTCACCGACGGATCGGCCGCGGTGGCGGTACTGACCGATCTCCTCGACCATCATCCCCATCCACGGGTTCGCCTGCAGGCGTTGAACGCGCTGACCTTCATTGGTGACAAGGCGCGGCCCGCCCGTGCGGCGATCGGCCGCGCCGCGCACAGCGACGACCAGTATCTCAACTATGCCGGGCGCTATCTCGAACTGGTCCTGGATCGAACCTACAAGCCCTCGACGCCGACGATGGATATTCAGGCCACCATCCGCAACGCCAATCGCGTCGCGCCGTCGGGCCTTTGACCGCGTGACGGAGGATATGCGCGTCATTCCCGGTCACACGTTTGAGATGGGGTCCGACCGTTTCTACCCCGAGGAGCGTCCCGCGCGGCCCGCTTCGGTTAGCACTTTTCGCATCGACGCGACCCCGGTCACGAACGCGATGTTCGCGCGTTTTGTGGAGGCGACCGGCCATGTCACCGAGGCCGAACGGGGCGAGGATGGACGTCCGGGCTCACTGCTGTTCGCCTTTCATGATGCCGGGACGGCATCATGGCGGTTCATCGATGGCCTTTCATGGCAGACGCCCCACGGACATGCGAGCCGCTGGAGTTCCATCGAGCAACATCCCGTCGTGCATGTCGGGCATAGTGATGCACAGGCCTATGCCGCATGGGCCGGCAAAAGGCTGGCCACGGAAGTCGAGTGGGAGGCAGCCGCCTGCGGAGGTCTTCACGGCTGCGATTATGCCTGGGGTGACACGCTGACCATCGATGATCAAATCCCCGCCTCCATATGGGAAGGCGACTTTCCTTCGAGCCGGACACAAGGTCGGGAACTGCCGTTCACCACGCCGGTGGCGTCCCACGAGCCCAATGGTTTCGGCCTGTTCGACATGATCGGGAACGTGTGGGAATGGACTGCCACCAAGGCACCTCCTTTCGATGCTAAACCGAGCTGCTGCGGAACGGAGCGCCAGGATGAAGCGGAAGGCGGAGTGATCAAGGGCGGATCGCACTTATGTGCCCCGAACTGGTGCCGACGATATCGGCCTGCCGCCCGTCAGATCGGCACGGTGCCGACATCCCATATCGGCTTTCGCTGCGCTGCCGACCTCTCATAACGTGGCGGGTCGATCAGGTGCGCAAGTCCGTGTGTAAGGCCGCTGCAGCAGACAGGGCGATGTTGGCCCCGGACCCAGGAGGTGATGCGCTCAGTGTGGCATCTTCCGCAAAGCACCTTCCCGTTTGGGATGCAGACCGTCCGAAAACTCGCTGGTGGTGGGAGCTGCAGGGGTTCCTCTTGGCGAACTGGCGCAAGAACCGAGTATTTGCCTTTATGTGCATCGTGCGGCCGGGATACGCGCCTTACCTGCCGTCCAGGACGTGACGAGGGCATGTTCGGTGATGTGGTTCAGGCTTGCACCGCCCGGATGAGCCCCGGCACGCCGATGAGGGTGATGGCCCGCCTAAGATTGTAGGCGAGCGCCGTCAGACTGAACTCGGCGCGGACCTTGTCCAGCCCGCGCATCAGGAACGCGCCCTGGTTCATCCACTGCTTGATCGAGCCGAACGGGTGCTCGACCGTGGATTTGCGGATGGTGAGGATGCCGGGGCGCTTGGCCAGGCGTGCCGTCATGCGCTCGATGACCGCTTCGTGCTCGCCGCGATTGATGCGTCGCCAGCGCCCGGTCGTGCAACGCGCCTTGATCTGACAACCGGTACAGGCGGCAGGGCTGGAATACTGGACCGACAGATGGCCGCGGGTCACCGAGGCGTAGCGGGTGTCCAGCACCTGTCCGCCGGGGCAGTGATAGACGTCGGCCTCGAGATCGTAGCGGAACCGCTCCTTGGGGAAGAGGCCGTTGCCGACGGCAGTGCCGCGGTGCGGGCGGGGAATGTACGGTGTGATGCCGGCCGCCTCGCACGCGACAATATCGTCGCCCGAATGATACCCCATGTCGGCGACCACATCGATCCGCTCGACCCCGAGCGCCTCCATCGCCGCTCCGGTGGTGGATGCCAGCAGGCCCATGTCGTTACAGGCGTTGGTGACATGCTGCTCGACGATCAGGCTGTGTTTGGCGTCGACCGCCACCTGCGCGTTGTAGCCAACCGTGACCTTCGAATGCGCGACCATCAGGCGGGCGTCAGGATCGGTGAGCGAGATTTGCCCTTCGCCGCTTTCCTCCAGCTGGCCCAGCAGCGCCGCGCTGACCTGACGCTGTTCGCGCAGCTTGGCGATCTTCGTCGCCAGCGCTTCGCCGCGGCCGGTGCCAGCACCATCCTCGCCGCGGTCGATCTGGTCCAGCTCCGCCAGATAGCGTTCCAGTCGCGCATCGGTCGCGGCAAGATACGTCGCCAGTCGCTCGCGGCTGAAGTTGCGCGCCCGACCGTTCACCGCCTTCAGCCGCGTGCCGTCCACCGCCAGCAACTCGCGCCCGAACAGGTCGAGCTTGCTGCACAGCAGGACGAACGCCCGGAACACCGTCTTGAACGCGGCCCGGTTGTCGCGCCGGAACTCAGCGATGGTCCGGAAGTCCGGCCGCACCCCACGCAACAACCAGATCAGTTCGAGATTGCGGGCCGCTTCCGCTGCCAGGCGCCGGCTCGACCGTACCCGGTTGAGGTAGCCGTACAGGTATAGCTTGAGCATGTCGGCCGGATCGTAACCAGGCCGCCCCGTCGCCTTCGGCTGTGTCCTCTGGAAACCGGCAGCGCCCAGATCAAGGTCGTGGACGAATGCGTCGATGAACCGCACCGGGTTGTCTGCCGCCACATAGTCCTCGACCGATGCCGGCAGAAGCAGCGCCTGATCCCGGGCATGACCTTCGATATATGCCATGCCCGCAGATTACACCGCTCCCGCCGCGCATGGAATCCACGACCGCGTTTTCGGACGGTTTGGATGGTATTTTAGGAAAGCGGTCACGAGCGCTGTTTCAGACAGGATCGCCAAATCATCAGGCGGCATTGTCCAGATAACCGTAGACGGCCCTGCCCACGCGCGAGCCAAGAGCGTCCCGATCCCGTTCGCCGCGTTCTCCGGCAGCGTCCACCATACCCTTGATGATAGCCAACACGTCTTGTGCGGCTACATCGGGATCGCGCTGCTGCGGGAGATCGGTGCGCGCCAGGATGGACAACAAGATCGAGTGCAGCCGCCGTGTTACCCGCTGGGTATCTTCATCGAAAGGTAGGCGAGCCTCTTCCAGATCCAAGAGCCTTGCCAAGGCCGGTCGGCGCAGTTGATGGTCCACGGCAGACGCGATCACACCTTGCAATGCCTGTCGACCGTTCGCACCAGCAACTATCGCGTCGCACTCGGCGATCAGCAGCGATGTCTCGCGCACGATCAAGGCCCCGATCAGCGCCTCCTTGCCGGGAAAATACTGATAGAGCGAGCCGATGCTGACGCCGGCCTTCTCGGCGACCGCATTGGTTGTGAACGCGCTGAGCCCACCTTGTTCCAGAATGCGAGCCGTAGCCTCGATGATCGCCCGCACCGTCTCGGCGGAACGGCCTTGGCGTGGCATTTTGCGGGGGCGGGGGCGCTGCGAGGTCGTCGTTTCTTCCATAAGTCGAATGCGAGTAGCCAAATATGAGGTTACGCTCGCATTCTACGTCCTGCACATGATGATGCAAGGACACAGAATGACCACTCCGCAATTACCCTTTGAACCGACCGTCACCGTCTTCATGCTGGTCAAGACTTCACCTGAATGGCTTGGATTCCCCGTCGATCGCCGCTTCGAGCTTCTGGCAGAGCATTTCACTCCGATCCTCAAAAAGCACGCGGCTAGCGTCTCGCTGCGCTTTTTTGACGTGGAGTTCTATTCTGCCCGCGTCACCGACATTTGGATGTGGGACGCGGCGGACCATCATTCCTACCAGTTGTTGGTGGAAGACCTGCGCGAAACGGCCTTCTGGGATCGCTATTTCGATATTGTGGAAATCCTGACCGGCGTGGAAAACGCCTATGCCAAGAACTACGATCGCCCGGCTATCACCGCCTGACCAACGGAAGAGGGGGGCATCTGCGCCCCCCTCTTCATCTTTTTCCGCTTAGGAACGGCCCGCGAGATGACCGGGGCTTTCCCGTTAGGATCGAATATTGAGAAGGTGGCTAGATCGCCAGCGACAGGATCGGACGGCTCCACGTTGCCTTGATTGTCGGTGGTTTCGTACCGACGACGACCGCACCCATCGCCTCATAAAAGCCAACTGAGGGCGGATGGGAAACGATCTTGATCGAGACGATACCCCGCCGCCTCGCTTCCGCCATCATGTGCCGGAACAGCCTAGATCCTAAACCACTACCCTGAATGCCATCTGCTACGAACATCAGGTCCAGTTCGGGTTCACCATCGAGGGTTAGACTGTAAAATCCGCACAAGGTGTCGTCACGCTCAGCGATATAGAAAACATCTCGCTCGATCTGCGAGGGCGTGACCGCATACCCGTCGAGGATGCTTGCGTACTTACCGCTATAAGAGGCCGAACCATGCATCAGGTTGGTAAGTGCTTCCGCATCATCGGGAGCGGCAGCGCGGATCGTAATCATGGCTGTTCCCTATCACCAGCTGGCCGTCCCCCACAATCGAACGGCGATCGAGACAGCCAGGGCATTCCCATTGTGATCGAATAATGGGAATTGGCTGGCGTGACGCTATGCTGATCCTATGACCGTCCCGACAACGATCAACCCGGATGATTTCCTAGAAACCCCAGAGGGTAGGGTTTGGACGGTCGAACGTAACGAGGAAGCATGGCGGCTGTCTTATGCAGCTTTGGAACGCACGCTGGAACTCGCGCCGGCATCGATGCGAGTGGTGGTGGTCTGCGGAATACAAGGAGCCGGCAAATCGACATGGATCGCCTCGCAGCCAGCATCGCCGTTCACGATCTACTTCGACGCCGCGCTGCCCGGGGTCTGAGCTGGCCCCTGTTTCGACCGGACGGATTTAAGCCTAGGAAGGAGGCTTGGGGCTATCCCCTGAGCATAGGCTTATGTCCGTGTCCGAAATCATCACCGACGGCGGTCGTCGCCGTCACTGGAGCACGCCTGAGAAGCTGAGGATCGTCGAGGAGACGCTCGATGGTCGCGAGAGCATCTCGGTGGTGGCGCGCCGCAACGGCGTGGCCCCGAACCTGCTGTACCGCTGGCGACGGCTGATGCTGGAAGGCGGGAGCGTCGCGGTCGCCGGTGACGACGACGTGACCAGCAACCGCCAGGTACGCGAGATGGAGACCCGCATCCGCGAACTGGAGCGCCAGCTCGGCCGCAAGACGCTGGAGGTCGAGATCCTGAAGGAGGCGCTGGAGCGCTCACGCCCAAAAAAAGCGAGCTTGCTCATGCACTCGCCGCTGCCGGAGACTATCCGGTGAGCATCGTCGCCAGCACGCTCGGGGTCGGGCGCTCGACGGTGTACGACCGCCTGGCCGGCAGCAGCAAGACGCGCGGGCCGTACGCCAAGGCCCAGGATGCGGCTCTGCTGCCTCGCATCCGCCAAATCGCCGCGCAGCGGCCAACATACGGCTACCGCCGCATCGCGGCGGTCCTCAATCGGCAGCAGCGTGCCGAAGGACTGGCGCCGGTCAATCACAAGCGTGTCTATCGCATCATGGCGGCGGACCGACTGCTGTTGGCGCGGCGCTACACCGAGCGGACCGACTATGGCCATGACGGCGTTGTGGTGACGATCCGCTCCAACGTGCGCTGGTGCTCGGACGGGTTCGAGTTCACCTGCTGGAACGACGAGGTCGTGCGCGGCGCCTTCATCATCGACGCCCACGACCGCGAGATCATCGCCTGGCGCGCGGTCAGTAATGCCGGCATCAGCGGCTCGGACGTGCGCGATATCATGTTGGAAGCTGTCGAAACCCGCTTCGGCGCTGTACGCACGACCACGCCGGTCGAGATGCTGTCCGATAACGGCTCGGCCTATACCGCCCGCGAAACACGCACCTTTGCCAGGCAGCTTGGGCTCAAACCCTGCTTCACGCCTGTCCGCAGCCCGCAATCCAACGGCATCTCCGAAGCCTTCGTGCACACCCTCAAACGCGATTACGTCCGCGTCTCGCCGCTGCCCGATGCATCCTCCGCGTTGACATCGCTGGCCGGGTGGATCGAGGACTACAACGACAACCACCCCCATTCAGGGCTCAAGATGCGTTCACCGCGCGAGCATCGCGCAACGGTTTCTGCAACCGCTTAAATCCGTCCGGTGAAACGGGGGCCAGATCAGGGTCCGCCACAGGGCGAAGATCATTAGCATCGCCCAACGGCTAGGAGCATCTGTCGAAGCGGTGTGGATCGACACGCCGCTTGATGTGGCGATCGAACGAAACGCGGCCCGAACCCCCGACAAGGTAGTACCAACCCCCGCGATCGTCGCCGTCGCACAGCAGTTTGAGGAACCGACGGCAGCGGAAGGCTTCAATCATGTTGCCGTATTCGATGGCGGCCGATGGCTGTAGTAGCTACCCACGCCTTACCAATTGCGAACGACCGACGAGACGCCCGGGCCGTTCCCATTGGGATGGGCAAATGGGAAGGGTTCGATCTTCTCATTATCCCGTAGAGCGAGAAATGTGCGGGGCAAAGGTCAACTGGATGGCGCTTAGACGCTCAAGCTCGCTTTCGCTTTTTCGTTGAAGGGCTGAGCGCTCACAGCGACGTGGCTAGCAAAAGCGCCTTCCCATTTCGATACGACGGCAGCTGCCACGGAGTTCCCGATGATGTTCGTGCCCGATCGTCCCATGTCCAACAGGTGATCGACCGCCAGGACCAGAGCAATCCACCCCTCCGGCAAACCCAGGTAGGTCAGGGTCGCCATGATGACGATCAATGATGCCCTAGGCACCGCAGCGATACCCTTCGATGTGATGAGCAGGAGAAACAGCATCCCGACCTGTTGCCCAACCGTCAAAGACACGCCGTTGGTCTGAAGGATGAACGTGGTCGCAAAGGTGCAGTACATCATCGAGCCGTCGAGATTGAACGAGTAGCCCAAAGGCAGCACGAAACTCGCGATGCGGGGCGGTACGCCAACCGTAGGCAGCGCCGCCAGCAGCTTGGGATAGGCCGCCTCCGAGCTCGCGCAGGAGAAGGAAATGAGCGCGGGCTCGCGGATCGCGGCGAAGAGGCGGATTGCCGCCCGGCCAAGGACGAGCAAGGCCAATCCAAAGAGGATCACCCAGAGCAACGCCAGCGACAGATAGAAGCCACCGACAAATTTGGCATAGGTGAGCAGGATGGGCAGACCTTGGAGGGTCACGGTCGATGCAAGCGACGCGAATATCGCGAACGGCGCGAACTTCATGACGATGTCGGTGACCTTGAGCATGATCGAGGCCGCTTGCTCAACCAACTGCATGACCTGCGGCGCTTTCTGATCGAGCATGGACACCGCCGTGCCGACGAAGATCGCGAAGATCACGATCTGCAGGATCTCATTGCGGGCCATGGCGTCGAAGATCGACGTCGGCACGAGGTGCGTGATGAACGTGTGGAGCGAGAAACTGTCAGTGCTGGGCAGGGGCGGAGCGCCGATCGGGTTGGCCGCATGCAACGTCAGACCGGCTCCCGGCCGAAGCAACTCGACCATCGCCAGCCCCAGCAGCAGCGACAGGATGGACGCCCCCAGAAACCAGCCCATCGTCTTGGCACCGATGCGGCCAACCGCTGCTGCATCCTCCATATGGCCGACGCCTGCGACCAGGGTGGTAAAGACCAGTGGCGCGATGATCATCTTGATCAGCCGCAGGAACAGCTCGGTGACCATCGAAAAACCGGCCGCGGTGCGCGCTGCGTCGCCAGGAGCCAAGCCCAGGTTGCACATCCATCCGACAGCGATGCCTAGGATCATGGCCGCGATGACGAAGCTCGCAAATCGACGATTCATGCGTGTAGTCCCATCGCAAGGGGGATCGGCGACGGAAACGTCGCTGCCGGTGGAGAGGTCAGGAAGCGAGCGCGGCGGTGACGGCGGCACCCAGTTGTTCGACCACCATGTCGATCTGTGCTTCGTTGATGATGAAGGGCGGAGCGAGCAGAACATGGTCGCCGTTCAGACCATCGATCGTGCCCCCCATCGGATAGACCATTAGCCCCCGTGCCATCGCTTCGGCCTTGATGCGGACGTTGATCTTCCGGGCCGGTTCGAAGGGCGCCTTGGTATCGCGGTCGGCGACCAGCTCGACGGCGCGGAACAGGCCACGCCCCCGGATGTCTCCGACGTGCGGATGCTGGCCGAAGCGCGTCTCCAGACCTTGCTGCAAGCGGTCGCCCATCGCCTGGACGTTTGCGAGAAGGGTGTCGCGAGCGATCGTTTCCTGAACGGCTAGCGCCGCTGCCGCAGCCATAGGGTGGCCCATGTAGGTATGCCCATGCTGGAAGAAGCCCGAGCCATTCTCGAACGCCTCGAAGACATGCCTGCCCAGCAAAACTGCGCCGATGGGCTGATACCCGCCTCCCAGCCCCTTCGCGATCGTCAGAAGGTCGGGTGCAACGCCGTCCTGTTCGCAGGCGTGAAGGGTGCCGGTCCGGCCCATGCCGCACATGACCTCGTCAAAGATGAGGAGGACGCCATAGCGGTCGCAGATCTCCCGAATGCGCCGCAGATAATCCGCGACCGGTGGAACCGCGCCGCTGGTCGCGCCGACCACGGGCTCGGCGACGAAGGCGATCACCGTGTCGCCGCCCAGGCGCAGGATTTCGTCCTCGAGCGCCTGTGCCGCTCGCGCCGCATAGTCACCGTCGCTCTCGCCGGGCCGTTGGTAGCGATAGGCGTAACAGGGATCGATGTGATGCGTCTCGATCAGCAGCGGGGAAAATTGCGCGCGACGCCACTCGTTGCCGCCAGTAGCCAAGGCGCCCAGGGTGTTGCCATGGTAGCTTTGCCGCCGGGCGATGATGTGGCGGCGCTGCGGCTCGCCTTTCTCGACGAAATACTGGCGCGCCATCTTCAGCGCCGCCTCGACCGCCTCGGAGCCGCCACTGACTAGATAGACGTGGTTCAGATCGCCGGGCGCATCGGCGACGAGGCGGTCGGCGAGGCGCTCGGCAATCTCGGTGGTGAAGAAGCCCGTATGTGCATAGGGGATCGCATCGAGTTGCGCGCGAAGCGCGTCGAGGACGGCGGGATGTCCGTGGCCCAGACACGATACCGCCGCCCCGCCCGAGGCGTCGATGTAGCGTCGTCCATCGGCGTCGAACAGTTCGACCCCGCGCCCCCCGATAGCGACGGGATAGCCGGCCTTGATGGAACGGTGAAGAAGATGGGTCATAGCGACTTGCGGCGCCTTTTGTTGTCGAGATGGGTGTCGAAGGCAGCAAGCTGTCCTTCGGTTCGTCGCAGGGCTGCGAGGGCTTTCTCGCCACCCCGTCCCGTCACCAGCGCGGCGAGAATCTCTGCTGCTGCCAATGCCGGCGTCATCGTGTGTAGAAAGGACGGACTTGCGGTCTCGATGCGGATCAGTTGACAGGCGGCCTCTGCAACGGGCGCGACCGGGCTATCGGTGATGGCGATGACCTTCAGGCCCCGCGCCACGGCATGATCGACGATCTCGACGCTGGCGCGGGTGTAGGGCTGCACGCTGACCGCCAGGAGCACGTCGTCTGCGGACATGTACCGGAGCATGTCGATGCCAGTGGCACCGCTGCCATCCAGCAGATGCACATCGTCCTGCACCAGCGACAGAATATAGTGGAAATGCCAAGCGACAGGGAAGGACGACCGCATGCCCAGGCAATAGATCCGCCTTGCGTCCGATAGCGTAGCGGCTGCAGCGGTGAACTGGTCAAGGGTTGCTATACCGGTCAGGTTTTTCAGCTGGGCCGCGGTGCTGACCGCCATTTGCGCTGCGAGAGCCTGGTCGCCATCGAGTTTCTGCTTCTCGACCTGTTCGTCGGCGCGGCGAGAGAATCCCAGCCCGCCGTCGCGCATGGCCGCAGCATAGACGTCGCGAAAGGCGTCGTATCCGTCGAAGCCCAGATATTTGGCAAGCCGCGTCATGGTCGCTGGTTTCACATCGGCCTGCCGGGCCATTTCCCGCATCGACAGCAACGCGACCTCGCGGGGGCGGTCGAGCATGAACCGGGCCGCCACTTGAAGCTGGCCCGACATGCCATCGAACGCCTCGATGATACGATCCTGCAAAGGGTTATTCATCACCGGTCCGATCCTCTGCCTAAGCTCTGAATCGGGCCTGTATCCTAGGGTTGGTAAATGATCCATTTGATTCAACGACGAAGGGCGGAAGCGCGCGACGGTATACTCGCCGAGCGATCGTTACCGCGCATGCAACGCGCCCTGCCCCAGGGCGGGGATCACCATGTGATCCCGACCCGGGCGTAGACATACCGGCCATTGAAGCCGAAGGGCGAATAGCTGGAATAGGCGATGGCCCCGGTGGAGTTCACGGCGGCCGGTGTCTGATCGGGATAGGCATCGAGCAGGTTCTGGGCACCGAGCGCGAAAGTGAAATGGTCGCCCGCCTTGAAGCGGCCTTCCAGATCGAGCAGCGCATGCGTTCCCGTCTCATAGTCGAGCGCCGCGGACGTCTGCGGTACCAACACCGAGCCATAGATATTCAACCGGGCGGTCGCGGAGAACGGCCCGGCGTTCGACCAATCGGTGCCAAGGACATATTTCTGCCGGGGCGTTCCCTTCTCGAATGTCAACTGGTTGACCCGGGCGAAGAGCGCCGGCGGGACCGGCAGCGACGACAGCTGGTTGGTTGTTGGCAGCTTGTCGATCTTGGTGTCGTTAAGGTTGATCGCGGCGTTGAGATCGAAGCGCCCCAAGCCATTGGTATCAAACCGATAGCGCGCGACGATGTCCACACCCTTGGTCGTGGTGTCGACGCCGTTAATGAAGAAACGCCCCCCGCCATAGGTCTGGGTCGATCCGGTCGAGTTGAGGAGGTTGTAGATCGCGACCGCGGTCGCAGACGCCCCCGGCGTGCCCGGCGCCGAACCAAGGATGTTTTCGGACAGGACGATGCGGTCCCTGATCTTGATGTGATAGGCATCGACGGTCAGTTCGAAGCCGCCGGTGTGGAAGACGAAGCCCGCCGACAGGTTGGTCGACTTTTCGGGCTTCAGAGGCTGCGAGCCCAGCGCTCGCGCAACCGGATCAGCCACGGGGAAGGTCACCACGTCAACCGGTGTGCTGACTCCGTTGATGACGAGGAAGTTGATCGCGGTCGACGTGAAGAATTGTTGCTGCAGGCTCGGCGCGCGGAAGCCGGTCGAAACGGCGCCGCGGATCGCGAATGCGGGAGCGAAGTCATAGCGTGCCGCGACCTTGCCGGTCGCGGTCGATCCGAAATCGGCATAATGCTCGTACCGTCCGGCGACATCGATATCGAAGCCGGTGAACAGCGGTGCATCGAGATCGGCATACAGGCTGTAGCTGTTACGATGCCGGTCGACTTCATTGCTTGGACGGAAACCCGGGAAAAGCTGCGCGCCGGCGGCGCGACCGCCGCCACGATCAGGGCCATACACATATGAGTTCAGTTCACCGGCCTCGATCGCATAGCCTTCGCGGCGGAATTGCGCGCCGAACGCCAGCGCGAGCGGCTTGTCGAGCCCGATCTCGATCGGCCTGACCACATCCAGCCCTGCAGTGAGCTGATCGTAAGACAAGGCTCCGGAATCGAAGTTGCGGGGAGATGAGGCCCCGAGCGAGCCGTTGAGGGAGTTGAGCGTCGAGAAGTGGAGACGGTTCTTGCCATAGGTCACGTTGGCGTTGACGTTGAACCCGGACACGTCACCCTTGATGCCGCCGCCCACGGTGAAATCGTCGATTGTCGTGCCGATGAGTGGCAGAAACCCGCCCGGGACGATCGGTCGGCCAGTCGCGATGTTCGTGTTGTTGATGTTGTTCTCGAGCCGCGGAAAGCCGGCGGACTCCGAATAGCGATGCTGGTATGCGCCGAGCCCATAGAGATCGAGATCGGACGTCAGCGGAATGCCGGCATTGATGACGACAGCCTCGCTCTCGACTTCCGGGTCTCCAAAGCGCGACGTGATGCGCGGCGTGGTCACCCGCGGATCCAGATCGCCGCGACTGGTCGGCTCGCGCTTGATGTACTCGGCCGAAACCGTGACGAAGCCCTCCGCCCCGATGCCGAAGCCCTGCCACCCCGCTACGCTATAGTTGGCGCCGTCATTGCGGTGATAGCCGTTCGGGATGCGCGCGGTCTTCACGTCGGTCGAATAGACGCCAATGCTGGAGGTGATACCGCCCCCTGATCGCGCTTCGCGCAGCCGCAGGTTGACGACGCCCGCAATGGCGTCCGAGCCATATTGCGCCGAGGCGCCATCCCGAAGCACCTCGACGGTATCAAGGGCAATGACCGGAATGGTGTTGAGGTCGACGGCCGAGGATCCTCGGCCGATCGAACCGTTGACGTTGACCAGCGCCGAGGAATGCTGTCGCACCCCATTCAAGAGCACCAGCGTCTGATCGGGTGCAAGACCACGAAGCGTCGCGGGACGAACGCTGTCCGTTCCGTCGGTAATCGCAGGTCTCGGAAATGTGATGGAAGGTGCGACATTGGCCAGCGCAGCGCCGAGTTCCGGCGTGCCCTGACGTGTCAACGTGGACGCGCCGATGACGTCAACCGGCGCCAGGGTCTCGAGGCGGCTGCGACCAACGCGCGATCCGGTGACAACGATGTCGCCGAGCGCGGGCGGCTTGGCGGCTTCGGTTTCAGCGACCTCGTCCGGGGCTACACCCACGGGTGCAATCTGAGCGGTTGCAGGCATCGCAGACAGCGAAAGCAAACAAGCCGAGGCGAGCAGCGTCGAACGATATGCCATGAACCAGTTCCCCCGATAGGCGAAGGGCGGAATGCTTTCCTGACCTTCTTCGCAACCAGACTGTCGCGCTTTTCACGGAAACGCAACACATGAATCACTATACCTAGAAATGAGCCATATGCTTCATTTTTGGGCATCGTGACAGTTTGGCGGGCAGGCTGCGATTCCATTTTAAGCCTTTGCTTTACATAGATTTCAGAGTTAGAAAGCGAGTTTGCCTGCGAGGGCGGTGCACAGTTTTTTGGCACATTACTCACGGTTGCCGTCTGGAAACACGTGGATCATACCGCCGTCATGCGAATCACTTTGATCCATGCTCTACGATCGTCTCCACCCCCGATCGAAGATGCGTTCGCCCGCCTCTGGCCGCGGGCCGAGTTGCGGTCCTTGCTGGATGATGGCCTGTCCGCCGAACTGTCGCGGACGGGGTTGCTTGATGATCGTATGACCGAGCGGTTCCTCGCACTGGGCCGATATGCGGCGGCCGATCGACCCGATGCGATCCTGTTCACATGCTCCGCGTTCGGGCCCTGTATTGATGCGGTGCGGGCAGAGGTGGCGCCGATACCGGTACGCAAGCCCAACGATGCCATGATCGCTCAAGCAGCTCGCATAGGAGGTCGGGTAGCGCTGGTGGCCTGGTTTGCACCGACGCTTGCGTCCATGCCGGCAGAGTTTCCGGATGGCGTCGAGATCGTCCCGGTGTTTGTGGAAGGTGCGCAAGCGGCTCACCTTGCTGGTGACTATACCGAGCATGATCGCCTTGTCGCCGAAGCTGTGGCCGCGATCGATGTTGACGTGGTGGCGTTGGCGCAGTTCAGTATTGCCAGGTCAGCCCCGGAGATCCGAAAGCGTACCTCAAAGCCGGTACTGACCACACCGGATATGGCCGTCATCGAATTGCGAGACACCCTAATCCACGCAGCTTGATACAGCAGGTCACCCACGGCTGAGATTGCGCACGGTCGGAGCTAATACGGAAAAGGATACGGAGACAGTTCGCAAGTTTGTCGCGATTGAAAAAGGCCAGCGAGGCGGCAGCGGCTTTCCCATTAGGAACGGCCAGCGAGACGTGCGGGCGTTCTCAGAATCGATGGTGAAATGGCAGAGGGTGTGATCTTCTTGGTCAGTCGCACCGTACCTGAGCAACAAACTCCGACGCGCCGCCATTTATCCAAAAACTCTCTGTAGTCGTATCGAGAAAGCGTCGAAACAGCTCACGCGCCTCCCGCTGCCGGACCCCGGCAATGACTTCCAGCGGTCGGGATAAATGGCGTGGCGGTGTTGGTGTCACCTCAGCCGCAGCGCATCCGCCATAGGGATCGGACATAGCGTAAACCAAGCGCCGGATAGGTAGATGCCGTAAAGTCCCCCAACACATGATGCAGGGCTCAAGCGTCGTGTAGAGACTGATCGGGTCAGCGCGCGTGTAGCGGTAGTCGCCAGAGAATACCTGACGAAAAACAACCATTTCAGCGTGATCGAGGTGGTTCGATTCCATCCCTTTACGTCCACGCCCGAGGAGCGTCCCATCTGATGCTAGGACAGCGCCAACAGGCAGATAGCCCTCAGCCAAGGCTGAGCGGGCTTCATCTAATGCCATCCCCATCATCGTTTCATCTTGATCCATGCTTCCGAGTAGCACGGCGGCAGTAGACAGCCGAGGCTATTCTCGATCGGGAAGGTTGGGCAAGACGGCTGGGACATTCCCATTGGGATGCTGTTTTGAGAGACTATTGATCGGCGGAAATACGAACGATCAACTTACCGAAATTTCGCCCCCGCAGCAGGTCGATAAAGGCCGAGGGCGCGTTTTCCAGCCCGTCCACCACGTCTTCGCGGTAGCGAAGACGCCCGTCGGCAATCCATTCCGCTGCTTGTCGATAGAAACCAGGCCGTTGATCAGCGAACTCGCGCTGAATGAAGCCGCGGATCGTCAGGCTCTTGCTCAAAACATCCCGCATCAGCGTCGGCAGTCGGTCACGGGGACCAGCGGCACCGGGGCGATCATTGTAATGGGCGATCAGGCCGCACACCGGCACTCTGGCGAACGAATTAAGCAGCGGGAAGACCGCATCCCAGACCGCCCCGCCTACATTCTCGAAATAGACGTCGATGCCGTTCGAGCAGGCAGCGGCCAGTTGTTCGGCAAAGTCCGGAGCGCGGTGATCGATCGCAGCATCGAAGCCGAGTTCGTCACGGACGAACGCGCATTTCTCGGGACCACCGGCGATCCCCACCGCCCGCGCACCCTTGATACGGGCGATCTGCCCGACGGCAGACCCGACGGCCCCACTTGCAGCCGCGACGACGACCGTCTCACCGATTTGCGGACGGCCGATATTGAGAAGACCGGCATACGCCGTGAAGCCTGGCATCCCAAGGACGCCGAGCGCCGTGGTGATGGGCGCGGCTTTAGGGTCGAGCTTGCGCAGGCCGACGCCATCGGAGAGCGCAAAGCTTTGCCAACCGGAATGCGACAAGACGATATCCCCCTCGGTGTAATCAGGATGGCGAGAGGCGATGACGCGCGCGACGGTTCCGCCCTCCATGACCTCGCCGATCTCAACGGGGGCGGCGTAGGACTTGGCGGCGCTCATCCGTCCCCGCATATATGGATCGAGCGACAGATAAAGGATTTGCAGGAGTAGCTGTCCGTGTCCCGGCTCGGGGACGCTGGCCGTGCTGACCTCGAAATTCCGTGCCTGCGGCTCTCCGTCTGGACGTGAGGCGAGGAGGATGCGCTGGTTTGTGCGGTCGGCCATGGATCGGTTCCTTGCGGGTCGCTTGAAGGTAAGCGAGCGCGCGACGGACCTGCAGCAAGCTTTTCCTTTCCGGCTTTCAATCGACATTGCGGCACCGTCGCGGAGCATGGAGCGTCGGCATCGCAAAGCGACCAAGACGGCGCCGCGACCGTCTTGCAATGAAACGGCCAGCGAGGCGGGAAGCCGTCTTGTTGGGATGGTCGATCGGGAATCGCGCGGCGTTCTCAAATTCATGGCTAGCTGGGTTTTTGAGAAGCGAGGACGGCATCGCTGGCGATGGTTCGCAAGGCTCGCTCGCCGCGTGCCCGGTCACTTTCACCCTCGGTCGGCAGTACAGGCAGGTCGGGCATGACGCCCGCCTCCTCGTTCGTGCCGTCCGCCCTTAGCCTCATGCAGTTCGGCACGCGGAAGCGTAGACGCGAGTGGTGGAGGACGATCGGGGCGTCCTCCGTCATGAAGCCGCACCCGTCACCGCCCGTCCGGTCGCCGACAAGCTTGCCGATCCGATTGTCCTGCATCACGGCCGCGAACATCTCGGCGGACGAATAGGACCGCTTGTCGACGATGATATAGGCTGGGCCTGTCCAACTGCCGTAGAATTGCCGAACGGTCGAGGCCGAGGACAGCGCGGCCGCTGGGTTGGGGTCGCTATAGGCGTTGCGGGGCAAACCGGCGGAATAGCCCCCGGCATAGCCGGCGGGCAACAGTCGGTTGCAGTTCGACGGCGACCAGACCCGCTGCTCCCGCCAGACCCATGACAGGTCGCAGCGCTGCCAACCGATCGCGGCGGTCTGCCGCGAGAAAAAGGCACGCGCACCGGCCAGCGCGGTCTTGGCATCACGCGACCGGGTGGCTGCGAGCGCTTCATCGATGTCGCCAATCTCTTCCGCGAAATAGCGCGCGGCGATCGGTGCGTCGGCCATCATCAGGAGCGCGGATCGCACGCGGCGGTCGGTCAGGAAGGCGGGGCGTCCAGTCCCCGCTATCATCACCGCCGCTGTCGTTGCCGATGTCGATCGCCAAGGTCGTCGCTCCGGCCTGACGCAGTGTCTCGACCGTATCATCGGACGATGTCTGCAATTGGGTGTTCCGGCATTGGCACGAAAGCTTCGCGGGCCAACCGCAACGTCACGGTCTCGGCGCTCATCGCCTTCTCATATACGAGCGGCCAGCCAGCCGCTATCAACTGACGCCCTGTTCAACCGGCTCATGATATCAGAGTTTGCAATCGTGTTTAATCTCGCCTCCCGGCCTGCCCGCGTCCTTATCCTGGTGGCTTTGCTAGTTGCGATCTTTGCTCCTGTCAGCATTCCATACCGCATCCTCGTGTTGGCAGCGGCAGCAGCCGGACTGATCTATGCTGAGACGGGAGGCTTGGCCGCGCTCGGCCTGCGGCGCCGTCGCTGGCGGGATACAGCAGGCTGGGCAGTGTTGCTGGCGATCAGCAGCATCCTTATCGGTGAATTCGTGCAGCCGGCCATTGCGCAGTTGCTAGGTACCCCGATCGACTACAGCGCGTATGGCGCGCTGGCGGGCAACGCCGATGCGGCGACGCGCCTGCTGATTTTTGCGCTCACCAGCGCCGCTATCGGTGAAGAGATCGTATTTCGCGGTTTCCTGGTGAGGCAGCTGACAGAGCTCCTGGGCGAAAGAGCCTGGCGTAGCCCATTGGTGGTGGCGATCAGTGCCTTGGTCTTTGGGGCCGCCCACGGGCCGCAGGGCTCCGTCGGAATCATCACTACCGGCATCGTCGGCGCCTTGTATGCGGCAGCGTACTTACGAAATGGGCGCAATCTATGGGCGCTGATGCTGGCGCATGCCTGCACGGATAGTTACGGCATCGCAATGCTCTATTTCGGGCGATACGCCTAGCTCAGCGCCGACCCGTTCAACCGTCTCGATGGGGAACGGCCAGTGAGACTGCGCGAGCGTTCTCGGAATCGATCCTGATGGGAATGCGGCGGCCGTCTGAATCGCCGTTCCCGGTCGGGAGCTGCTGAGCGGCAGATGCGGCGTTGCCCATGTTGCAGCTAAGAAAGTAAGCTGCCTCATGGTGAAACGAACCGGCCCCACGCCGGCGGAGGCGCTGACGATCGCCGAAGCCGTGTTCCATACCCGCTACGATGGCGCGGCCTTTGCCTATGCGGCAGGGTCAATCATGCGCGGGGAAGGCACGTACCTGTCCGACATAGACTTGGTTGTCGTGTTCGATCGCCTCGACGCCGCGCGGCGGGAGTCCTTCACCGTCGATGGCGTGCCGATCGAGGCGTTTGTTCACGACCCCGAAACGCTGGCATGGTTCGTCAGCGAGGACGTGGCGCGGGGCCGCCCCAGCATCCTCAATATGATTGTAGAAGGTAAGATAGTCGGTCCTGGTCAGGAGCGGGCTGAAGCTCTGCGCGCTGAAGTAGCGGCTCGGTTAAGGAGCGGACCGCTGCCGTTTTCAGCCGCAACGTTGAACGGGCTACGATATGAGATCACGGACGCGGTGGACGATCTTCGCGGCGATCGAACGGCGCAGGAACTGTTGGCGATAGGAGCCATGCTCCATCCCAAGCTCGTGGAACTCGCCCTGCGTGGCCGTCGCCGTTGGAACGGGACGGGCAAATGGGCTCCACGCCTGCTGACGAGTATCGATGCCGATCTTGCGAGCCGGTTCGACGGTGCTTTTCGAGCGCTGTTCACAAAGGGCGATGCTGGTCCCGTGATTGCTCTTGCGGAAGCCGAACTAGCTCCACACGGCGGCACGCTCTTTGACGGGGATCGTCGGGATGCGCCTGCATCATGGCGTGTCGCTTAGAAGAAGCGCTTTCCCGAAACTCGATCGCAATGGGAATGCCTGCGCCGTCTCGCAGGCCGTTCCCAATGGGAACACCGTAATGTCATTTAGCCGCCAAAACCTGTATGGCTGGCGGGATGGAAGAACGGTCAGGCTCCACGACAAACTTCGCCTACCGGACCTATGACGCCGGTAGCCATATCCTACCGCATTTCCATACCGCCCCGAGCCTGACGATCGTCCTGGGCGGCGGCTATGAAGAGACGATCGGTGGCCGATCCGGGATGGAGACGCGGGGTAGCGCGCTCGTCTGCCCCGCCGGCATCCCTCATGCCCAGCAGTTCGGTGCACGGGGCGCGCGCAAGATCATTGTCACCCCCTCCGGCGATCTGCTCGACTATCTTATGGGCACGATGCCGTTCCAGTCGGCGCCGGTCGCCCGCTCGACGGTGATCGACAGGCTGGCGGCACGCATGGATACGGAGCGGCACACAAACGATAGTTTTTCCCGTGGCGCGATCGAGGGCCTGATCTGGCAAGCCTCGGCCGAGCTGGGGCGAGGCCTTGCCGGCGCATCGGTGCCGGCCTCGACGATCGTTCGCCGTGCGCTGGCGCTGATCGATTCGGCGGACGGCGAACCGCTGTCGGTGGCGGATATCGCGCGGTACGTCGATTGCCATCCGGCGACGCTGACCCGCGCCTTCCGCCGGGAGCATGGCTGCACGCCCGCCGCCTATCAGCGCGATGTGCGCGTGAGGAGGGCGGCCAGCATGATCCGGACGACAATACTGCCGATCGCGGTCATCGCGACGAGCTGCGGCTTTTGCGACCAGGCGCACCTCGCCCGATCCTTCCGGGCGGTGCTGGGCTGCTCCCCTTCCGAATATCGCCAGCGCGCGTAACATCCTCGTCGCGCGTGTCGTACAAGCCGGGGCGCAACGGGCTCGGTATGACGGTGCATCCTGTACACCTCCGACGGATCGTCCATGCGCATCATCCCGCTGCTCGTCCTGAACCTGTTCGCCACCGCCCTATCCGCTGCCGCCCCTTTCGACCGGGCGGCGTGGCAACAGGACTATGCCCAGCTCAAGGGCGAACTGCTCGACCGCTACGTCAACCTTGCCTGGAAAGCGTCCGGCGCCGACGGGGTCGACCTGCCCGCCCTCGATCGCAAGACGATGGCCGCACTGGCTTCCGCCAGCAACGACACGGAGGCGGCGAACGCCATCCGCGCCTTCATCGCCGGTTTCCATGACGGGCATTTGTCCGAACTGCCCTATCTCGCCATCGCCTCGACGCCCGCCACCGAACCGGACAAGGCCACGCTCGATCCAGTCGAGCCGATCGCAGGGTGCGCGGCGCTAGGTTATGCCTCGACCGGACCGGTCGCCTTCTCGTTGCCGCTGGAAAGCCTTCCCGGCTTCCGGCTGATGTCGGACGGGCTCGGCTCGACCTTCCGAAGCGGCCTCGTCATGCGATCGAAGGTCACGATCGGCGTCGTCCGCATCCAGAACTTCCGCGCCCGCGCTTTTCCCATGGCCTGTCTCCACGCTTGGGCCGACTTGCGGCAGGCGGGCACTCCGATCACGCCGGACGCGGTTCGCGATGCCACGCGCTTGCGATGGTTCAAGGACATAGCGGCTGTGATCGGGACGCTGCGCCGGGCCGGAGCGACGACCCTGGTGATCGACATCGGCAATGACAGCGGCGGTGACGATAGCGGCGACTGGACGCCCCGCCTCCTGACCGACCACCCGGTGCGATCCGCCCGCCTGATGATGGCGGACGCACCGATCGCCGCGCGCTATTTCGCGGAAGAGATCGGCGACATCGATGAAGCGTTCTCGGCCGCCCGGTCGCGCGATGCCAAGACCGCGCTAGCCGATGCGCGCGCCTTCTTCTACCGCCAGACCGCCGCAATCGGTCGACATCGCTGCGACCTGTCATGGGTCTGGCGCGAGCAGCGGAAGTGGTCACCGTCGAACTGCAACCGGCTGCTGCCCGCTGGCTATGCCGGGGGCTATTCGCCCGGCCTGCCGGGCGACGTCTATAGCGACGCCAACGCAGCGGCCGCGCTGTCCTCAGCCGCGACCGTTCGACAATTCTACGGCAGTTGGACAGGGGCGACCTATGTCATCGCCGACAAGCGGTCCTATTCGTCCGCCGAGATGTTCGCGGCCGTGATGCAGGATAATCGGATCGCCAAGCTCGTCGGCGACCGGACGGGCGGTGACGGGTGCGGCTTCATGACGGAGGACGATCCGATCGTCCTCCACCACTCGCGCCTACGCTTCCGGGTGCCGAACTGCATGAGGCTAAGGGCGGACGGTACGAACGAGGAGGCGGGCATGGCGCCCGACCTGCCCGTTCTGCCGACCGAGGGCGAAAGCGACCGGGCGCGCGGCGAGCGAGCCTTGCGAACCATCGCCAGCGATGCCGCCCTCGCTTCTCAAAAGCCCAGCTAGCCATGAATTTGAGAACGCCGCGCGATCCCCGATCGACCATCCCGATGGGGATGCGCCAACCGTCTCGCTGGCCGTTCGCAATCGGAAATGGCTTTTCCAGATAAGTTCACTTGACGGGTGGCCTTCGATCGACCTCATGGCCATTCTTCCAGATCGCCACGATATGCTGAACGGCCGATATTTCCTTCGTGGGGTCGCCATCGACCAGAAGCAGATCCGCCTTCAGCCCCGGCGCGATGCGGCCACGATCCGTCGTGCCGAAGAATCGCGCGGGTGCCGACGTCGCGGATACCAGCGCCTGGGTCGGTGTAAGACCCGCATCCACGAGCAGTTGCAGTTCGATGTAGAGCGATGGCCCGAAGGCGGTCGTGGGGTTCGGCGTGTCGGTGCCGGCAATCATGGTCACGCCGCTCTGAATAAGGCGCGCGACGTTGGCGCGCGCTATGGCGAAATCCTGAGGCCGTGCCCGCTTCCAATCGAGCGTCAACATGCTGCGCTGCGTCGGGGACAGGTACGGCGCGACCAGCGGGTCGGCCGCCAGCTTTCGGGCATAGTCGGCGCCCGCCAGCCCCGCATAGGTCGCCAGCGTGGCGGTCTGTGCCACGCCCTTTTCCCGCATCTTCGCGATCAGGGTGTCATCCATCGGCGCATCGCACACCGCATGTTCCAGCGCGTTGACGCCCGATGCGACAGCTATGCGGGCGTCGGCGAGTTTCTGTATATGAACGACCACCAGCTTGCCGGTCGCCTTGGCGGCGGCGATGACCTGGGCGAAACGTTCAGGAGAGAAGGCGGGCAAAGTCGGCGGCTTGCTCCCGCGGGCTCCATCATCCTGCAGGATCTTGAGATAATCCGATCCCGCCACGATCCGGGCCCGCATGAAGGCGGCCGCATCCGCGCCACCGGCCAGGGTCGGCAATGGCGGAGACTGATTCCCTCCCATCTCGGTAGGATGGCCGCCGGGCGGGGTTGCGCCGATCCCGGCCGTGAAGGTGTCCGCCTCGGTCACGGGCGCGTCCGACCGGCGTTGCGCGCGCCAGCGGGCGATGGTGGCACGGTCGGCGTCGGAATACATGTCGAAGACCGTCGTCACGCCGAACCGCAAGGCGTCGGCCTGTGCGCCGGGAAAGACGTGGACATGTCCGTCCATCAGTCCTGGCAAGAGGGTACGGCCCCGCGCCTCGACCAGCTTGGCACCGGCTGGTCCCTTCAGCCTGCGCCCAACCGCTGCTATCCTGCCATTCTCGACCAGGACGTCGCGCCGACCGAGCATATGCGTCCCGTCGAACACGCGCGCGTCGCGGATCAGCAGCGGTCGGTCCGCCGCCGCCGCAGGAACCGCCATGACGGACAGCGTCATGCCGATACACCATTGTCTCCACCGCATTTCATTCCTCCATGCTGCGCCGGGGAGGACAATCGATCGACACGCCATGCGGCAAGGGGATAGGCCCGAACGGTGATTGTGATGGCGTGAGCCGTGCCGGACGCGGTCAGCGGGCGCGCAAGGCCAGTTGGCGCGTGAGGTCGGAGCGGAAGGTTCGACTGAGTGGAACGACGCTGCCGTCCAGCAAGGTGATATCGCCATCGCTGTTGCGCCGATCCGTGATCGACACGATCCGGTCGAGCCTCACCAGCGTCGAGCGGTGCACGCGAACGAAGTCGGGACCCAACCGAGCGATCAGCTCGGTGATGGGAGTGCGAAGCAAATGTACCTCCCCGGCGGCATGGACGCACAGATAATGGCCTGCGGCGTCGACCCGTTCGATGGAGTCGAGCGGGACGAAGCTGGTACGACCGCCATCGCGTATTTCGAGGAAGGGGTTGGGCGCCGAAGGAGCGGCTGCATTCATGGCACGACGAACGCGATCAAGGGCGCGGGCGACATCCTCGGGCGTGCCGGGCTTAAGCAGATAGTCGAGTGCTTCCACGCCAAAGGCAGGCAACGCGAAATCGGGAAACGCCGTCAGGAAGATGATCGCGGGCCGAGGCGGCAGGATCGCCTCGGCCAAGCTCAACCCCGTGCCGTCCGGCAAGGCCATGTCAAGGAAGATGAGATGCGGCCGGTGTTGCTCGATCAGCTGCCGCGCCTCCGCGACCGTCCCGGCCGCCCCGATCACGCGAACATCCGCGTGTTGTGCCAGCAGACGCACGAGCGCGTCACGCGCCAGCGGCACATCCTCGACGATCAGCGTGTCGATCATGCCGCCGATTTCGCCTCGACCGACGCTGGAAGGCTCAGTTCCGCGACGAACTGCTCGGCCGCGATCATCGTCCGTAATTCGGCCTTCCCGCCATAAAGGGCGGCGAGACGCTCCCGGACATTGGCGAGACCTGAACCGGTCCCACGCGACGGGCGGATGATGGCGGGCATCGTATTTTCAACGCGGATATGGAGCAGGCCGTCATCGACCTGGGCCAGGATGGCCAACCGACCTTGCCCGAGTGAGTTGAGCGCATGGACAAGGGCATTCTCGATCAGCGGTTGCAGGATCGCCGTCGGGATGAGTTCCCGCCAGGCGTCGGGTGACACGCGGACGTGGAAATCGAGCTTCCCGGGTATCAACAGGCGGTGGAGTTCGACATGGTCCTTCGCCATCGCGATCTCATCGCCAAGGCCATGATGCTCGTCCGCGATCAACGTCCCTCTCAGGATATCGGCCAGTCCGGCAATGGCGCGTTGGGTGCCGTCCGGATCGCGGTGCGCCAGTTCGCCGATCGCGGTCAGAGCGTTGAACAGGAAGTGGGGGCCGATCCGGGCACGAAGCGCCTCAAGCCGCGCATCGGCGCGCATCTTCTCGCGCTCCCTCGACCGCTCCGTCCAGATCAGAACCTGCCCGATGCCGACAATTGCGACATAGATCGGCACCGAGAAGAACGACGTAATCGCGGTTCCCCGCACGAGTTGGGTGAACGCGGGCGCTTCGCTTGCATGTATCGTCCACGCCACGCCCTGCTGGAGCAACAATCCTGACGCGGTGGCGAAAGGGATGGTGGCGATCCCGAGCAGGGCCAGCATCGCCAAGGAACGTCCATTGCGACCGGTGCCGAGCGGCGCAAGCGCACTCGCGCGCAACGTTGCCGGGGTCAGCAGCGCCCATGGCGTGAAGAACAGGACCATGGTGGCAAGCGTGACAGGCAAGGCCTTCCAATCGCCCGCCTTATCCAACAACCAGACGGCTGGGGTATAGCAGCACGCGGCGATGCACCAGGCCACGCCGATTGTCCGCCACGCCCGGAAATCCTTAATCGATGGGTTCGATTTGATCATCATCGCCCACCACTTTTACCTCCGTGATAGGTGATTTGACAGCTGGTCGGGATGGAACAGGAACGTCCCCTTGAGAGATGATGATCGGTCGCCGCTTGCAATTACGAGAGCACAGCGAGATGGTCAGGTCATTCCCATTTCTCGATCCCATCGGGAAAGGGGCGTCGAAAGCCCGAGCGCCTGCGTCAACCGTTCAGCACCGCAGCCAGAGGCGAAATCTCGGTCTGCGTGAACACAGTGATGCCGTGCTGGCGCAGGAGGGCGGCAGTCACACCCTCGCCATCAATCCTCCGGCCCTTGAAGGTGCCGTCATAGATGAAGCTGCCCCCGCACGATGGGCTGCCATCGGTCAGGAGCGCGTATCTGCAATCGTGTCGGAGAGCATGTGCGAGGGCGATCCGCGCCCCGTCGAGATAAGCTTCGGTCACGTCGTTGCCATCCGCCTCGACGATGTAGCCGCCGCGCTGAATCACCGCTGCGCCGCTCTCCCCATTCGCTATCTCCGCTGGTGGTCGGGGCGTCGGTAATCCAGCCATCACCTCCGGGCAGACCGATACGACACGGCCTTCGCTCACCCAGCGATCCAGCAGCGCATCCTCCAGTGTCTTCGCCGAACCATTGTATCGCACCGGCCTGGCCAAGAGACAGGCGCTGACCAGCACCTTGGCGAGCGTCATGCGCCTGCCGTCAGTGCAGAAAACAACGGCAGGACATGGTCCCTCGTCAGTGTAGCAAGTGGCATCCCCTCCGCCGTCGCCTTATCCGCCCAGATGGCCTCTTCGATTTCAAGGCTGGGTGCCGGATCATGTGCGGTTCGGACATGGAACAGCTCTGCCTGGACCGATCGCCCCGGTTCGTTTGCAGCCGGGGCGGTAAAGCAGCCCAGATGCTGGGCCGTAACATCCTTGATGGAGAGGCCAATCTCCTCGTGCAGTTCGCGGCAGAGGGCGTCGAGCGGACTTTCCCCCGCCTCGATCTTTCCGCCAGCCTGCAGGAACCACTTGGTGCCGGCCTTGCGGACCAGAAGTGTTCGGCCTTGGCCATCATCGATCAGGGCGGCAGCTATTCGAATGAGCGTGGCTTCTGGCATAGACCGTTCATTGCGCTCGCGGATAGAAACGGCAAGCACCGCGGGCGGGCCGGCTTTCCCATTTCAGCATGAGACCGTCCGAAAACGCGGATCATGATTCCCGTGCGCATCGCGGCGGTGTAATCGTCTGGCATGGCGTACATCGAGGGACATGCTCGGAACCAGGCGCTGCTGCTGCCGGCGTCGGTCGAGGACTATGTGGCGGCGGACAACCCGGTGCGGTTCATCGACGCCTTCGTCGACGACCTCGATCTGGGCGGTTCCGGTTTCCAGCGCGCACGGCCGAAGGCGACGGGACGGCCGGGTTACGATCCGGCCGATATGCTCAAGCTGTATCTGTACGGCTATCTCAACCGGGTGCGGTCGAGCCGGCGCCTGGCGATGG
This sequence comes from Sphingomonas sp. SORGH_AS_0950, assembly GCF_030818415.1. Lineage (NCBI taxonomy): Bacteria > Pseudomonadati > Pseudomonadota > Alphaproteobacteria > Sphingomonadales > Sphingomonadaceae > Sphingomonas > Sphingomonas sp. SORGH_AS_0950. The sequence continues at coordinate 3,689,109 of NZ_JAUTAE010000001.1, forward strand.
AGGCGACGCGCAATCTCGAACTGATCTGGCTGCTGCGCGGGGTGCGGCCGGACTTCCGGACCATCGCCGACTTCCGTCGCGAAAACCGGGCTGCGTTCAAGGCGGTGTTCCGCGCCTTCGTGATACTGTGCCGCAAGCTGGATTTGTTCGGGCGCGAGTTGCTGGCGGTGGACGGCACGCGGCTGAAGGCGGTGAACAGCCGGGCGCGCAACTTCAGCCGCGAGCGGTTGGCAACGTATCTCGCTTCGACCGATGCGCGACTGGAGCGCTACCTGGCCGAACTCGACGAGATCGACCGCGGTGAGGATGGTGCCGGCACCGGTCGCGGCGAGGCGCTGGCGACCAAGATCGCGCGGCTGCGTGAGCAGCGCCAGGCGAGCGCAGCGTTGCTGGGCCAGTTGCAGGACAGCGGCGAAGGGCAGATCTCGCTCACCGATCCCGATGCGCGCCTCATGGTCGCGCATTCGAAAGTCACGGTCGGCTACAATGCCCAGGTGGCAGTCGACGCCAAACATAGCCTGATCGTCGAACAGCACGTCACCAATGCCTGCAACGACATGGGCCTGCTGGCACCCACCGCCGGTGCGGCGATGGAGGCACTCGGGGTCGAGCGGATCGATGCGGTCGCCGACATGGGATATCACGCGGGCGACGATATCGTCGCATCCGAGGCGGCCGGCATCACGCCCTACATCCCCCGCCCGCATCGTGGCACCGCGGCCGGCAACGGCCTCTTTCCCAAGGAGCGGTTCCGCTACGATCCCGAGGCCGACGTCTATCACTGCCCCGGCGGACAGGTGCTGGACACGCGCTACGCCTCGGTGACGCGCGGGCATCTGTCGGTCCAGTATTCCAGCCCCGCGGCGTGTGCCGGCTGCCAGATCAAGGCACGTTGCACCAAGGGGCGCTGGCGGCGCGTCAATCGCGGCGAGCACGAGGCGGTCATCGAGCGCATGGCGGCACGCCTCGCGGAACGGCCCGGCATCCTCGCCATCCGCAAGTCCACGGTCGAACACCCGTTCGGCTCGATCAAGCAGTGGATGAACCAGGGCGCGTTCCTCATGCGCGGGCTGGAGAAGGTGCGTGCCGAGTTCAGTCTGACGGCGCTCGCCTACAATCTCAGGCGCGCCATCACCCTCATCGGCGTGCCGGGACTGATCCGAGCGGTGCAGATGTGAGCCACATCGCTGAACACGCCATCGTCATGTCCTGGACAGCGGGTAGGATGCATATCCCGGCCGCACGGCGCACATAGAGGCAAGATCCCGGTTCTTGCGCCAGTTCGCCAAGAGGAACCCCTGCAGCTCCCACAGCCAGCGAGTTTTCGGACGGTCTGCCATCCCAATGGGAATGCGCCGACCGTCTCGCTGGCCGTTCCTAATCGGGCAAAACAGTTGCCAGCGCAGATAGCTGGGGTGGCCAAGTCGTGCTTTACCGTTCGACCCGATCGCGGCACAAACCTAAAAAAAGGGGCGCGTCGTGAAGAATAGGACACTTGTTGCTGCCGGATTAATGGCGAGCTTCGTGGCACCTTCCGCTTCCGCGCCGGCGGGAGTGCCGGTGCCGGTGGTAAGCGCGAGGGCAGCATCGCAGGCGGTTTCCGACCAAGACATCGCGCGTTTCTGGGCAGCATTCGACGCCATCAACGCAGTGAGCGATCCAGCCGAACGGCTTCGACTGATTCAGACCCTCTATATCGATCCCGGCACGCCGGGCCTGCACGCGCTGATGGCCGCCAGGCGTTACACGGCGCAGCAATATGTAGACGCGATCGTCAACTGGCCGAATTTCTGGCGGTCCGTCCGGCCTTTGACAGCACGCTCGCGGCAGGCGGTCACGAGCCTGAACGATGACGTAGCTCGGTTCCGCCGCCTCTATCCGGAGCTGCGTCCAGCTTCCATCACCTATGCGATCGGCGTGTTGCGCACCGGCGGCACGACTACCGGAGACAAGGTGCTGATCGGCGCCGAACTGGCGCTAGGCGACGAGACAGTCGACGTGTCCGAGCTGCCTGCACCGCTGCGCACGCGCCTCGGCGTCTTCTTCGCGTCCCGCCCATTCGCGAACAACGCCCAGAACAACATTCATGAATATGTGCATACCCAACAGCAGGAAACGCAGGGGAGTTTGGCGCAGCAGGTGCTACGCGAAGGTGTAGCGGAACTGGTGGCAGAACTCATCACCCACCGAAAGCCGGCGCTGCCTGTCTATATATACGGCCCGACGCATGATGCGGCCATCCGGCAGCGTTTTATGGCCGAAATGCAGGCAGATAATTACGATAACTGGCTCTGGAACAGCGCAAGCAATCCGTTTGGGGTGAGCGACGTTGGTTACTATGTCGGATATCGAATAGCGCGAAGCTATTTTGACGCAGCCCGGGACAAGCGGCGCGCCGTGCGGGAACTTATCGAACTGCGCTATGACGATCCGGCAGCGGTGCATGCGCTGATCGATCGTTCAGGCTATCTTGTTTCGCGGTGACGACGAAGGTCGCTTTCCCAAAATACCATCCCAACGGGAACGTCACGATCGCCTCGCTGGCCGTTCGATTTCGGGAAGTAGCCGCTTGCGCGGATGCCGGTCCCAGTTAACCTGTGTCATCGCAGCTCGACTGATTCCACCAGCGGGTCGCACCCTCAAAATTGGAGACAGTAATTTGCCGCGCTTTCGGTTTGTCGTGCCGTCGCTCCTTGCACTTGGTTTGGCCGGAGCAGCTTGCGGTCAGGCGACCAAAAGCGACGCGCCGCCAGATAAGAGGATTGAAGTTCCGAAGGTCGAGAAGAAGGGGGTTTGGCAACCTACAGCCGGCGGAAAGCAAATTCCTTTGTGGTCGCCGGATATCCCCCTGCTGAAACCGGACACGGGCGACGAAGCTGAAGGAACGGGAAATGGATCGCCACTCGTAGGCGGTAGGAAATGGCATTGGGCAAGCTATGTCACCCGACCGACGATGACGATCTACAAGCCCAAAGGACGAAACACTGGCGCGACAATGCTGGTGCTGCCGGGTGGAGGATTCTATGCGGTAGCAACGGATTTGGAAGGCACGGAAATCTGCGATTGGGTCGTTACGAAGGGCATGACATGCGTCATGCTGAAATATCGAACACCGCAAGTTTGGCCTAAGGTAAATGGGCGTCAGAAACGACCGGACGTACTGCTAGGCTTGGAAGACGCGCAACGCGCTATGGGCCTGCTGCGTAGTCAAGCCACGTCGTATAGGATCGATCCGCATAAGATTGGCGTCATCGGCTTTTCGGCCGGCGCGTACCTCGTAACAAACATGAGCAACGACTACGAAAGAACATATCCTGTCCGGGATGCAGCGGATCGGGTGTCACCACGTCCCGATTTTGCGATCGTTGCCTATACGGCCCGTGTATTGGACACCAGCAAGGGCAAGAACGAACTGGAGCTTGCCCCCTGGGTAAAGATCAATCGTGAGGCACCCCCGACGCTCATCATCCACGCGATGAACGACCCGACCGACAACATTCGGCAACCGATGGCCTACGCGCTGGCGCTCAACGATGCCGGTGTTCCTGTTGACATGCGCCTCTACGCGAAGGGAGGGCATGCGTTCGGAATGCGACCAACTGCTCACCCGATCACAAAGGAATGGCCGGGGCAGGTCGAGCAATGGTTGCGTAACATCGGCGTGCTGTAACCACATGGTAATTTAGAGGGGCGCGCTCCAAGATGGGATCGCGCCCCATTCCCGAAACATGGGGTAATCGCGGGAGCGATCTGCCCCGAGTCTCCGCTTCCAACAGGACGGCAGACAGGTGGTTGTTCCCCGATAGGATGGACAGACGGGCTCACGACTGGCGCCGGGCCCAGGCATCGCACGGAGAACAACCATGGGCGAGTATATCGGTCTGGACGTGTCGTTGAAAGATACGGCCGTCTCCATACGGCATTTGGGCAAGCGGATTTGGCGCGGCAAATGTGCTTCGGATCCGCAGACGCTGGCCGAGTTGATCCGCAAGCGCGCGCCGGATGCGGAACGGGTCGTGTTCGAAACCGGCCCGCTGTCGGTGTGGTTCTATCATGAGCTGACCGCGCTGGGCTTGCCGGCGATCTGCATCGATGCGCGTCATGCAAAGGCGGCGCTCGACATGGCGGCCAACAAGACCGACGCGAACGACGCCGACGGTCTGGCGCATCTCGCCGAGATCGGCTTCTATCGGGAGGTCCGCGTCAAAGGCTATGACAGCATGCTAATGCGCACGTTGGTGGCGGGGCGCAGCAAGCTGGTCCGCGTGGCGACCAGTCTTTCCAACCAGATCCGCGGCCTGATGAAGACCTTCGGGCTGGTCGTGCCCAGCGGTCAGGGCGGCGTGTTCGAGAAGAACGTCCGCCGGCTGCTGGAGGGCGAGGAGGCGCTGGCCCGCATCATCCTTCCGATACTGGAGGCTTGGCGGGCCATGCGCGTCCGTGCCGCCGAACTCGGGCGCCAGCTCACCGCGGCTGCTAGGCAAAGCCAGGCATGCCAGTTGCTGATGTCGATCCCCGGCGTCGGCGCCGTCACGGCGACGACCTTCACCACCGCCATCGAAGACCCGGCGAACTTCGCGAAGTCACGATCGGTCGGCGCGTGGGTCGGCCTGACGACCAGGCGATACCAGTCCGGTGATGTCGACTATGACGGGCATATCTCCAGGCGCGGCGATGCGAACCTGCGCTCACTGCTCTACGAGGCCGCGACGACGATCCTGACCCGCGTTCACGCCGATAGCGACTTGCGAACATGGGGGCTGAAGCTTCAAGAGGGCCGCCATTGCCGTTGCGCGCAAACTGGCCGTCATCATGCATGCCTTGCTGCGATCCGGCGAGTTGTTCTATCGGACCGCTGCCGCCTGACCTTTTCACAAGCTTGGACGCGCTGCCCGCAGCGCCCCGAGGCGTCCCTGCCGGGACGTGAGCCGGATCATTCCGAGGATCGAGTTGCACCACCCAGCCAAGAGCAAGGCGCGTGCGTCCAAAACATTGGAAGATCCGCTTCGCAGACACCCATCATGCGGCGACATGTCTCGACCGCGAAGACGACCGTGCCCCGGCATACGACGTATCCTCGAACCAGAAAAAGGACTTGCCCTATGACATGCGATTAGACGACTCGATCCTTGTGGGAAGCCTCCGGCCGTCTCGCGGGCCGTTCGTTTTTGGGGAACCTTCTTTCCATCAGCGCAAATTGCGGTGTTGATAAGCGACATAGCAAGCCGCTGACGCCGCATCTCCAATGCGGACCAACGCTTTCCGAAGCTCAATAGGAGAAGAAGGGCCTTTGTAACTGGCTAAGTGATAGCCAAAGCTGCTCAAAAATGTCGGCGAAAAGACGATATAATTGGACGAATCACTACATATAGCCTTGCGTTTTTTGTCGGGCAGGTTGTTAAAGTCGTTTATCCAGTCAAATAGTTTTTCTGATATTCCCGATTTATCCAGAAAAACACTTTGCCGATGCGCTGTTGCATTCAGGCCTAATTGGGCGTGGCGAGCGAGTTGGAGTGGATTGGGTACACCCATTTGTTTAAAGGCGAATAATATTTGTGAGAATGAGACGGACTCGGCACCTCCGTGGAAGCCAAGTACTGCGTCGCGATTAACAATCTTCCGATATCCAGACGCAAGGACGTAATTAGCGCAACTCGATATGCAGTAGTCATAGTCAATCACTGATGATTTACGATGTATTATTGCTTCGGCTATATCCAGCCCGACGTTGGCATCGCCTCCTTGTGATCTGATGACAATGACCGGACTATTGCGGTCGGGAATAGATTTGATGGCTTTAATTAGAGATGATCCTCCATTCTTTTCTATTGCACCGTCGTAACATATCCCTGAACGACCAATTCGGATCACATGCCCCGAGCTTTTGGTGTGTCGCTGCAAGGCTCCCATTTTACTAGAACATGCGGAAGTAACATTCGCTTCCAACGTGGTCAGATCGCTTATAACTGCCAAAAAGGCGAGCGTTAACGGCATGCTTCCCCCTATTGGTAGGCCATATACCCTGTGATCGGAGAGGGTACGGTACCACCATTGGTGGCGAAACCCATTCCCGATCCACCATCCCAATGGGAAAGCGGCAGCCGTCTCGTTGGCCGTTCCTCTTTGGGAAAGACGCTTACGCCGCTGTCTGTCGCTTCATTGTCCATGCGAATGGACTGGTCAACAGAACAAAAAGCATGAAGATGATCTGCTCGATCACCATCGGAGACTGAGCTAGAGCTTGCAGAAGTGGTGGGAAGTAGTGGGCCTGAATCCAGACGTTATGAATCACATCCATTACAATGATGCAAACCGTCATCCCGACTCCGACGTTAGGACGCGCGAATAAGAGGATAACAGCGGCAGGGTCGAAAAAGGCCAGCGCCGTCCAGAAGGTGGCACTCCCCTTCGGAAATCCACCGTAATCCCAATGCAACCCGTGGTAATAAATCGCATACCAATGGTTGTAGGTAGCACCCAGCAAGCACAGCACGTAGATGGTCCGCAGAATTAGGCTGCGACGCGATGCTTTGGCGTCAGGCGGTCTGGGCATGGCTCTACCCTGATTGGTGGGGTTGCGATCGTCAACGCTGCCGGCTTGATCGAGCAACGCTATTCCCGTTTCTCGATCCCATTGAGAAAGCTCTGCCCTTCCGGCGCTGCGGATTGGAAGCCATGATGCGATTGCATGAAACGCGACAGCTTCCTTGTTCGGCCGACCTGTTCAGGTGCGGTGGTAGCCGTGGATGCCTATTCCACACGATCGTTCGCGCGACACAGCCATGACGAGTTCGGCGTCGGGCTGATGACGGACGGCGCACAGCGATCGGGGAGCGGTCGTGGTCCGGTTGAGGCTTTTCGCGGCAACGTCATCACCGTCAATCCGGCCGAGCTGCACGATGGCGCGCCGATCGGGACGGCCCGATCGTGGTCGATGCTCTACCTGCCACAGCATGTCGTTGGCACTATCGTCGCCGACCTGGAGGAAGGCCGCCGTTCGACCCGCGAGCTGCACGCGCCCGTCGTCGACGATCAACGCCTTGCCCGTCTGTTCCTGGCAAGTCGTCGGGCGGCGCTCCACCCGCAGGGAAAGCTGGCATTCGAGGAACGGCTGCTGGCGTTGTTCAGCAGCTTGTTCGGCATCGGGCAGTGGCCGGAAGCTGGATCAGGTGGGCGTTTGGCGCAGGTACGTGAGCGGATCGATGACGCTCCTGCCCAATCCCATAGCCTGACGGACCTCGCGGCGCTGGCGGGCCTGAGCCGCTATCAGACCGTGCGCGGGTTTGCGCGCCTGACGGGTCTGACGCCCCATGCCTATGTCATGCAGCGTCGTCTCGACCAGGCGCGCAGCCTGATCCGGCAGGGTTGGGCGCTGGCAGATGCCGCGACCGAGGCGGGCTTCGCCGACCAGAGCCACATGCACCGCGTCTTCATCGCGCGGCATGGCTTCACGCCCGGCGCCTACGTCGGGGCGTTTCGGCAATCCCCTGCAATATCGTCCAAGATCGGAACCACGCGCCTTCACTAAAGTCCGGCCAGTAACGGAGGCGGCAAGAATGAACGAGCAGGAGCGGACCGAGGGCCACATCCGCCCATGCGGCCAGAACGACACCCACGACATGCTGGCGATCATCAACGCCGCAGCCGAGGCCTATCGGGGTGTCATTCCCCCCGATCGCTGGCACGACCCCCATATGCCGGCCGACGAGCTGGCAGCTGAGATGGCCGATGGCGTCAAATTCAGCGGGTACGAAGCGGGTGGTGGGCTCGCCGGTGTGATGGGCGTGCAGCGTCGGCGCAACGTCGATCTTATCCGTCATGCCTACGTCCTTCCGCAATGGCAGGGCTACGGCATCGGGGCGCAGCTACTCCGGCATCTATGCGGCGATGCCGAGCGACCGATCCTGATCGGCACATGGACGGCTGCGGACTGGGCGATCCGCTTCTACGAACGCCACGGCTTTGCGCGCGTATCCGACGACGATATCGCGCCCCTGCTACGCACCTACTGGAACGTGCCCGACCGGCAGATCGCCACGTCGATAGTCTTGGCATCGCCGCCGCTCGTCGGCGATGCGGCCTACGTTTCCGGCCCCGATCATATCACGGTAGAGCTTATGCAGCCGCCAGCCCGTTAACGGGCCGGCGGACGTTTCCCTGCTTCACGATCCAGACCGTCCGAAAACTCGCTGGTGGTGGGAGCTGCAGGGGTTCCTCTTGGCGAACTGGCGCAAGAACCGAGTATTTGCCTCTATGTGCATCGTGCGGCCGGGATACGCGCCTTACCTGCCGTCCAGGACGTGACGAGGGCATGTTCGGTGATGTGGTTCAGGCTTGCACCGCCCGGATGAGCCCCGGCACGCCGATGAGGGTGATGGCCCGCCTAAGATTGTAGGCGAGCGCCGTCAGACTGAACTCGGCGCGGACCTTGTCCAGCCCGCGCATCAGGAACGCGCCCTGGTTCATCCACTGCTTGATCGAGCCGAACGGGTGCTCGACCGTGGATTTGCGGATGGTGAGGATGCCGGGGCGCTTGGCCAGGCGTGCCGTCATGCGCTCGATGACCGCTTCGTGCTCGCCGCGATTGATGCGTCGCCAGCGCCCGGTCGTGCAACGCGCCTTGATCTGACAACCGGCACAGGCGGCAGGGCTGGAATACTGGACCGACAGATGGCCGCGGGTCACCGAGGCGTAGCGGGCGTCCAGCACCTGTCCGCCGGGGCAGTGATAGACGTCGGCCTCGGGATCGTAGCGGAACCGCTCCTTGGGGAAGAGGCCGTTGCCGACGGCAGTGCCGCGGTGCGGGCGGGGAATGTACGGTGTGATGCCGGCCGCCTCGCACGCGACAATATCGTCGCCCGAATGATACCCCATGTCGGCGACCACATCGATCCGCTCGACCCCGAGCGCCTCCATCGCCGCTCCGGTGGTGGATGCCAGCAGGCCCATGTCGTTACAGGCGTTGGTGACATGCTGCTCGACGATCAGGCTATGTTTGGCGTCGACCGCCACCTGCGCGTTGTAGCCAACCGTGACCTTCGAATGCGCGACCATCAGGCGGGCATCAGGATCGGTGAGCGAGATTTGCCCTTCGCCGCTTTCCTCCAGCTGGCCCAGCAGCGCCGCGCTGACCTGACGCTGTTCGCGCAGCTTGGCGATCTTCGTCGCCAGCGCTTCGCCGCGGTCGGTGCCAGCACCATCCTCGCCGCGGTCGATCTGGTCCAGCTCCGCCAGATAGCGTTCCAGTCGCGCATCGGTCGCGGCAAGATACGTCGCCAGTCGCTCGCGGCTGAAGTTGCGCGCCCGACCGTTCACCGCCTTCAGCCGCGTGCCGTCCACCGCCAACAACTCGCGCCCGAACAGGTCGAGCTTGCTGCACAGCAGGACGAACGCCCGGAACACCGCCTTGAACGCGGCCCGGTTGTCGCGCCGGAACTCAGCGATGGTCCGGAAGTCCGGCCGCACCCCACGCAACAACCAGATCAGTTCGAGATTGCGGGCCGCTTCCGCTGCCAGGCGCCGGCTCGACCGTACCCGGTTGAGGTAGCCGTACAGGTATAGCTTGAGCATGTCGGCCGGATCGTAACCGGGCCGCCCCGTCGCCTTCGGCTGTGTCCTCTGGAAACCGGCAGCGCCCAGATCAAGGTCGTGGACGAATGCGTCGATGAACCGCACCGGGTTGTCTGCCGCCACATAGTCCTCGACCGATGCCGGCAGAAGCAGCGCCTGATCCCGGGCATGACCTTCGATATATGCCATGCCCGCAGATTACACCGCTCCCGCCGCGCATGGAATCCACGACCGCGTTTTCGGACGGTCTGGATCCCAATGGGAACGCCGCAGGCGTCTCGCTGGCCGTTCGAGACCGTCCGAAAACTCGCAGGCGGACGTAGATGACGCAATGCGTCTGCGATATAGTGTCCTTCCGATGATGTTGGCGGTCATTTGTCGCATCTCAGCACCCGACCGGCGTACGTATCTTACGCGGCAAAATGGGATGGCGGAATTTTCGGACAGTCTCGTTCGAGACCGTCCGAAAACGCGGATCATGATTCCCGTGCGCATCGCGGCGGTGTAATCGTCTGGCATGGCGTACATCGAGGGACATGCTCGGAACCAGGCGCTGCTGCTGCCGGCGTCGGTCGAGGACTATGTGGCGGCGGACAACCCGGTGCGGTTCATCGACGCCTTCGTCGACGACCTCGATCTGGGCGGTTCCGGTTTCCAGCGCGCACGGCCGAAGGCGACGGGACGGCCGGGTTACGATCCGGCCGATATGCTCAAGCTGTATCTGTACGGCTATCTCAACCGGGTGCGGTCGAGCCGGCGCCTGGCGATGGAGGCGACGCGCAATCTCGAACTGATCTGGCTGCTGCGCGGGGTGCGGCCGGACTTCCGGACCATCGCCGACTTCCGTCGCGAAAACCGGGCTGCGTTCAAGGCGGTGTTCCGCGCCTTCGTGATACTGTGCCGCAAGCTGGATTTGTTCGGGCGCGAGTTGCTGGCGGTGGACGGCACGCGGCTGAAGGCGGTGAACAGCCGGGCGCGCAACTTCAGCCGCGAGCGGTTGGCAACGTATCTCGCTTCGACCGATGCGCGACTGGAGCGCTACCTGGCCGAACTCGACGAGATCGACCGCGGTGAGGATGGTGCCGGCACCGGTCGCGGCGAGGCGCTGGCGACCAAGATCGCGCGGCTGCGTGAGCAGCGCCAGGCGAGCGCAGCGTTGCTGGGCCAGTTGCAGGACAGCGGCGAAGGGCAGATCTCGCTCACCGATCCCGATGCGCGCCTCATGGTCGCGCATTCGAAAGTCACGGTCGGCTACAATGCCCAGGTGGCAGTCGACGCCAAACATAGCCTGATCGTCGAACAGCACGTCACCAATGCCTGCAACGACATGGGCCTGCTGGCACCCACCGCCGGTGCGGCGATGGAGGCACTCGGGGTCGAGCGGATCGATGCGGTCGCCGACATGGGATATCACGCGGGCGACGATATCGTCGCATCCGAGGCGGCCGGCATCACGCCCTACATCCCCCGCCCGCATCGTGGCACCGCGGCCGGCAACGGCCTCTTTCCCAAGGAGCGGTTCCGCTACGATCCCGAGGCCGACGTCTATCACTGCCCCGGTGGACAGGTGCTGGACACGCGCTACGCCTCGGTGACGCGCGGGCATCTGTCGGTCCAGTATTCCAGCCCCGCGGCGTGTGCCGGCTGCCAGATCAAGGCACGTTGCACCAAGGGGCGCTGGCGGCGCGTCAATCGCGGCGAGCACGAGGCGGTCATCGAGCGCATGGCGGCACGCCTCGCGGAACGGCCCGGCATCCTCGCCATCCGCAAGTCCACGGTCGAACACCCGTTCGGCTCGATCAAGCAGTGGATGAACCAGGGCGCGTTCCTCATGCGCGGGCTGGAGAAGGTGCGTGCCGAGTTCAGTCTGACGGCGCTCGCCTACAATCTCAGGCGCGCCATCACCCTCATCGGCGTGCCGGGACTGATCCGAGCGGTGCAGATGTGAGCCACATCGCTGAACACGCCATCGTCATGTCCTGGACAGCGGGTAGGATGCATATCCCGGCCGCACGGCGCACATAGAGGCAAGATCCCGGTTCTTGCGCCAGTTCGCCAAGAGGAACCCCTGCAGCTCCCACAGCCAGCGAGTTTTCGGACGGTCTGGTTCCCAATCGGGAACCGCAACATGGTGGGGGCGCAGCGACCTTGGATGCCGTTCCACGCTGGACTACCGCCATAAGGACTGGCATCTTCATGCAATGCCTTTCGTGATTCACATCGCCATTGCGAACAGCGGACGAATTAACCACCCGGCTTGATGCGTCGGGCCGGGTCTATCCGCTTGTGAATTTAATGATGCTGCATGCATCCGCGAAGGTTTTTGGAATATGTCTTGGGAACAACCAACCCTGCACCTTGTGTGCGGTAAAATCGCTGCTGGGAAATCCACGCTTACGAGTGCCTTGGGGGAGCAGCCCCATACGGTCGTTGTGAAGGAAGATCACTGGTTGGCTCGCTTGTACCCCGGCGAGCAAAATAGCCTCGCTGATTATGTTCGCAACGCGACACGTCTGCGAGAAGCAATAGAAGAGCATCTCGTTGACCTGCTGCGGTCGGGTCTTTCTGTAGTCTTAGACTTCCCTGCTAACACACCTGCAAGCCGGGCGTGGATGCGATCCTTGTTTGAAGATGCAGGGTGCCGGCATCAACTCCACTATCTCGACGTGCCCGATGAAGTCTGCAAATCCCGGCTAAGTCAGCGAAACAGCGACGGTACGCACGAATTTACCGTGAGCCATGACGACTTTGCCTTATTCACTAAGCATTTCGTCCCGCCAGCGCCCGAGGAAGGATTCAACATAGTTCTGCATCAGTCCTAACGACATATCCTCTCCCGTTGTACGCCAAGCGTACAACGGGAGAGGATCAGAATTGCCCGCCTTCCCATTTCACCATCCTTCCGGGAATGCTTTGTTCGTCGAGATCGTCACCTCCAAACGTGACCGCCGGCTTACACCGGATGCGTCGCCTCAGCAGGATCAGCGGTGAACCAAAGGGCCATGCCGCGTGCTTCTGGCATGACGGGCGTGAAGCCAAACGGGGCGTACAGCCGATGCGCCTCACCGTTCGCCATCAACGATACATAGGCTTCGGCGGGCGCGACCTTCTGGACGTGAGCCAAGAGGGTCGCGACGATGCTTTTACCCAATCCTTTTCCCTGATGTGCTGGATCGACGGCAACGTCGACAAGGTGGAAGAACAGCGCGCCGTCGCTGATGATCCGCCCCATCGCGACTGTTTCCTCCTGATGCTGGGCGCATACCGCGAAGAAACTGCCCGGCAGACCAGCGCGCGCAGCTTCCGCGCTCCGGGGTGTAAGGCCACTTATGCTCCGCAGCCGTAGATAGTCCTCCACGTCGGGGATGGCTTCGATCAGGCTATACGCGGCGACGGCTTCCATGCGGTCCAAGGTACGCCAATCGCCGGGTGTTGATCTACTACCTGCGCCAATTCCCGAAATTCGATCCCATTGGGAATGCCCCGGCTGTCTCGCAGGCCGTTCGTTTGAGGGAATGGTCGCGTCGATGCCGCGCTACGAATATTGGCGATGTCATCACCATCGCCTAAAACGAATCCCATGAGCGAGAATGAAACCTCCCCTATTCCGCCGGCAGTGTCGCGTAGGACGCTGGAACTGCTCCCGCTGTCTACGGACAAGCGCAACATCGTGGTGGAAGAGGTGATAATACCTCCCGGCGGGTCTGCCCCCCTTCATCGACACCCCGTTCCCGGCATCGTCTACATTATCGAGGGTGAGGTGGAGTCGGCCTACGGCGAAGAAGAGCCCAAAAGGTATAGCGCTGGCGAAACCCTGCAGGATCGTGCCGACTTACCGCACACCCGTTTCAGGAACTGCAAACCAGATCGGGTACTGCGATTTCTAGCGATCTACGCCCTTGAGCCCGACCGTACCTACTCGGTCAGGCTTTAACGCTCAGTTCCCAATTCAGCATCCCGATGGGGATGCGCCAACCGTCTCGCTGGCCGTTCGTCGTCTAATCGCGCTGGTTGCAAGACAAATCTGAGGTATCGTTGCCGGAAGCATGGTCGTCTTCGCGGTCGGCATGGGCCGCCGCATGATGGGGCTTCGCGGGTGACCCTTCCTATGTTTGCGGCGCACTCGGTCGCGCTGGGCGTCTGGTGCAACGAACGTCGCGGAATGGATCAGCCTACGTCCCGGCAGGACGTCTCGTTGGCGCCTTGCGACGCTGGCGAGCAGGGGATCAGATGGTGGCAGGCGTGCTCCGGAACGGTTCGCCGGTGGTCAGCATGGTGTGCATGATGACGGCGAGCTTGCGGGCGACGGCGACCGCGGCGCGCTTGAAGCCGAGCCGCTCGCGCAGCTTCAGGCCCCAGCTACGCAGATCGGACCCTGCCCGGCTGCGGGTGAGCAACGATGTCGCTGCCTCATAGAGCAGTCCGCGCAGGTGGCTGTTACCTCGCCTTGAGATATGCCCGTCATAGTCGACGTCGCCCGATTGATAGCGCCGGGTCGTCAATCCCACCCAAGCTCCCACCGATCGCGAGCGCCTGAAGTTGCCAGGCTCCTCGATCGCTGCGAGAAAGGACGTGGCGGTCACGACGCCAACGCCCGGAATGGACATGAGGAGTTGGCAGGCATCGCTGCGTCGGGCGTCCGCCAACAGCGTGCGGCTCAACTCCGCTGCGCGCAGGCGAACGGCCCGCCAGGCTTCCATCAGCGGGCGGATGATCCGGCCCAGGTCCGCATTGTCGATCAGCAGCGCCTCGACCTGGCGCTCGAACTTGCCGCCGGTGACCAGCGGCACGACGAGGCCGAACGTCTTCATCAGGCCGCGGATCTGGTTCGACAGTTCCGTCCCGATGCGCACCAGCCGGGTCCGCGCCGCCACCAATGTGCGCGTCAGCATGCTGTCGTAGCTCTTGGCCCGCACCACCTTGTAGAAGCCGACCTCGGCAAGGTGAGCCAGGCCATCGGCGTCGTTGGCGTCGGTCTTGTTCGCCGCCATGTCGAGCGCGGCCTTGGCATGGCGCGCGTCGATGCAGATCGCCGGTACTCCTTGCGCGGTGAGCGCGTGGAAGAACCAGACGGACAGGGGGCCGGTTTCGAACACCACTCGTTTGGCTGCGGGCGCACGCTCGCGGATCAGCGCCGCAATCGCCTGCGGATCCGACGGGCACTTGCCGCGCCAGACCCGCTTGCCGCCGCGCCGAATGGATACCGCCGTCTCTTTCAGCGAAACGTCGAGCCCGATATACTCGTCCATGGCTGTTCTCCATCAGATGCCTGGGCCCGGCTTCCTGTCGTGAGCCCGTTCTTCCATCTTATCGGGGAACAGCCACCAGCATCTATCTCGTGGCAGCCCAGAGTACCGCTCCCGCGATTACCCCATGTTTGCGGGAATGCGAGGTTGAGGGCAAAGCGGCCATCGATGCGTATCGCCGTTCTTCAATGCTCCTCGATCCTTGATGACGCGCGTCGCGCTGGTGACGTGATCGTGGATCGACTTCGTTGGGCCGATCGTGAAGGTGTCGATCTCACTGTCTTCCCAGAGGCGTTTCTGCTCGGCCACTCCTACGACCCGGAGACGATTTGGTCGCGCGCGAGCCAAAGCACGTCCGCTATCGCTGCCTTGTGTGAGCGGGTGGCGGCGTTTCGCGCGATGCTGGTGGTTGGAGCGTTCGACCTAGTGGACGGGCAGGTCTTCAACAGCGCGTTCGTCATTGAAGCTGGTCAGGTTGTCGGCCGGTACGCAAAGGCGCATCCCAACGAGCCGAGCGTGACCGCTGGCAGCGACTTCCCAACGTTCCTGCGATCGGGCGTCCGGTATGGCGTAAACATCTGCAACGACGCCAATCATCCCGACGCGGCCCAGCGCGTAGCAGATCACGGCGCGCGACTGATCCTATACCCATTGAACAATATGCTGCGATCCGAAACGGCCGATCGCTGGCGGGAGAAGAGCGTCGCGAACCTAATCGGCCGAGCCCGCCAGACAGGGTGCTGGGTGGCATCATCCGATGTAACCGGCACCTCGGGCAATCTCATGAGCTGGGGATGTACTGCAATCGTGACGCCGGAGGGCAACGTCGTGGCCCGCGTCCAGGAGCTGAATGAGGGCGTGGCAGTCTATGACATACCCACTGGCTAGACTGGCGGCATTCCCATTTAACCATCCCAATGGGAACGGTTCGGCCGTCCCGCCCGCCGTTCGTCTTCGGGAAGCTATTGAAGCGCGTTCCCCGCCAGCATCCTGCTTTCGATCAACGCAGCATCCGCTTCACCGATCTCGAAAAGGCCGAATCGGAATTTGTACCCCCAATTTTGCCGTCGCCGACAAACGCCAGATCGCCGAGCAATGGGTGGATCGGTGTCTCGTGCGCCGCTCGCCAATGCACGTTGCGCCGCCAAGGCGTGAAGCCGGGTGCCATCTCTACCTGGTAGGGCATTCCATCGGCGACCGTGCCGATCCCCGTAAACGCTTGCAGACGATCCTTCCCGCCGAAGCGGGATACTGGGGAATAATAGATAACGCCGTCACCGGGCGTTAGGCGACGAAGAGGCGCCGCCTTTCCATGACATACTTGCATGAAACCCAGCGACCGGCCGAGCGCAACATGCTCGGCCGATGCGACGGCGATCCAGTGGCGTGACGCGCCGCTCACATTTCCTCTGCGGCGGCATAGACGCGCAGGCGATGGCCATCGGGGTCGAGCGCTACGAAGCTGCGTCCGAAATCGAGGTCGGTCGGCGGCAAGGCGATCGTCGCGCCCTTGGCGGACCATTCTGTGTAGGTCTGGTCGATCGCGGCGGGGTTTGCCACTTTGAAGCCTAGTTCGCTGCCCCCGCCGGTTGCCGTCGGCACAGGTTCGACGCCATCCCTGATCCACAAGCCGAGCGCCAGTCCCGAAGGTAGGACGAACAGGGCGAAGGTCGGGCTTTGCTCGACGGGCTGAATGCCCAACATGTCGGTATAGAAACGCACGCTCGCTGCGGGATCGGCGACATAGAGAAGCAGGGTGTTCGTATCGGTCATCGGAAGGCTCCGGTTCGAAATGGTGGAACCGGTCTAACCCCCGCACGCTGTCAGTTTGCGGCAGCAGCGTTCAGTCGAGCCGCTTGGTGATCCCTTCCGCCTCCCGCCACTCCTTCATCAATATCTGACGCCGCTTGGGATATCGTGCCTGGATCAGCGTCGCCGATGTGATGCGATCGGTGCGGAAATGACGAAAGCCTTGCCTTAATTCGCACCAGCCCAGCAGCACCCGCACCGCGTCGAAGAACGCCAGTGCGAACGGCCAGACGATCCGCTCGGATACCGAACCGGCACCATCGCGATAATGAAGAACCAACTTGCGTTCGATACGGATCGCCTTTCGCAGCAACGCCGGATCGACGGCATCGACCGGGACCGTGGCCCCGGGACCGATCAACAGCGTTGAGCCGTCGAGTTCGTCGCGAAGATCGGCAGGCAGCACGGCAGCGATCCGGATCAACGCGCTGCGAGCTGCATCGCTCAAGCGATCATCGGCACGATTGGCGACCCAGCGCGAGCCAAGCACCAGTGCTTCGATCTCATCCGGCGTGAACATCAACGGCGGCAGCAGAAATCCGGGCTTCAGGACATAGCCAACGCCGGCCTCGCCTTCGATCGCGGCCCCCATCGCCTGGAGGCTCGCAATATCGCGATACAGCGTGCGGATGCTGACGCCGACCTCATCGGCCAGCGTCTTCCCGCTGACGGGACGGCGGTGCCGCCTCATAGCGTGAAGAAGGTCGAAAAGGCGCTCGGATCGGGACATGCGCTCAGCGTATAGCGCAGCTCACCTGCCAAGAAATGGCAGTAAGGCTAATTCCCATTTCTCGATGGTTAAACGGGAAGGCTGCTTCAGCCCTCCCAGAACGCCTGATCGTTGGTGATATCGGACGCGAAGAACGAGGCTTCCATGATCTGGCCGTCTTTGAAGCCGAAGACGGCCATTTCCTGGCCCCGGATCATTCGGCCGTTCTTGTCGGCGCTCCACTCGATGACCGCAGCGCAATGGCTTCCAGTCTCGACGGTGCTCGCGACCCGCAGCGAAAACGTGCCGCCCGTGGTTGCCAAGGCACGCTTCAGCATGTCCACGACCGCATCGGCGCCTTGAAGGTGCCCCATATGGTCGCCAACGACCGGCTCGTTCCAACGCACATCGTCCGACAGCCATGGGCGCAATGCGTCGGGGTCGTTTGCCTGTCGTGCTTCATAAAAGGCATGGACCAAGGCGGCGGGTGATTGATGCTCGGTGTTCATGCGGCTTTGTAGCGACGGCCTAGCAAGGTCGCCACCACCTTCCCGATTGGGAACGAGACCGTCCGAAAACGCGGATCATGATTCCCGTGCGCATCGCGGCGGTGTAATCGTCTGGCATGGCGTACATCGAGGGACATGCTCGGAACCAGGCGCTGCTGCTGCCGGCGTCGGTCGAGGACTATGTGGCGGCGGACAACCCGGTGCGGTTCATCGACGCCTTCGTCGACGACCTCGATCTGGGCGGTTCCGGTTTCCAGCGCGCACGGCCGAAGGCGACGGGACGGCCGGGTTACGATCCGGCCGATATGCTCAAGCTGTATCTGTACGGCTATCTCAACCGGGTGCGGTCGAGCCGGCGCCTGGCGATGGAGGCGACGCGCAATCTCGAACTGATCTGGCTGCTGCGCGGGGTGCGGCCGGACTTCCGGACCATCGCCGACTTCCGTCGCGAAAACCGGGCTGCGTTCAAGGCGGTGTTCCGCGCCTTCGTGATACTGTGCCGCAAGCTGGATTTGTTCGGGCGCGAGTTGCTGGCGGTGGACGGCACGCGGCTGAAGGCGGTGAACAGCCGGGCGCGCAACTTCAGCCGCGAGCGGTTGGCAACGTATCTCGCTTCGACCGATGCGCGACTGGAGCGCTACCTGGCCGAACTCGACGAGATCGACCGCGGTGAGGATGGTGCCGGCACCGGTCGCGGCGAGGCGCTGGCGACCAAGATCGCGCGGCTGCGTGAGCAGCGCCAGGCGAGCGCAGCGTTGCTGGGCCAGTTGCAGGACAGCGGCGAAGGGCAGATCTCGCTCACCGATCCCGATGCGCGCCTCATGGTCGCGCATTCGAAAGTCACGGTCGGCTACAATGCCCAGGTGGCAGTCGACGCCAAACATAGCCTGATCGTCGAACAGCACGTCACCAATGCCTGCAACGACATGGGCCTGCTGGCACCCACCGCCGGTGCGGCGATGGAGGCACTCGGGGTCGAGCGGATCGATGCGGTCGCCGACATGGGATATCACGCGGGCGACGATATCGTCGCATCCGAGGCGGCCGGCATCACGCCCTACATCCCCCGCCCGCATCGTGGCACCGCGGCCGGCAACGGCCTCTTTCCCAAGGAGCGGTTCCGCTACGATCCCGAGGCCGACGTCTATCACTGCCCCGGTGGACAGGTGCTGGACACGCGCTACGCCTCGGTGACGCGCGGGCATCTGTCGGTCCAGTATTCCAGCCCCGCGGCGTGTGCCGGCTGCCAGATCAAGGCACGTTGCACCAAGGGGCGCTGGCGGCGCGTCAATCGCGGCGAGCACGAGGCGGTCATCGAGCGCATGGCGGCACGCCTCGCGGAACGGCCCGGCATCCTCGCCATCCGCAAGTCCACGGTCGAACACCCGTTCGGCTCGATCAAGCAGTGGATGAACCAGGGCGCGTTCCTCATGCGCGGGCTGGAGAAGGTGCGTGCCGAGTTCAGTCTGACGGCGCTCGCCTACAATCTCAGGCGCGCCATCACCCTCATCGGCGTGCCGGGACTGATCCGAGCGGTGCAGATGTGAGCCACATCGCTGAACACGCCATCGTCATGTCCTGGACAGCGGGTAGGATGCATATCCCGGCCGCACGGCGCACATAGAGGCAAGATCCCGGTTCTTGCGCCAGTTCGCCAAGAGGAACCCCTGCAGCTCCCACAGCCAGCGAGTTTTCGGACGGTCTGGAACGGGCGGCGAGACCGCCAGGGCATTCCCATAGGGATCGAGAAACGGGAATAGCGTTGCTCGATCAAGCCGGCAGCGTTGACGATCGCAACCCCACCAATCAGGGTAGAGCCATGCCCAGACCGCCTGACGCCAAAGCATCGCGTCGCAGCCTAATTCTGCGGACCATCTACGCGCTGTGCTTGCTGGGTGCTACCTACAACCATTGGTATGCGATTTATCACCACGGGTTGCATTGGGATTACGGTGGATTTCCGAAGGGGAGTGCCACCTTCTGGACGGCGCTGGCCTTTTTCGATCCTGCCGCTGTTATCCTCTTATTCGCGCGTCCTAACGTCGGAGTCGGGCTGACGGTTGCATTTGCATCATTGTAATGGATGTGATTCATAACGTCTGGATTCAGGCCCACTACTTCCCACCGCTTCTGCAAGCTCTAGCTCAGGCTCCGATGTTGATCGAGCAGATCATCTTCATGCTTTTTGTTCTGTTGAGCAGCCCATTCGCATGGACAATGAAGCGACAGACAGCGGCGTAAGCGTCTTTCCCAAAGAGGAACGGCCAGCGAGACGGCGTTGGCCGTCTCGCTGGGGATAGAACTGCGAGAAAGGCGCTGTGCCGGCTTCAATCGGGAGTAAACGCCAGGATGTTTGGCAGAAGCCCTGGGAAGCGCCTTTCGATATCATCCCAGCGCAACACGTTGATGTTCTCGACACCGCGCTTGGTGGTGCAGATCAACCCGCTCTCTCGCAACACCCGGAAGTGGCTGCTGAGGGTCGATTTCGGCACCTGCAGGAACGGAGCGGTCGCGGCCGTGCAGTTCAGCCCTTCCGCGGCCCGGTGAAGCGCTTTCACGATTTGCAGGCGCGTCGGATCGGCCAGCGCCGACAGAATGTGGTGCAGTTCGACGGCATCCGCCGGAGGGTGAACGAAACCGATCATCACCCATACCTATCAGGGGCTGGCGTCAAATTCCATAGTTCCGTATATCCGTACTACCGAATCAACGGAACGAGGATATCAGTGATGACATACGCGGCACTCGTAACGGGGGGAACGGCCGGGATCGGGCTTGCCAGCGCGCACGCGCTCGCCGCTACCGGGCGACCGGTCTACGTCACCGGCAGGACCGAGGAACGACTGAGGGCTGCGGCAGCCGAAGGTCTGATCGGCATCCGCGCGGATATGGCGACAAGCGACGGTATCCGCGCAGTCGCGGAACGTCTGGAAACCGATGGTGTGACGCTCGATGTTCTCGTGGCCAATGCCGGCACTGCTGAGGCGACCAAATTCGGGGATGTCACCGAAGCTGATTTCGACCGCATGTTCGATCTCAACGTGCGCGGGGTCTTCTTCACCGTACAGGCGTTGCTGCCCCGGCTCGCCGATGGTGCGTCGGTTATCCTGATCGGCTCGATCTGCTCGATCAAGGGCATGGCCGACCTCAGCGTCTACAATGCGTCGAAGGCGGCGGTGCGCGCCTTTGCGAGATCATGGGCCAACGACCTTCGTGACCGATGCATCCGCGTGAATACCCTCAGCCCTGGTCCGGTTCGCACGCCCCTCGCCCATCAGTTGCAGGGAGAGGCCGATGGCTCGATCACTGCGTTCGAAAACTGGACCGCCCAGAACGCACCAGCCGGACGGATCGGCGAACCCGAAGACATCGCCTCCGTCGTCAGCTTTCTTGCCGGGCCGGACGCCCGATATGTCAATGGCGTCGAGCTGTTCGTCGATGGAGGCCTCGCACAAATATAAGCGGATGCCGGGCGACCGGACCTTTGGTCCGGCGCCCGCCCAAATACGAAGGTTGGGCAAGACGGCTGGGACATTCCCATTGGGATCGGATTTCGGGAATGCCCGTGACCGGGCGATAGTCCATCACGTCATCCACCGACCAAGCGGCCGGGATTAGGTATGTGGCTACGGTTTGAACGGGTCTTCGCCAGCTTTGCATATGCTTGAAGGTGGCATGTAGCCGTCCGGGTGGGCGTCACAGTGAGGACTGCCCCAGCCAACCATAACAAGGTGCTTATAGCGGATAGATTCTTCTTTGTAGTATTTCTCAATAGCTTTAAGTTCGTACGAAATACTTTCGACTTGCCGAGCGGCCAATTCTTGATCGTGGGCTGATCCGTTTGCAGCGACATATTCCATGAAGTCCTGTTTGTCACGTAAAGCCTGTCGCTGTTCCTGACAAACAAAAAGCGCGGCCTTCAATGCTGCGGTTGCTTTTGCCCATGCGGCAGAGTGTTGTGGGGTGCCGAACGCTTCAACAGCCCGTGCGTTGCTGCGTGCGCGGGCATCACCACACGTCTCGTAAGATGCGAATACTCTCATGCCTTTTAGGCGCGCAACAGCTTCGACATCAGCAGAGAAAGGCGGGAGCGGCTTGGGCGCGGGTGGAATGCCGGGAGACGCAGCAGCCTGGACCTGTATAGCCGCTGCAAGAATAGCGAAAAACATCAGATGGTTTCTCCTCAATTCGCATCGTCTCACATTCTGAAAGCGGCGTCGCGCTGATTAAAAGCGATGCTCGTCGAAGTTCCTGGCAACCACGGCCCTCCCACAAACGAACGTGCAGCATGAAAGCCAGTAATATGGCACGATTGGAGGCACCCCAAGCATCGGCTTTCTCAAAACGTGTTCCCAAATGCCCCTTCCCAGAATCGACGGTTGGACATGGAGAAGCGGGAAAATCGGCACCCTAGAAGAAACGCTATATGCGAACAGCGAGGGCCTGCGAGAGACTCGGCCTCGCGCGGGATGGCCACGAAGCTATTGGGTTGCGTCAGTGCAGAATCTCACGCCGCTTGCAATTCCGGTTCAACGGCGTCCTGTCTTTGTTCCGAAAGCGTGCCGGTCACATATTGCGCCCAGTGTTCCATGAGGGCCCGCCGTTTCAGAAATGCATTGCGACGTCGATATGCGCGCCTAACCTCGCTGCCCACCTGATGGGCCAACGACTGTTCGATTAGTGCGTCGGGAAAATCCGTCATGTCGCCCATATAATCGCTGAACGCGCTTCGCATTCCGTGTACGGTGAAATGGCCGAGATCCATCCGCCTCAGCACCATGGTCATTGCCATCTGCGACAGCGGCATGCCCTCTTTTTCCCCCGGAAAGACGTACTGACCTGATGGTGGGGTGTTGGAACCAGCCATTCCCTTCAACAGCTCGATTGCGGTCGTTGATAGAGGAATGGCATGTTCAACCTCCATCTTCATGCGTTCCTTGGGGATCGTCCACGTTCCAGTATCAAGATCGACTTCGCCCCATGTCATCTTGAGCGTTTCGTTCGTCCGCGTAGCGCATAGAATCGTGAGTTCGAGGGCGCGTGCCGCGACTGCGTTCCGAGTGCGCAATTGAGCGTAGAAAGACGGAAGGTCCTCAAACGGCATCGCGGCATGATGCTTCACTCTCGACTTGCGGCGCTGCGCCGGCAGGCGGTGAATGAGATTGCCACGCCAACGAGCCGGATTTTCCCAAGGGCCAGGAATGTGCTTGGCTGCCTTTGCAGCATCTAGGATGGTTTCGATCCGGCTACGTACCCGGCTCGCGGTTTCTGGCTTTTTCTGCCAGATCGGCAACAATATGCTCGCCACGTCGTCTGCGGTTATCTCATTGACGGGCATGTCGAGAATATTGCCTGCATGAGTGTTGATGCTGTTACGCCATTGCTGGCGGTGCTTCGCATTCTTCCAACCGCTTTCGTGAATATTGATGTAGGTCGAGGCGAATTCCTTGAACGTCGGCACAGTCGATACTCGGGAATTGCTTTCGGCCTGAGCATCGGTCGTACCGTCCGGTTCCGCGGTGTTATCGACGGCGGATGTTGTCCGGGCGGCGATTGGATCAAGGCCCTGCGCAATCAGCGTCCGCGCCTTCTCAGCTTCCTGGCGGGCCTGAGCGAGAGGCACGTCGGCAACAGAGCCGAGGCCCATCTCCCGGGTCCGCTTATCTCGCTGCCAGATGAGAACCCAACGGCGGGAGCCGTCCTTGCCGACGCGTAGCCATAGGCCGCCGCCATCGCCATATTTGCCGGGCTCTTTGACCGTCTCGACGCGACGTGCCGAGAGCTTGTGAATCGCGCGGCCCATTCGAATCCTCCATTCTCCGCCGAACTTCAGCAACCCAAGTTGCAACCCAAGTCTGGCGCCGGATCGCGGCGAACGACCGTGAACCGATCAGAACCGCGACGGAAAGCGTCCCACAAAAACCCACGTGTTTATAATGGTTTTATACCATTTTTCGGCTTTTTGCTCAAATGCTAAGAATGTGGGATACGAATCCCTCCCTCTCCGCCATATCTCGCTGATTTCAACCAAGGCGTTGAAACCCGGGATCCTCGCTCACATCGATAGCCATTCCTGATCCGATTCTCATCAGTCGATCGTGAACGCTTGCGCCAACTGGCCGACGATGCCCTCGCCAGCGTGGCAAGGCTGACCGTCATCGAACCGCTGGGAAATTCCGTTGGCCGCGACGCGGCCGCTCGCCTGGAAAGGCTTTGGCGTTGCAAGGTGCAGTCAAGCCGGTGCAATGCTTTCCGATCAAATAGTTAGCGGGGGCGTCGATGGTGAGGGTGATAGGCTTGGCGCTGAGTGCGGCGGTCCTGACGATGGGGGCTCCCGCCCTTGCCGAAGACGAACCGCGTTTCTGCCCCACTAGGCCGAACCTTGGCGGATCAAGCTGCACGACCGAGCCGGGGCGCGTCCATGTCGAGGTGTCGGCGCTGGACTGGCAGCGTGACGACCAGGCGGATCAGCGCGAGGACCGTATCGTCACGGCGGACATCCTGGCCCGTCTGGGCATCGGTAAGAATAGCGAGGTGCAGCTCGACTGGGTCGGCTATGGCCGGAATCGGACACGTGACAAGGCGGCGGGCACGGTGGATACCGTCACGGGCACCGGCGACGTGACCTTCGCGATCCGCCAGCATCTGGCCGGGGACAAGCAAAAGCCCTTCTCGGCGGGCGTGCAGGCGTTCGTGACCGCCGCGACGGGGCGTTATCCGGTCGGTGCGGGCAGCTGGTCGATGGGTATCATCGTCCCCGTCCAATATGAGCTGACCAAGAAGGTCGCGATCGCCGTGACGGCCGAGGCCGATGCCGCGGCGAACCAGTCCGGCACGGGACGGCATTTGGCCTATAGCGAGATTGCGGGCCTGCGCTACAAGTTCACCGAGCGGGTCACCGCGACGGCGGAACTGTCGCTGGAGCGGGACGACGAACCCGATGGGCACGAGACGCTGGCGCTGGCCGCCCTGTCGGCCGCCTGGCGCCCGACCAAGGTCGTGCAACTCGACATTCTGGCATCGGCTGGCCTGAACCATGCCGCGCCGGGCCTGCGCCTCGTAACCGGCGGCGCGATCCTGTTTTGAGCGGCGCGGACAAAGGCCGTGGCCCGTGTTGCGCCGATGTCAGGGGCGCGCGCCGTCGATCAGGCACGCAATGAGCTTGTCACTGGCGGGCTTTACATTCTCCTGATGGAGCGTCCTGGCGCAGACGGAGCCCAGCGAAATGACCATGAAGGCCTGGGCCAGCGTGTAATGCTCGCTCTTGACCGAGTCGCTGCCCATCAGGCCCGCAAAGGCGCGGCTGATATTCTCCGACGCGCGCTCGCGAACGTCGAGGAAGATGGCCTTGATCCGATCGTTCCGCGCCGCTTCGGCTGCGATCTCGAGGAACAGCCGGTCTCCGGCTTCGTCCTTGCGGGACGGTGTCCCCACCAGCCACGCGATGATCCCGTCGCGGTCCTTCGTCGCCAGCGCCCTGTTCAGCGTCTTCTGGTCGGCGAATCGTTCGCAGTCGGCCGCCACGATGGCCGCGATGATATCCTCTTTCGACGGAAAGTCGCGGTACAGCTGTTGAACCGCGACGCCCGATTCCTTGGCGATGGCGGCGATTCCCGTGGCGTGAAAGCCATTTTCGACG
The DNA here is from genome assembly GCF_030818415.1 of Sphingomonas sp. SORGH_AS_0950. NCBI lineage: Bacteria > Pseudomonadati > Pseudomonadota > Alphaproteobacteria > Sphingomonadales > Sphingomonadaceae > Sphingomonas > Sphingomonas sp. SORGH_AS_0950. The sequence goes on from NZ_JAUTAE010000001.1 coordinate 3,714,591, forward strand.
AACAGGCGACGCGCCACCTCCTTGATATTGTGCCGGCGCAATTCGGCACGGGTGGGAGGTGGGCACTGGGTATTCAACACGTTGGGACCTCTCTTAAGGATGTTGACGCACTCGACCGGCGGGTCTAACGACACCGTTTGTGAGTGATCGCTCTCATACAATTTAGCAAGCGGGAAATGATATGTCCTCCAATCGGCTAATGGGTCGTGTGTTGGCATCCGGAGCCTTGCTCGCACTGGCCGCTTGCGGTGCCGGTAGCAAGCAACAGCAGCAGCAGGCTGCCCAGGGGCCGGCGCCGGTCGGTTATGTGGTGGCGAGCGAGCAGCCTGTCACCCTGACGACCGAATTGCCCGGTCGAACCACCGCATTCGAAACCTCGGATGTCCGCCCCCAGGTCAACGGCCTGATCACCCAGAGGCTGTTCGTCGAGGGCGACATGGTCCGTCAGGGCCAGCCGCTCTACCGTATCGACCCGGCGCCCTATCAGGCCCAGGTGGCCAGCGCCCGCGCCGCGCTGACCCGTGCACGCGCAGGGATCGCGTCCAGCGCCGCGCTGGCCCGCCGCTATGGCGAGCTGGTCAAGATCAACGCGATCGCGCGCCAGGAGTTCGAGAACGCCCAGACGAGCGCGGCGCAGGCGCAGGCCGATGTCGCCGCGCAACAGGCGGCGCTGCGCACCGCGGAGATCGACCTGGCCCGCACCACCATCCGCGCGCCGATCACCGGGCGGATCGGCCGTTCGGTGTTCACCACCGGCGCGCTGGTGTCGGCATCGCAGGCCAATGCGCTGGCCACCATCCAGCGGCTCGACCCGATCTATGTCGATATCCAGGAGCCCAGCGCCGAACTGCTGAAGCTGCGGCAGCAGATCATGAGCGGCCAGCTGACCCGCGACGGCAATGCCCGCGTCAAGCTGACGCTGGAGGACGGCAGCGAATATGGCCCGCAGGGCACGCTGCGCTTCGCCGACGTCACCGTCGACCCGACCACCGGGTCGCAGGTGATCCGTGCGCTGTTCCCCAACCCCAACGGCCTGTTGCTGCCCGGCATGTTCGTGCGCGCGTCGCTGGTCGAGGGAACGCGGTCGAACGCCTTCCTGGTGCCGCAGCGTGCCGTCAGCCGCGACGAAAAGGGGCAGGCGACGGTGATGGTGATCGGCGCGGGCAACAAGGTCGAGGTGCGGACGCTCCAGACCGGCCGCTCGATCGGCGACAACTGGCTGGTCAACAGCGGGCTGAAGGCCGGGGACAAGATCATCGTCGAAGGCGGCATGCTGCTGCGGCCGGGCATGCCCGTCCAGGGCAAGCCATGGAACCCCAATGCCAAGCCCGCCGGCGCGCCGTCGCCAGCGGGCCAGGCACAGGCACAGGCGAAGTAAACGGCCATGGCACGCTATTTCATCGATCGCCCGATCTTCGCCTATGTGCTGGCGGTGATGGTCGTCATCGCCGGCTTCCTGTCGCTGCGCACGCTGCCCATTTCCCAGTTTCCGGCGATCGCGCCGCCCGCGGTGTCGATCACGGCCAATTATCCGGGCGCCGACGCCCAGACGCTGGAGAACACGACCACCCAGATCATCGAGCAGCAGATGAAGGGGATCGATCACCTTCGCTACTTCTCGTCCTCCTCGTCCTCGGCGGGCAGCGTGACGATCACGCTGACCTTCGAACAGGGGACCGATCCCGACATCGCGCAGGTGCAGGTCCAGAACAAGCTGCAGGCGGCGACCCCGCTTCTGCCGCAGGAGGTCCAGCGCCAGGGCATCATCGTCGCCAAGGCGACGCAGAACTTCCTGCTGTTCGTCAGCCTCTATTCGGAAAACGGCAAGCACAACGCGGACGACCTGTCCGATATCGTCGCCTCGCGGATCGCCGATCCGCTGTCGCGCGTCACGGGTGTCGGCGATACGATGATCCTGGGATCGCAATATGCGATGCGCATCTGGGTCGATCCGATCAAGCTGAACAATTATGCGCTGACCATGGCGGACGTGACCAATGCGGTCACGGCGCAGAACGCGCAGGTCTCGGCGGGCCAGATCGGCGCGCAGCCCGCGCCCAAGGAACAGATGCTCAACGCGACCGTGTCGGTCTCGTCGCGGCTGACCACGCCGGAGCAGTTCGCGAAGATCCGCCTGAAGAGCAACACCGATGGTTCGATCGTCCGGCTGGGCGACGTCGCGCGTGTCGAGATCGGCGCGGAAAACTACGCCTTCTCGTCGCAGTGGAACGGCAAGCCCGCGTCGGGCATCGGCATCAAGCTGGCGCCCGGCGCCAATGCGCTCGACACCGTCGCGGCGGTCAAGGAGCGGGTGAACGAACTGGCCAAGCAGTTCCCGCCCGACGTCAAGGTCATCTACCCCTATGACACGTCGCCCTTCGTGCGGCTGTCGATCGAGCAGGTGATCGAGACGCTGGTCGAGGCGGTCGTGCTCGTCTTCCTCGTGATGTTCCTCTTCCTCCAGAATTTCCGCGCCACGCTGATCCCGACGATCGCGGTGCCGGTCGTGCTGATGGGCACGTTCGGGGTGCTGGCGGCGTTCGGTTATTCGATCAACACGCTGACCCTGTTCGGCATGGTGCTGGCCATCGGCCTGCTGGTCGACGACGCGATCGTCGTCGTCGAGAATGTCGAGCGCCTGATCACCACCGAGCATCTGTCGCCCAAGGAGGCGGCGCGCAAATCGATGGACGAGATCACCGGCGCGCTGATCGGCATCGCGGCGGTGTTGTCCGCCGTGTTCCTGCCGATGGCGTTCTTCGGCGGATCGACGGGGGTCATCTATCGCCAGTTCTCGATCACGATCGTGTCGGCGATGGCGCTGTCGGTCGCGGTCGCGCTGATCCTGACGCCCGCGCTGTGCGCCACGATCCTGAAGCCGCACGACCCGAACAAGGGGCAGGGGAACGGCCCGCTGGCGCGCTTCTTCCGCTGGTTCAACGACCGGTTCGACCGTGGTCGCGACCGCTATGAAAAGGGCGCTCGCTCGACCGCGCGGCGCTGGGGCCGGTCGCTGATCGCCTATGCGCTGATCGTCGCGGGCATGGCTTTCCTGTTCATGCGGTTGCCGAGCGGCTTCCTTCCCGACGAGGATCAGGGCGTGATGATCGCGTTGGTCCAGGGGCCTCCGGGGGCGACCAGCGCGCGGACCCAGAAGGGGCTCGACCTTGTTCGCGACCATTTCCTGAGCGATGCGGGCAGCGCCATTCGCGGGGTCTACACGATCAACGGGTTCAGCTTTGCGGGACAGGGCCAGAATAGCGGCATCGCCTTCATCCCGATGAAGGAATGGAAGGACCGCCCCGGCGCCGAGAACAAGGCGCAGGCGATCATCGGCCGTGCGATGGGGGCCTTCTCGCGTTACAGCGACGGCCTGATCTTCGCGGTCATCCCGCCTGCGGTGCAGGAACTGGGCAATGCCACCGGCTTCGACATGCAGTTGGTGGACGAAGGCGGCATCGGCCATGAGCGGCTACTGGCGGCGCGCAACCAGCTGCTGGGCATGGCGTCGCAGAACAAGCTGCTGGTCGGCGTGCGCCCCAACGCGCTCGACGATGCGCCGCAGCTCAAGGTCAATGTCGACCAGGACAAGGCGGGCGCGCTGGGTCTCGACCTGTCGACCGTCAACAACACGATCGCCACGGCCTGGGGTGGTGCCTATGTGAACGACTTCATCGACCGGGGCCGCGTGAAGCGCGTCTATATCCAGGCCGATTCCGCCTATCGCATGGCGCCCGAGGATATCGGCGACCTTTATGTGCGCGGGGCCACGGGTACGATGGCGCCGTTCACCGCCTTCTCCACCGTCGCATGGCATCAGGGGCCGATGCAGCTCACCCGCTATAACGGCCAGCCCTCGATGGAAATCCTGGGCCAGGCCGCGCCGGGCGTGTCGTCGGGCGCCGCGATCAAGGCGATGGAGGAGATGCAGGCCAAGCTGCCGCCGGGCACCCGGCTCGACTGGACGGGCCTCAGCTATGAGGAACAGTTGTCCGGTGGCCAGGCTCCGGCGCTTTACGGGCTGTCGCTGCTGATCGTCTTCCTGTGCCTTGCCGCGCTCTATGAAAGCTGGTCGGTGCCGATCTCGGTCATGCTGGTCGTGCCGCTGGGCGTGGTCGGTGCGCTGCTCGCCGCGTTGATCACCGGCCTGAACAACGACATCTATCTACAGGTCGGCCTGATCACCACGATCGGCGTGTCGGCGAAGAACGCGATCCTGATCGTGGAGTTCGCCGAGGAGAAGATGCGGGAGGGGCTGAATGCGTTCGACGCGGCGATCGAAGCCGCCAAGCTGCGCCTGCGTCCGATCCTGATGACCAGCCTGGCCTTCATCTTCGGCGTGTTCCCGCTGGCGATCGCCGACGGCGCGGGCGCGGGCGGTCAGAACGCGATCGGTCGCGCGGTGGTCGGCGGCATGCTGTCGGCGACGGTCCTGGCGATCTTCTTCGTGCCGATGTTCTTCGTTGTCGTCATGCGGCTGTTCGATCGCAAGAAGGGCGAAATGCCGCCGGGCGATGCGCAGCCGTACGAAGGCGGCAGGCCCCATGATGGCGAGCAGAACCCGCCGACCGTGCCGCAGGGAGTTTGAATCGTGATCCATTCCAAATTCGCGCTGGCCCTGCTGGCGGCCACGACGCTGGCCGGGTGCAATCTCGCCCCCAAATATGTGCGCCCCGTGGGAGCCGTCCCGGCGACGCTCCCGCAGGACGGCATCTATCCGGCGGCGGCATCCGACGCGCCCGACGTCACCCGGATCGGGTGGCGGGACTTCTTCACCGACGACCGGCTGCGCCGGACCATCGCGCTGGGGCTGGAGAATAATCGCGACCTGCGGATCGCGGCGGCCAACGTCCTGCAGGCCAGGGCGCAATATCGCATCCAGCGTGCCGATCTGGTGCCGTCGACGACCCTCTCCGCCTCGGGGACCTATACCAACAACATCCAGGGCGCCTCGGGCGCGCTGGGCGGGGCGGCCGGTGGTGGAACCGGCACGGGGGCGGGCACGGGCACCGGAGCAGGTACCGGAACCGGCGCGGGTTCTGGCGGCACCGGACTGGGCGCCGGGGTGGGGACATCCTCGTCCAACCTGGAATTCTATTCGGTCAATGCCGGTTTCTCCGCCTTCGAACTCGATCTGTTCGGTCGTGTCCGCAACCTCAACCGGGCGGCGCTGGAGCAGTATTTCGCGACCGAGGAAGCCCAGCGCTCGACACGCATCAGCCTGATCGCCGAGATCGCGACGGCCTGGCTGACCTATGCGTCGGATCAGGATCAGCTGCGCATCTCGCAGGAGTCACTGAAATCCTTCGAGCAGTCGCTGGAACTGACGCGGGCGCAATTCCGTATCGGCGTCGCCTCGGAGCTGGAGGCGCGGCAGGCCGAGACGACCTATCAGGGCGCGCGCAATGACATCGCGGTGCTCAAGACGCGGGTGGCGCAGGACAAGAACGCGCTCGACCTGCTGGTCGGCGCGCCTGTGGCCGGCGAGCTGCTGCCGCAGGGGCTGGGCGATGCGAACGCGGCGTTGCAGGTGCTGCCCACCGGCCTGTCGTCGGACATATTGCTCCGCCGCCCCGACGTGTTGCAGGCCGAGCACCAGCTGATCGCGCAAAACGCCAATATCGGCGCGGCGCGCGCGGCGATGTTCCCCCGCATCTCGCTGACCGCGACGTTAGGCACGATCAGCACCGCGCTCAGCGGTCTCTTCGCGGGGGGCAGCTTCACCTATACGGGCGCACCGTCGGTATCGCTGCCGCTGTTCGACGGGGGACGGCTCCGCGGCAATCTGGATGTCGCGCGGGCGCAGCAGCAAGCCGCCGTCTCGACCTATGAGAAAACCGTCCAGACCGCCTTTCGCGAGGTAGCGGATGCCCTGGCGCAGCGCGGCACCATCGACGAACAGATCGCGGCGCAGACGGCCCGCGTCGAGGCGGCCAATGTCGCGCTGAAGATTTCGGACGCGCGCTACCGGACGGGAGTCGAATCCTTCCTGACGACGCTCGATTCCCAGCGTACCGCCTATTCGGCGCAGCAACTGCTCGTCACCACGCGCCTCAACCGGGCGAGCAACATGGTGGAACTGTATCGCTCGCTGGGCGGCGGGCTGAACTAAGGCCGATCGCCGTTCGGCGATACCCTCTTTCCCTCGCCCCTCGCAGAGGGGAGAGGGTTGCGCAGACTTGGCCTTTGCGAAAGCAAAGGCTTAGGCGGAGCTGGGTGAGGGGTGGGCGCTCGCTTGGCGAGCGCGCGAGCCTTTGGGCTCGCTCTACCCCTCACCCAAGCTGCGCTAGCCAGCAGGCTGGCAAGCTTCGCTAACCCTCTCCCCTGTCCAGGGGAGAGGGGAAAAGGAAGCGATCCTGAATGTCGATTCGCCCCAAGGCCGATCGCCCTTCGCTCTCATTCCTCTCCCGCAAGGGGAAGAATTGGCGCGCGCGGCGATGCCGCCACAATCGCCTGCGCCTGTTCCTGCACCCTTTGCCAGATCGCCCGTTCCTCGACCGCGTCGGCAAGGGCGCGGTGGGCGGGTGTGGCGTCCTTGGTCGCGTTGGCCCATGCGACGAGGTGCGTGACCTGCGCCTCGAGTCTATCGGGGGCCACGCTGTCGCGCAGGATCCGGATCGCCGCATCGCGCAGGGCGATGTCGGTGTCCTGCAGGCGCAGCGTGTGGCGAGGGAACCCCGCCGCGCGGAGCAGCGCGCTCAGCCATTTGCCGTCCCAGGACGGTGCGCTGGCGAACAGCGCATGGCCGGACAACTGCTCGACCATCTGCCGCGCGACGAAATCATGCGCCGCGCCGTCGCGGACCAGCATCTCGCGCGACAGGCCGTGGATCCGCTCGGCGGCGGCGTCCCAGTCGGTCCAGCCCGGCGCGGGCGCGATCAGATGGCTTTGCGAGCGGCCGTCCTCGAACACCCAGGCCACTTCGATCGGGTGGCTCTTGTCCGAGAGCGAGGAGGCCTCGAAATCCAGGAAGACGTTCATCGCTGCGGCGCCCCGTCGGCATACCATTCGGCATAGCCGGTGTTGCGGATCAGGTGGCGGTTGAGGTCGGGCGTCCCATCGTCCCACCATACCGGCCCGCGCTCGCCCAGCGCGACCTTGGCGGCCTGGACCTGCGCCCGTGCGTGGCGGAGCCCGGCCTCGTCCGCCTGCGCCATCGCGGTCCGTATCGCGCGCCGGGCGCGCATCAGCGCGTCGACCAGCGCCTGCCGCTCGTCGGGGGCCAGAGCGGGGTTGGCCTTTCGCCACAACCGGCCTCGTACGACGATGTAGCGGCCGTCCGGCGTGGTGACGACATCGCGTCCCCGGCCTTCGTCGCCGCTGGAGGCGTCGGCGACGACAACGCGCCGGGCCGGTCTGGTGCTGGTCACGCTCGCTGCCTCGACAAAATGATCAGGGTACAGACGAACACCGGCAAGGGTCGTTCCGGACGGTCGGAGCGATGATGCTTGCGGGTGGCGGCGAAAGGATTAGGCTGATCGCATGGCCGCTTTCGACGACAGCTCCGATGCCGATCTCGGCGCAGCGTGCAACCGCCTGGCGGCCTGGGTGGAGGGCTTGCCCGCAGGCGTGCTGATCGATCCGGCGTCCGAGCTGACCGAAGACGATCTGGCGCTCATCCTGCGGCGTCTCTACGCCATGCGGCGTATCGCGTCGGACCCGTCGCCGGTGGACCATGGTCCGGCCGCGACCGCGCGGGTTTCGGTGCCGGTGACGGCGAAAAGCTGACGGCCCGGCCCGGGGCGGCGGCTCCCCGGCGATTTTCCTGATTGGCGGACGGCTCCGATGGCGTGCGGGGGCGTTCTGTGACGGGGCCGACGGGATCATGTCGGCCGCATCCGTGGAGCCGTCATGTCCGATCACCCCCAATCCTCGCCTGCGCCGCATGCCGTCCCGCCCGTCGAGCAAGCGGGGGAGGACGGATCGCCCGTTCGTCCGGACCGGACTCCACCGGACGAGAAACCGTTGCCAGACCGCACGGACGACGAAGCCGCCGCGCTCGGCGACTTCGCCAGACCGAAGCTGTCCGGCGCGCACGCCCTTTGCTTTACAATCGGGAGTCCCAAACATGGATGATGAACGCCTCTGGAGCTTCGAGGAAAGCCTGTGGACCCAGGGCCCGGACAATTACCGGGAAAAGGTCGATGCCGAGGTCGTGATGGTGCTGCCCCGGCCGCCCTTCGTGCTGGCTGGCGAGGCGGCGGTGTCGGCGGTGGCGGATACGCCCGTCTGGGACAGCGCCGAGTTGACCGAGCGGCAGGTCTCTCGTCCGCAGGAGGGGGTGATCGTCATCGGCTATCACGTCGCGGCCAGCCGGGGCGACGAAGCCTATGAGGCCTATTGCACCTCGGTCATCCGGCGGCTCGAACATGAGGTCTGGCGCGTCGTGCAGCACCAGCAGACCCCGAAACTGACCAAGCCACTCGCCGAAGCGTAACGGCGTACCGGCCCGTCCGATCGCGGGTTCGCTCCGGCGATCGGACGGGCCCCGCCGTCATTCCCGGATAGGTGCCCGGTCCGGATCGGCCGCAAGCCATCGTCGCGCCAGACCGATTGCGGCGTCGCTTACCCGCTCGGCGATCAGGCCGATGGCGATCCCGGCGACGACATCCCCGGCATAATGCGTGCCGCGCGGCACCTGCACGACGGCCACCGACAAGGCCGCGCCACGCGCGCCGACCGCATGGTCGGGATAGGCCCGCGCCAGCGCCTCGCCGACCGCCACCGCGCCTGCGCTATGACCGGAGGGAAAGGAATTGTCCTCGTGGCGGTCGCTGTCGCCGGGGCACAGCCGAGGGTCGTCGCCGTCCTTCGGGCGCCTCCGGTCGATCACGGCCTTGATCCCGCTCTTGCCCCAGGTGGCGATCGTGTGGGCGGCCAGCATCCGCAGCCCGGTCTCGGCGAGGTGCCGGTCGCGCCGGGCGAGGCCCAGCAGGACCGTCGTGGCGCAGATCGTCCGCATCTGCGGCTGATCCCCGATCTCGCTGGCCGTGCCGATCACCCGCATGGGCCACGCATCGCGCTGGCCGTTGACCTTCGTCGTGATCCGGCGGTCGGCCTGTTCGACCGCCGTGACTTCGTGTTTCTCGCCCATGGTCGATCCAACACATGGATCAGTCCTTTGGCTCCGCATGCCCGTCGACCGGGCCGATGGGCGCGCAAGGCCGGGAATGCTCAGAAGGCGATCTGCGCCCGGCCGATCAGGGTTCGTCCGTGATCCGACGCCCCGGCATTCTGCGCCGGATTGGCGACCGTCCAGTCGATCGCGTTCAGCTGGAGCCGGACGAAATTGTTGAGATACCAGTTGACCCCCAGCGTCAGCGCGGTGCCGCGCCCGGCGGTGGGGTTGTCGCTGTAATCCAGTTCCTCATAGCGTGTGGCCAGCTCGATCGCGCCGCGCCCGCCCGAGGTGAAGGGGCGCAGCACCTTGGGGCGGCTCCACACGCCGCCGCGCGTCAGATAGGGCGGGGTCTCGCCGGTCAGGAACCAGCCCGCCTGCACCGCCCAGGCCGACTGGTCGGTCGCGGCGCCCGTGCGGCTTTCGATCCGCCGTCGGCCATATTCGCCATAAGCCCATAGCGACTTGTGAAACGTCCCCAGTTCCAGGCCATAGCCGGTGCCCGACCGCGCGCCGGTGAAGGTGCCCGGCGCGATCCGCAGATTGTCGTTGAAGAAGCCGCCGACCGCGATGCTGCGCGTCGGGCGGCTGGCATCGGCGGCGATGCGCTCGCGAAAGCCCCAGGCGCCCAGATGGACCAGCCAGTCGGCGGTCTTGACCGGGTTCCAGTGCGCCCGCGCGCCGATGGTCAGGCCGTCGCTCTCGGTGCCCGGATTATTGATGTCGTCGCCCGACAGCTGGACCCCGACATGCCAGCCATCGCCGTAAACGCGCGCCGCCGCGCCCAGCCCGAAGAAGCCGCGCACCGGGATGATCCCCTGGCCGACGAAGTTGCGCTCCAGAAAGGGGACGGAGATGGTGCCGCTCGACCCGTCCAGCCCGCGATCGTTCAGGCGGTTGCCCAGCGCGAACTCGGTCTGCTGCCCCAGGAAGCGCGTCGTCCAGGCGAGATAGGCGGATTTGATCGCCACGTCATTGTCGGCGAAATCCCCCTCCAGCAGATAAGAGAGGTGGCGGCCGATCGATCCCTCGAAACCGACGCGCAGCGACCGCGCGGTGGTTCCGGTGACGTTGCGCGCGGGCAGGTTGCTGCCGCCGGTGGTGGCCGCGTCCACCAGGATACGGCCGCGCGGGCGGAACGAGAATTTGCCGTCGGCGCTGGTGAATTCGGGCGTCCCCTTCGACCAGTCGACCTGGACGCCCTGTTTCTGCGCCTGCTCGATCCGCGCCAGCCGCGCGTCGAGCGAGGGGGGATGCGCGTCGGAGGGAAGCGACTGGCCCAGCGGCGCGGGCTGGCGGATCTGGGGCCGGGGCGGCGATGGCGAGGCGAGCTGCGGCGGCGCGGCCGGATGGGCGTCGGAGGGCAGGGGCTGGCCCAAAGGCGCCGGACCCGGTGCTGGGTTGGCTGCGGTGGCCATAGCCCTGGACTCCTGGGCCTCGATCGTGGCCAGCCGGGCCTCCAGCCGCGCGATCTGCGCCTGTTGCTGCTCGACCAGGCGGGTCAGGCGAGCGACATCTTCTTGCGCCGGGGCGGGGGCGGCCTGCGCGGCGACGGGCACGGGCGCGCACAGGCCCATGGCGAGCATGGCGGCTCGGTGCATGACGGACATCCTCTCGGGGTGGGCGAGAGGCTCCGTGGCCGCCGCCTCGATGATCGCGAACGGGGGCCGCCGCGCCGCCGGGGGGCGTGCGGCGGCCGAAGGGGTCAGGGGGCGGTGCGGCGGCTCAGGCGCGATCCGATCAGCAGGGCGAGCAGCGAGAGCAGCGCGGCGGCGGCGCACCATGCGCCGGGGATCGCCTTGTCGCCGGTCGCGCCGATCAGCGCGGTGCTGATCGCGGGGGTGAAGCCGCCGAAGATCGCGGTGGCCAGGCTATAGGCCAGGCTGAAGCCGACGGTGCGGACATGCGCCGGGATCGCCTCGGTCAGATAGACGATGAACGCGCCGTTATAGGTGGCATAGATGGCCGCGAGCAGCAGCTCGACCGTCAGCAGCCGCCCGAAGCTGGGCGCGGCGACCAGCCAGCCCATCAGCGGATAGGCGAGCAGCGCGCCGAGCAGCGTCGCGGTGATCAGCAAGGGCTTGCGCCCGATCCGGTCGGACAGCGCCCCCATGACGGGGAGCAGGACGAAGTTGGTCACGCCGACGCACGCCGTGACGAACAGCGCGGCCCCCGGCGTCAGCGACAGCACCTTGTTGCCGAAGGTCGGGGTATAGGCGGTGATCATATAGAAGAAGACGGTCGTCATCACCGCCATCAGCGCGCCCTGGAGGACCACGCCCCAGTTGCCGCCGATGGTCCGCATGATCTGCGACAGCGGAGGATGCTCCTTGCGCTTCAGGAAGACCTCGGTCTCCTCCATGTGACGGCGGATGACGAACAGGAAGGGGATCATCACGCAGCCGATGATGAACGGAATGCGCCAGCCCCAGGCCTGCATCGTGACGGGATCGAGGCTGGTCGACACGATCAGGCCGATCAGCGCGGCGAAGACCACCGCCGCCTGCTGGCTGGCCGACTGCCACGAACAGAAGAAGCCCTTGCGGTTCGGCGGCGCGATCTCGTTGAGATAGACCGACACGCCGCCGACCTCGACGCCCGCCGACAGGCCCTGGACCAGTCGGCCGATCAGGATGATGACCGGGGCGGCCACGCCGATCTGGGCATAGGTGGGGGTGATCGCGATGGCGAGCGTGCCGAGCGCCATCAGGCCCAGCGTCAGGAGCAGCCCCTGGCGACGCCCATGCCGGTCGATATAGGCGCCCAGCACCAGCGCGCCGACCGGCCGCATCAGAAAGCCCGCGCCGAAGGTCATCAGCGTCAGCATCAGCGAGGCAAAGTCGCTGCCCGTGGGGAAGAACGCCTTGGAGATATAGGTGGCGTAATAGCCGAACACCATGAAGTCGAACATTTCCAGGAAGTTGCCGCTGGCAACGATGAAGATCGACTTGAACGCCGAACGGCGCCGTTCGGGCGATATCGGCTCGGCCGCAGCGGGGGCGGCGGCGGGGAAGGGGAGGGATGCGTGGGTGGAGGCGGAGGTCATGGCTTGGCCTTTTGCGACGCGGGTTCCAATCCGCTTTCGCGGATGATCGGATAGGCTTTGGGGGAGGCGAGATAGGCGATCAGCGCGCGCGCCTCCGCCTGGTGCGGCGAATAGGCGACGACCCCGGCGGAGAAGGGCGTCACCTTTTGCAGCGATTCGGGGATCAGGCCGACGATGCGGATGCCCTTGACCGGCTTCAATTCGCTCAGCTGCTGAAAGCCGATCTCGGCCTGGCCCTCGGCGACGATCCGACCGACCGGGGTGGCGGGGATCATCCGGCCCTTCGGCCGGACTTGATCGGCGACGCCCAGCCGGTCGAGCAGCGTCGACTGGATATACACGCCCGAGGCGCTGTCCGACCAGGCGACCGATCTGGCATGGACCAGGGTTGCGCGCAGAGCGTCGGGAGTGGCGATGTCGGGGGCGGGGGCGCCCGCCTTCACCGCCATCGCGATCCGGGACAGGCCTAGGTCGGTGACGGTCCCGCTGGTCACGGTCCCGGCCTGCGCCAGCTTGTCGAGCCCGCTGCGCGCGAGGATCACGACATCGGCATCCTCGTGCCGCGCCAGCCGGTTGGGGATCGCCTGGGGCGTGTCGCCCATCGAGGGGCCGTGTTCGGTGACGATATGGACGCCGGTGTCGCGTTCATATTTCGCCGCCAGCGCCTGGAAGGCGGCGGTGAAGCCTCCCGAGGTCACGACATGGAGTTCGCGGACCGTGGCGGCCTTGGTCTCGCGCGCGACGGCGGGCTGGCCCAGCGTGCCCAGGCCCAGCAGCAGCGCGAGGCCCAGCGCGCCGCGCCGGGGCATCACGGTTCCTAACCTTGCAAATGGCGCTTTCATCATACCTCTCTCGGTCGGGCCCGCTCGGTTGCGGGTTCTTGTTGCGCGGCAGAGGCTTGAGCCATCATGCCTTACCCGGCACTAGGCATCAGGAGCGGTGCTTCGATCAAATGCAATGATCGGTCCGCTTGATGCGTTTTGCGCATATATCGGGAGTGGGTCGACCTTGCGCGCCTTGCGGCACCTCTATGTCCAGATGCTGATCGGCATATTTGCGGGGACCGCGATCGGCGTCCTGGCCCCGGCCTTCGGGCGCGATCTGGGGCCGCTGGGCATCGCCTTCGTCAAGGCGATGCGGATGATGGTGCCGCCGGTGCTGTTCTGCACCATCGTCGAGGGGATCGTGCGGCACGGCGCCGCGCGCGACACCGGCGCGACGGTGCTGCGCAGCCTGATCGTCTTTCTGGGCATCACGGTCGCCGCGCTCGCCATCGGATTGGGCGTCGCGGCGCTGATGCAGCCGGGACGCGGCCTGCCGCTGCCGCCTTATGGCGAGGCGATGGCCGAGGTCGAGCGCCAGCTGGCCGGGCACCATATCACGGGGGCGGGGGATTTCCTGGTCCGCATCGTGCCCGACACGCTGTTTTCCGCCTTTACCGCCGGGGACGTCCTGCCCGTGCTGTTCGTCGCCGGGCTGGTCGGTTTCGGCTTGCTGCGCATCGGCGAGGCGGGCGCGCCGATCGTCCGCGCGGTCGAGGCGTTGACCCGGCTGCAACTCGCGATCTTCGGCTTTCTGATCCGCGCCGCGCCGGTGGGGGCGTTCGGCGCGATCGCGTACACGGTCGGGACGTACGGCGTGGGCTTCATCGGCTCGCTGGGGCTGCTGGTCGCGACGCTGGCGCTGGCCTGCGCCCTGTTGATCGCCGGGCTGGCGGTGATGGTATGGCTGACCACCGGCCTGGGCGGCGGCGCGTTGCTGCGGGTGTTCCGCGACGAGATCCTGATCGTTCTCGGCACCTCCTCGACCGAGGTGGTGTTGCCGCGCTTGATCCAGAAGCTGGAGGCGCTGGGCTGCCCGCGCAGCGTGGCGGGCCTGACCGTGCCGCTGGGCTATTCGCTCAACCTGGCGGGGACGGCGGTCTATCTGATCGTCGCGACGCTGTTCCTGGGCGAGGCGCTGGGGATCGCGCTGACCCCGGTGCGGGTGGCGGTCTATCTGGGCGTCATGCTGGTCACCTCCAAAGCGGCGGCGGGGGTGACGGGCAGCGGCTTTTCGGCCCTGCTCCTCACTTTGTCGCTGCTGCCCGATATTCCGGTCGGGGCGGCGGCCATGCTGATCGCGGTCGACCGCTTCCTGTCCGAACTCCGCGCGTTGACCAGCGCCACCGCCAATGTCTCGGCGTCGCTACTCGTCGCGCGCTGGGGCGGGGCGCGGCTGGGCCTGCCGGTTGGCCCAGGCGTCGGTGAGCAGCCCCATCAGTCGACCGGCGGCGGGTGACAGGGTGGCGGAGCCGCGCCGCAGCACGCCGATGGTGCGCGTCACCGTCGCCCCGCGCAACGGCCGCCACAACAGGTCGCGCGCATCCGGCCCCTCGCACGCCAGGCGGGGCAGGACCGAGGGACCCAGCCCCGCCTGCACCAGCGCCAGCGCCGAGGTGAGCCGCGTCACCTCATAGAACCAGCGCAGCTCGATCCCCGCGCGGGCCAGCCCGGCGTCGAGCGCGGTGCGGTTGCCGCTGCCCGGATGCACCGTGACCAGCCGCAGCCCGGCCAGGTCGCTCCACGCCGGATCGACCAGTTCGGCCAGCGGATCGTCGGCGCGACAGACTAGCCCATAAGGGTCGTCGGTCAGCGGCTCATAGGTCAGGTCGCTGTCCGCCGAGACGGGCAGGGTAATGGCGAACTCCGCCTCGCCGGTCCGCACCGCCTCGGCGCATTCGGTGGCGGTCAGGTCGAGCACGCGCACCCGCACATTGCGATAGTCGCGGCCCAGCGCCTCCAGCACGTCGGGCAGGAACCGCACCGTCGCGCTGGGGATGCTGGCGACCGTCAGCCGCCCCGCCTGCCGCTCGCCCAGCGCCATCATGCCGAGCATCGATTCGTCCAGCTCGCCCAGAAGCCGACGGAGCAGCGGCACGATCTCCTGCCCCGCCGGGGTCAGACGGACTGTCCGCGTGGTCCGCTCCAGCAAGGGGGTGCCGATGGTCGCCTCCAGCTTCTGGACCCGGCGGCTGATCGCGGGTTGCGACAGGTTCAGCTGGCGGGCGGCGTGCAGGAAGCTCCTGCCGTCCGCGATCGCCACGAACACCCTTATGTCCAGAAGCTCGAAATTCAGAGAGGCCATGGCCGACGATAGCAGGGGCGGCGGCGACTAAGCCAGTCGGCCCCCGCGCCCCTGCCGTCCCTCCTCACGGGATCAGCCCCTCGCGGCGCAGCTGGGCGAAGAGCGCGAAGAAGGCGTCGTCGGTCGGCTGATAATCGGTGAAGCCCAGCCGACGGCTCTTGCTCATGTCGGTCACCACCTCGATCGGGCGGCCGAGATCGGCGTCGCTATGCCAGGGCGAGGCGAGCCGCGCGATGTCCGCCTCGACCAGCTTCTCGCGTTCGGCGATGCCGCGCCATGTATCGGCGGAGTCGGCCATCTGCTGCTCCAGCGGCCGGACGGTGCCGTCGAACGGGGCGGCCTCGACCCCGAACCAGTCGGCGATGCGACCCCACATCCATTGCCAGCGAAAGACATCGCCGTTCACCACGTTGAACGCCTGGTCGTGCGCCGCCTCGGTCTCGGTCGCCCAGAGCAGGTGACGGGCCAGCTGCCCCGCATCGGTCATGTCGGTCAGCCCCGACCATTGCGCCGCCGATCCGGGAAAGACCATCGGCCGCCCCGCCTCGCGGCACAGCGTCGCATAGACGGCCAGCGTCGTGCCCATGTTCATCGCATTGCCGACCGCGCGCCCGATCACCGTGTGCGGCCGGTGGACGCTCCAGGTGAAGCCGTCGCGCGCGGCTGCGGCGAAGACCTCGTCCTCCTGGGCATAATAGAAATTCTCGACGTCGAGCCGACCCTGCTCCTCGCGGAACGGGGTCTGGGGCAGCGTGCCCTTTCCATAGGCCTCGAACGGGCCGAGATAATGTTTCAGCCCGGTGACCAGCGCGACGTGGCGCGGGCCGGTCGGGCTGGAGAGGCCGGACAGAAGGTTGCGGACCATCGCCGCATTGACCCGGATATTCTCCGCCTCGCTGTCCTGGCGCAGCCATGTCGTGATGAACACCGCATCGGGGTTCACGTCGCGCAGCGCGGCGGCGGTCGCCTCCGCATCCTGAAGGTCGGCCGCGACCGGCGCCACGCCCGGTTGCGCCACGGGACGCCGCGCCAGGCCATGGACCGTCCAGCCCCGTTCCACGAGCAGCGTCGCGGTCGCGCCGCCGACGATCCCGCTTGCGCCCACTACCAATGCCGTCTTCGTCATCCACGCCTCCTTGTCGCCGCCCCAGCTAGGCATGGCCTTGCGCGGCTTCCAGACGGCACCATCTGGGCCCCCAGGCACGGAAAGGTAACCATATGCAGCCCGGAACCCCCGACGAGGAATGGCGCGAGGATTGCGCGCCCCGCCGCGTGCTGGAGCTGTTCGCCACCAAATGGACCAGCATGGTGCTCCACACGCTGCACGCGCGTCATGGCGGCGTCGCCCGCACCGGGGTGCTCCAGCGCAGCCTGCCGGGCATCTCGAAGAAGATGCTGACCCAGACGGTGCGCGACATGGAGGGGAGCGGCCTCATCAGCCGCCATGTGCGCAGCGCCATGCCGCCCGAGGTCGAATATCGCCTGACCGATCTCGGCCGTCGCTTCGTCGAGCCGGTCGAACTCCTCTATGGCTGGGGGCGCAACAATGCCGATGCGCTGGACCAGTTGGCGCCGCGCCCGCATTCCCGCCGCGCCTAGGGCGGATCGACATTCAGGATTGCGTCTTCTTCCCCTCTCCCCTGGACAGGGGAGAGGGTTAGCGAAGCTTGCCAGCTTGCTGGCTAGCGCAGCTTGGGTGAGGGGTACAGCGAGCCCAAAGGCTCGCGCGCTACGCGCATGCACCCCTCACCCAGCTCCGACTAAGCCTTTGCTCTCGCAAAGGCCAAGTCTGCGCAACCCTCTCCCCTCTGCGAGGGGCGAGGGAAGGATAGAGCATCGCAGAATGTCGATCGGCCCTGGATCTTGGAGGGCATGGATCGCGGCACGCCGCGCCTGATGGGGAGGGGCCTGCGTCGATCCGACGCAATATCGTGGCGACCCAGTCGGTTGGCAGGGTCGCATGCGCCGTTAACCCGGCATGTTAACCTCTAAATTTGTAGCCAAATTTAACATATGATTATAGCGCGGGCGTTCTGGAGGGGACCGATGCGCTTTCTGACCTGTCTGACGCATGATCATGATCTGCGACTGGTGTTGCTCGCCGCGATATTCTGCCTGACCGGCTCGGCGATCACGATAAGGCTTCTTCAGCGTCTGCGCGCCGCCGATCCCGGCACCCGGCTGGCCTGGACGTTCATGGGGGGCTTATCCACCGGCGCGACGATCTGGTGCACCCATTTCATCGCCATGATCGCCTATCAGCCGGGCGTGACGGTGGTCTACGACCCGTTGCTGACCGGATTGTCGCTGCTGATCGCGATCGTCGGCAGCTCGATCGCACTGGACGTGGCGGTGCGGCGCGGGGCCTTCGCGCCGATGCTGGGCGGTGCGCTGTTCGGACTGGCGGTCACCGCCATGCACTATACCGGCATGATGGCCTTCGCCGCCCGCGGGCTGGTGTCGTGGTCGAGCGCCTATGGCGGCCTCGGTCCTGTTCTCGGTCCTGTTCGGCGCGCTGGCGTTCGGCCGCGCGCTATCGACGGGCAAGCGGGACACGCTGTGGCCCGCGACCACGCTGATGGTGACGAGCATCGTCCTGCTCCACTTCACCGGCATGGCGGCGCTCGCGATCGTCCCGGTCGAACCGGGGCTGGGCCAGCCCGACAGCCAGGGCGCGACGATGATCATGGCCTGGGCGGTCGCCGTGGTGGGGATGCTGGTGCTCGGCACCGGCTTTGCCACCTATGTCCTCGACATATCGGCCCGTGTCGCCTCGCAGCGTCGGCTGGAACAGGTGATGGAGGGCAGCGTCGATGCCATGATCGTCGAGAGCGACGGCGTCATCATCGAGGCGAACCACGCATTCGCCGATCTGCTGGGCATCGACGGCGACGAGGTGCCGGGCCAGTCGCTTGGCCGCTGGGTCTCGGACATCGCATCGATCCAGCCAGGCGTGCTGACCCAGCGCAATATCGAGGCCGCCGACGGCTCCGCCATACCGATCGAGATCGCCCTGCGGGTCGACCGGGACCATGGCAGCTCGTACATGATCTATGCGCTTCGCGACGTGCGCCAGCGGCTGGCGCAGGAGCGGCGCATCGCGCATCTGGCGCGCAACGACGGGCTGACCGGCCTGCCCAACCGCGCTTCGTTCCTGGAATGGTCGCATCGTCAGACCGCGGCCGACGGACCGGGACGCCGCCTGGCGCTGCTGTCGATCGATCTCGACCGGTTCAAGGACGTCAACGACACGCACGGCCATGCGGCGGGTGACCATCTGCTGACCACCATCGGGGCGCGGATGAAGCAGATGGCGCGCCCCGGCGAGTTCCTGGCCCGGCTGGGCGGGGACGAGTTCGTGGCGCTGACCGCCATCGAGGACCATGAGGACGCGATCGACCTGATCGACCGGCTGCGCGGCGCCATCACACGGCCGGTCGACTATGACCGCTCGTCGCTGAGCTGCGGCATGAGCGTGGGCGTCGCGCTGTGGCCGCAGGATGCCGACGAGATATCGGCGCTGATCAACAACGCCGATCTGGCCATGTACCGCGCCAAGTCGAGCATCGCGACCGACTTCTGCTTTTACGAAGAGGATATGGATCAGGCGGTCCGGGCCCGTCGCCGCATCGCCACCGAGCTGCGCGACGCACTGGACCAGGAACAATTCGCGATCCACTGGCAGGTCCAGGCCTCGGTCGAGACGGGCGAGACCACCGGCTATGAGGCGCTGCTGCGCTGGACCAAGCCCGACGGCACCAGCGTGTCGCCGTTCGAGTTCATCGCGATCGCCGAGCAGACCGGGCTGATCCTGCCAATCGGCGAATGGGTCCTGCGGCGTGCCTGCCGGGAGGCGGCGGCCTGGCCGGTCCCCTGGAAGATCGCGGTGAACCTGTCGCCGGTCCAGCTCGGCCATGTCGACCTGCCCCGGCTGGTCCATCAGATCCTGATCGAAACCGGTATGTCGCCCGCGCGGCTGGAGCTGGAGATCACCGAGTCCGCGATGATCGCCGACCCCGAGCGGACCACGCATATCCTGCGCCAGTTGAAGGCGCTCGGCGTGTCGATCGCGATGGACGATTTCGGCACCGGCTATTCGTCGCTGTCGACGCTGCGGTCCTTCCCCTTCGACAAGATCAAGCTCGACCGCTCGTTCATGAGCGAACTCGACTTCGCCCCGCAATCGGCGGCGATCATCCGCGCGGTGCTGGCGCTGGGCGAAAGCCTGTCGATCCCGATCCTGGCCGAAGGCGTGGAAACCGCCTCGCAGCTCGACTTCCTCCGGGCCGAGGGGTGCAACGAAGCGCAAGGCTATCTGCTGGGCCGTCCCGGCCTGATCGTCACGGACGGACAGGCGAAGGCCGCCGAACACGCCGCCTAGCGCGGATCACCAGTCCTGCGCCATGCCGGGTATGCGCTCGACCAGGAAGTCGATCCAGGCGCGGACGCGGGCGGACAGGCGGCGGCGGCTGTGCGTCACCGAATGGACCGCGCCCAGCGCCATGTAATCGGCATCGAGCGTCACCTCGACCAGTTCGCCCCGGCGGATCGCGTCGGCGGCGATGAAGCGGGGGCCATAGACCAGTCCCTGTCCCGCGATCGCCGCGCGGACCAGCGCCTCGCCGTTATTGGCGTGCAGCGATCCCCGGACGGGCACCAGGCGGCTGCCGTCGCGGCCAAAGCCCCACATCGTCGCGCCCGGCTGGGTCATCAGCGTATAGCCCAGGCAATCATGGTCGCGCAGATCGTCCAGCGTGCGCGGCAGGCCCCGTTCGGCCAGATAGGCCGGGGCGGCGCAGATGGCGAGGCGGACGGGCGCCAGGCGGCGCGCGACCAGCGCGCTGTCACTCAGCCGACCGATGCGGATCGCCATGTCCCATCGCTCCTCCAGCAGGTCGACATAGCGGTCGTCCAGCCCCAGCTCGATCGTGACGCCGGGATGGCGACGATGGAATTCGGCGGCCAGCCCGGCGACATGCATCACGCCGAAGGTCGCGGGCGCGCTGACGCGGAGCAGCCCCTCGACCGCGCGCGACTGGGCCGAGGCGTCGGCATCGGCTTCGGCGATCTCGGCCAGCACCCGCTCGGCGCGGTCGAGATAGGCCGCCCCCGCATCGGTCAGCGCCAGCCGCCGCGTCGAACGCTGGACCAGCAGGGTGCCGAGCCGCGCCTCCAGCGCGTCGAGATGCCGTGCCGCCATGGTCGGCGACATGCCCATCGCCCGCCCGGCGGCGGACAGTCCGCCCAGCCGGATCGCGCGGACGAACACCTCCATCCCGGTCAGCCGATCCGCCATTTGATACTCCTGGTTCAAGGTCATTCTATCAGAACGCCGATTATCACGGATGCGGGGCCATTCCATATCGGTCGGCGAAAGGATGTCCCATGCGCCAACCCAGCCTCTTCATTCCCCATGGCGGCGGTCCCTGTTTCTTCATGGACGACCCGCGCGGCATCTGGACCGGGATGGGTGCGTTCCTGCGGGCATTGCCGGGTACGTTGCCCGAGCGGCCGCGCGCGGTGCTGGTCGTGTCGGGGCATTGGGAGACCGACGGCTTCGCCTTCACCGGCGCCGAGCGGCCCGCGCTGATCTATGACTATTATGGTTTTCCGGCGCATACCTATGCGCTGCGCTACGACGCGCCGGGTGCTCCGGCGGTGGCGGCACGCGCTGCCACGTTGCTGCGCGAGGCGGGGCTGGTCGCTTCGGTCGATCCGAGCCGTGGCCTCGATCACGGCGTCTTCGTGCCGATGAAGGTGGCGTGGCCCGAGGCGCAGATTCCGGTCGTCGTGATGTCGGTCGATCGCGGGCTCGACCCTGAACGGCATATCGCGGCGGGCCGGGCGCTGGCGGCCTTGCGCGACGAGGGCGTGCTGATCCTGGCGTCGGGCATGAGCTTCCACAATCTGCGCCTGTTCGGCAGCCCGAGCGCCGCCGAGCCGAGCGCCGCCTTCGACGCCTGGCTGACCCATGCGGCGACGCAAACCGGCGTGGCGCGGGCCGAGGCGCTGATCCGCTGGGAAACCGCCCCGGCCGCGCGGCTCGCCCATCCCCAGGCCGAGCATCTCCTGCCGCTGATGGTCGCCGCCGGGGCGGCCGAGGGCGCGGGCGAGCGCATCTATTCGGAGACCGTCGCGGGCGCGGCGATCTCCGCCTTCCGATTCCATTGATTATGCACAAGGAGCGAATGTCATGACCATTGCCGTTACCGGCGCCACCGGCCAGCTCGGCCGCCTCGTCATCCGGCACCTGAAGGCCAACGGCACCGCCGAGCCGATCGTCGCGCTCGCCCGCTCACCGGACAAGGCCGCCGATCTGGGCGTGGAGGCACGGGCCTTCGACTATGCGCAGGCCGACCGGCTTGCCCCGGCGCTGGCCGGGGTCGACACGCTGCTGCTGATCTCGTCGAGCGAGGTGGGTCAGCGGGTGGCGCAGCATCGCGCCGTGATCGCGGCGGCGGTCCAGGCCGGGGTGGGGCGGATCGTCTATACCAGCCTGCTCCACGCCGACCGCTCGCCGCTCGACCTGGCGGCCGAGCATCTGGCGACCGAGGCCGCGCTGGCCGAGGCGGGCATCCCCGCGACGATCCTGCGCAACGGCTGGTATAGCGAGAATTACACCGGCTCGCTCCCCGGCGCGCTGGCGGCCGGGACGCTGATCGGCAGCGCGGGCGACGCGAAAATCTCCTCCGCCGCGCGTGCCGATTATGCCGAGGCGGCGGCCATCGTGCTGACGGATGCGGCGCAGGCGGGCCGGACCTATGAACTGGCGGGCGACACCGCCTGGACCCTGCCGGACCTGGCGGCGGAACTCTCGCACCAGACCGGCCGGGATATCGCGTACCGGGACATGCCCGCCGCCGACTATGCCGCCGCGCTGACCGGCTTCGGGCTGCCCGAAGGACTGGCGCACGCGATCGCGGGATGGGATGTCGCCGCCTCGCAAGGCGCACTGTTCGATGACGGGCGCCAGCTGTCGCGCCTGATCGGCCGCCCGACCACCCCGCTGGCCGAGACGGTGAAAGCCGCCATCGCCTGACCCTCCCTGCCGGGGCGCCGTGCACAGGCGCTCCGGCCCTATATGAAAGATTGCGCCATGTCCGTCTGGGCTCCCCGCATCCTCAGCCTTCTGCGCATCGTCGCCGCGCTGCTCTTCATGGAGCATGGGGTGATGAAGCTGTTCCATTTCCCGATCCCCCAGCCCGGCGTGCCCGATCCGCTGCCGACCCTGCTCGTCGTCGCGGCGGTGCTGGAGATCGGGCTCGGTATCCTGCTGACCCTCGGCCTGTTCACGCGGATCGCGGCCTTCATCGCCTCGGGCGAGATGGCGGTCGCCTATTTCACCGCGCACCTTCCCTCCAGCATCTGGCCCGGCGTCAATGGCGGCAGCGAGGCGATCCTCTATTGCTTCGTCTTCTTCTACTTGGCCTTTGTCGGCGGCGGCGCGTGGAGCATCGATGCCCGCCGCCGCCAGCCGTCATAGCGGGGAACGCCATTTCCCCTTTTGGCGCGGACAGGGCATGATGGCGGGGATATGCCAGATCGCGAGGGACCGATGCTCCAGCCCATGCCCAGATTGCAGGTGAGCCCCGAACTGCTCCAGGCGACCATGGACGCCTCGACCGACATGATCCAGGTGTTCGAGGCGATCCGGGACGAAGCGGGGCGGATCGTCGATTTCCGCTGGGTGCTCAACAACCACACCTCGGAAAGCAAATATGGCGAGGTGCGGGGCGAGAGCCTGCTCGAGCGCAATCCGGGCGTCGTGCAGGAGGGCATCTTCGACACCTTCTGCCGCGTCACCGAAACCGGCGTGGCCGAGCAGGACGAACGCTATTACGCGCATGAGCAGTTCGACGGCTGGTTCTTCCAGACGGTGGTGAAGCTGGGCGACGGCATCGCCACCACGACCCGCGACATCACCGAATGGAAACGCTCGCAGGCGGAGGTCGTGCGGCTTCGCGAGGAGGTCGTGCAGATCAAGCTGGCCGAAACCGAGGGACAGCTCGCCGCGATCTTCGCCACCGCGCCGGTCGGGCTGTCGGTCATCACCTCGGACGGGTGTTTCGTCCGGGTGAACGAGGAATTGTGTCGGATATTGGGCCGGCCGCGCGAGGAGGTGCTGGCGCTGAACGTCGCCGAGGTCACCCATCCCGCCTATCTCGCGCCCAGCCTGAAGGCGATTGCCAACGCGGCCGAAACCGGGATGCCGAGCAGCCTCGACAAACGCTATTGCCGCCCCGACGGAACGGAAGTGTGGGCGAGCAGCATCATATCGCTGCTGCCCGACAGCGGCGGGCACGGGAACCGCTTCCTCGTCGTCACCACCGACCTGACCGAGCGGCGACGGGCCGACCAGGAACTGCGCAAGAGCGAAGCGCTGCAACGCGTGCTGATCGCCGAGTTGCAGCATCGGACCAGCAACCTGATGGGGATCGTCCGATCCATCGCGGACCACAGTACGCGCACCAGCCGCGACCTGTCCGAATTCCGCGCCCATTTCGACGATCGGCTGGCGGCGCTGTCGCGGGTGCAGGCAATGCTGTCGCGACTGGGGGAGCATGACCGCGTAGCGTTCGACGACTTGATCCGCACCGAACTGATGGCGATGGACGGCGGCGCGGATCGCGTCACGCTGGAGGGCCCGGCGGGTGTGCGGCTCCGCTCCTCGACCGTGCATACGCTGGCCATGGCGCTGCACGAACTGGCGACCAATGCCGTCAAATATGGCGCGCTGCGTCAGTCGGGCGGCCATTTGGCGATCCGCTGGGCGCTATGCCCCGGCGGGACCGAGGGCAAGCCGTGGCTGCATATCGACTGGCGCGAAAGCGGGGTCGACATGGCACCGGCGGGCACCTGGCCCGGCAGGGGGCAGGGCCGCGAGCTGATCGAACGCGCGCTTCCCTATCAGCTGGGCGCCAGGACCACCTACGAGCTGGGGGCCGAGGGGGTCCATTGCACCATCGCCATTCCCGTCTCCAGCACGCTTGATGTCGAGGAGTCGCTGGGGGCGGACGCCGTCTGACCGGTTGTCACATCACCGACGCGGATATGTCATAAAAGATTCTCGAAAACTGCATCTTGGCGTCATCTGTCGCGCCTAACGCCCGTGTCATGATCGATGGGGGGACGTGTCCCGGATCGATCGGCGGGCGGCTCTTCGCCCGATAGAGCAATGACAAGATCGGGAGTGTTTTGGCGATGGCGAGCATCAAGCGGTTCGGCCTTCTTCTCATGACGAGCGCGGCCTGCGCCGCGCTGGCCGCGTGCGGCGGCGCGGACAGCGTGGCCTCGCCGGGCGCGGGCAGCGTGGTGATCGTGCAGCCCACCCCGACGCCGAGCGCCTCGCCGACCCCGACGCCCACCGCCAACATCACCGCCGCGCAGTTCGCCGCCGTGACGGCGGTCAACGGCGTCTCGGTCACCGCCGACGAACAGCTTGCGATCGTCAATGCGGGCAGCAACAACAACGTCAACGGCACCGGGGCCACGCTGAACGGCATCTATCCTGCCAGCAGCACCTCGCTGACCACCGCCGCCGATCCGTCGATCATCAACGGCTTCTTCACCTCGACCAACTATGTCGGCGCGCTCAACGGCCCGTCCGACACCGCCTTCCAGGGCTGGACCTGCAATTCGACCTCGGCGGAGTTCGGCGGTTCGGGCGCGCGGTGCACGGCGGTGCCGTCGATCGGCACCTATGCGGCCGCCACCTCGGTCTGCCCGACCGGGACGATCGATGACGGCACCAACAGTTCCTCCTCGCCCAGCCTGCGCTTCTGCCGCCTGCCGCAGACCATCTCCGCCGACCTGTCGCTGCCCAAGATCGCGGGCGTCGTCTATCGCCTGCGCGGCCAGACCGAGGTCGGCAGCGACCTGGGTTCCAGCGGTGGTGCGGGCGTCACGCTGACCATCGCGCCCGGCGTGGTGATCGCGGCGGACTCGACCGAGGCGACCAACGACCTGCTGCTGGTCAATCGCGGCTCGAAGATTTCGGCGGTCGGCACCCGCGACGCGCCGATCATCTTCACCTCGCAGCAGAATCTGGTCAGCAACGGCGTGTCCGACGCGACCCAGGGGCAGTGGGGCGGCATCATCCTGCTCGGCCGCGCGCCGACCGCGGTCTGCGTGTCGGGCACCGGCCCGAACACCGCCTCCGGTTCGTCGACCACCTGCCAGCTGGCGATCGAGGGCGTGACCGGCCGCTTCTATGGCGGTGCGAACCAGGCCGACTCGTCGGGCCAGATGTCCTATGTCCAGATCCGCTATTCGGGCATCGCCATCTCGGACGGCAACGAGCTTCAGGGGCTGACGCTGGGCGGCACCGGCTCGGGCACGGTTCTGGACCATATCCAGAGCCACAATTCGGCCGATGACGGGATCGAGATCTTCGGCGGCACGTCGAACCTGAAATATATCGCGATCACCGGCGCGGACGATGACGGTTTCGACATCGACAATGGCTATCGCGGCTTCATGCAGTTCCTGATTGCGGCGCAGCGCACGATCGGCGCGACCGCCGACAGCTTCTCGACCGAGATCGACTCGAACAATGCCGAGGAACTGCTGCCGCGTACCTTCGGCCGCTATGCCAACTTCACCTTCCTCCAGACCGCGCTCGCGCCCGCCGCGATCCGTCTGCGCGGCGGGGCCGACATGACCTTCATCAACGGCATCGTGAAGTCGACCAATTCCGGCGTCGCCTGCGTCAACATCGTGGCCGGTGCGGGTTCGGGTTCGGACCGCACGACGATCCGCGCCGCCGGTGTCGGTCCGACCGACAATGGCGGCCCGCAGGAAGCCGGTCCGCCCGTCTTCACCTCGGTCTATTTCAGCTGCAACGGCCGCTAAGGCCCCGCTGACCATGCGCCCAGGGCTTGTCCGGGCGCTCTCGGCAAGCCGGGGTGGCGGATCATCGCCGCCCCGGCTTTCCTCCATATATCTGATCGGATGACCCGGCCATGCAGCGACGCCTCGCTTATGCCTCCCTCCTTCTGCTGACGTCCCAGCTCGTCGCGCCCGCCCTGCTCGCGCAGACGGCGGGCGCGCCCGCGCCGACCAGCACCACCGCGACCAGCCCCGACGGGCAGGCGACCCCGCAGAGCCAGACCCCGACCGGGCAGGACGGCCAGTCGGCGGACGAGCCGGTCGAGATCTCGGCCCCCGGCGTCGACGCCTCGGCCAGCAACGAGATCGTCGTCGTCGGCCGCAACATCCCCAACACGATCCGCGCCACGCCGCAGATCGTCTCGGTCCTGTCCGCCGCCGATATCGCGCGTACGGGCGAGGGCGACATTGCGGGCGCGCTGACCCGCGTCACCGGCCTGTCGGTCGTGGGCGGCGGCTTCGTCTATGTGCGGGGCCTCGGCGACCGTTATTCCTCGTCGCTGCTCAACGGATCGCCGCTGCCCAGCCCCGAGCCGCTGCGCCGTTCGGTCCCGCTCGACATCTTCCCGACCACCATCGTCGGTTCGGCGCTGGTCCAGAAGACCTATTCGGTCAATTATCCCGGCGAGTTCGGCGGCGGCGTCATCAACCTGACGACCAAGGCGATCCCGGCGAAGAATTTCATCTCGGGCGGGTTCACGGTCGCGGCCGACGATGTGACCACCAGCGAGCTGGGCTATACCTATGCGGGCGGCAAGGCCGACTGGCTGGGCTATGACGACGGGACGCGCGCCGTGCCGCAGTTCGTGCGCGACGTCCAGGCGGGACGCGGATCGGGCATCGTCCCCGCCGCGCAGGTGGCGCAGCTCTCCAACGCCTCGACCACGCTGCTCCAGCGCAACAACCATCTGCCCGCCAACTTGTCGGGCGAGATTTCGGCGGGGTCGGTGTTCGACATCGGCAGCGACCGGCTGGGCGTGATCTCGTCGCTCAGCCTGTCCAACACCTTCCGCACCCGCTCGGCGATCCAGCAGGATTCGGTGTCGACCGACGGCACGATCCGCAACGATTTCCGCACCCTGCTGACCGACAACCGCATCGTCGCCAATGCACTGGTCGGGCTGGGTTACGAGTTCGGCGACAACACGGTGCGCTGGACCAACGTCTATATCCACGACACGCTGAAACAGGGGCGCGGCTCGGCGGCGGAGGTCTATAACAATGCCAGCGGGCTTCGCTTCCAGCAGAACACCAACTGGTTCGAGCGCCAGCTGATCGAAAGCCAGCTGGTCGGCGAGTTCAAGCTGACCGACGCGCTGAAGTTCGACGCGCGCGGCGCCTTCGCCAATTCCAAGCGCAATGCGCCCTATGAGCGCCAGTTCGACTATCTCTGCTCGAACCGCACCACCACGGGCCTGCCGATCAGCTATGACGGCGGCAATGGCGCGGGCGGGTTCCAGTGCAACGGCGCCTATCAGGTGACGCAGCGCTTCACCCCCTTCGCCTCGATCATCTTCTCGGAACTCAACGAGAATCTGTGGACCGGCCAGGCCGATCTTTCCTACAGGATCGACGGCGAACGGCCGATCACGCTGAGCAGCGGCTATTTCTACCAGGGCACGGACCGCTATTCGAGCCGTATCCAGTTCAACTACCAGACCAGCGACGGCGCAGGGACCGCACCGGGTTTCCCGTATAATCTCTACCGCCCCGACTATCTGCTGAGCCCCGACGTCATCAACAATGCCTGTCCGCTGCGCGGGCAGGGGGCGTGCACGCTCCAGCTGGGTTCGCCGCAGCAGCTGGGCGCCTATGCCTATGACGCCAAGCTGGACGTCCATGCCGGTTACGTCCAGGCGGAGGCCGAGGTGGCCGACGGGCTGCGCGCGGTGGCGGGTGTCCGCTACGAGACGGCGGTCGAGACGGTGACGCCGGTGCAGAGTGCTACGACGCGGCTGAAGAACGATTATTTCCTCCCCGCTGGCACGCTGACCTGGAATTTCGCGCCCGACATGCAGTTGCGCGCGAGCGGCGCCAAGACCATCTCGCGCCCGCAATTCCGCGAGCTGGCACCGCAGCAATTCCGCGACCCGGATTCGGACCGCCTGTTCTTCGGCAACCCGAACCTGCGCGACAGCGAGCTGTGGAATCTCGAGGCGCGCTACGAATGGTTCTATGCGCGCGACCAGCGTTTCACGGTCGCGGGCTTCTACAAGCGGATCAAGAACCCGATCGAGCAGGTCGGCTTCTATACCGGCGCAGACGATCGGTTGCAGACGGGCTTCACCTATCTGCCCTCGGCCAACCTGTATGGCGGCGAGTTCGAGTTGCAGAAATATGTGCCGCTCGCCGGACTGGGCGGCGATTTCTTCGCCACCCGCCGCCTCGTCGCGATCGCCAACTATACCTATACCAAGTCGAAGATCCGCGCGGATGCGACATGCGTGCCCAACCCGGCGGCGGCGCAAGGATCGCCGGGGCTGGCGGGCTGCGCCTCGGGCTTCGGCCCGGCGCGGCTGCTGTTCCGCGACGGCGCGTCGCTGACCGGCCAGTCGGACCATCTGGTCAACCTGCAACTCGGCATGGAGGACACCGCCGCGCTGTCGCAGATCACGCTGCTGTTCAACTATGCCAGCAACCGCGTGACCAATCGTGGGCCGTCCAACCTGTCGGGCGACGGTTTCCAGCCCGACATCATCGAGGTGCCGGGCATCCGCCTCGATCTCGTGGCGCGGCAGGGCTTCGAGCTGGCGGGCGGCAAGTTCGAGCTGAAGGCCGAGGCCCGCAACCTGACCCGCACGCGCTATAACGAGCGGCAGGATTTCGGGAATGGCCGGTTCGTCTATCTGAACCGGTATAATCTGGGCCGGATCTTCTCGCTGGGGATCAGCACGACCTTCTGATCCCGGCATGTGGCCGTCGTCCGGAGCGATCCGGGCGGCGGCCTTTTTCGTTTGGGGAGATGGTGGGGCGTAGGCTTCGACTTCGCTCAGCCTGAACGGATGTTAGGCTCAAAACGAAGCCCCCCCTCCGTTCAGCCTGAGCGAAGTCGAAGGCCAAGGGATTCGCTTTGCCAAGCCGCCATAGATTAAGCGTGCCCTTCGACTTCGCTCAGGGCGAACGGACGTCCGTCTCTAACCCCGCCACGGCAGCTCCCGATACCATTTGGTGATGACGTATTTCACCCCCGCGCGCACCTTCATCGCCTGATGCAGCGTGGCCGGATTGGGTGAGCCGTCCGCGCGGCGGGGTTGCTCCACGCGACCAGCTTGCCGGGTTCGGGCTGGATCATCTTGTCCACCGCCTTGAACCGGGTCGCGCCGCCGGCCTCGGGCGTGTTCAGGTACAGCATCACCGTCCAGGTCCGGTTGCCCGACAGCGCACAATAGCGGTGATAGTCGAGGCCGGACGGCTCGAAATAATCGGTATGCTGCTTGAACTCCTGCCCGACGGCATAGCGCTGGCCCTGGATCGGTTCGCCGAATGCGGCCGACAGCCCGGTCAGTATCGCGATGCGGCGTTCGGTCTCGATCACCGCCGGATCGTCGCCGGGCAGGTCGCCCGTCTCGCTGGTCCGATAGCTGGCGTCGCCATTGGCGTCGGCGATGGTCGAGGGACGGCGCACCTCGTCGATTCGCGCCATCAGCGCCTGGCAGAGTTCGAGCGGCAGGACGTCGCGCTTCACGAACAGCGTCAGCTTGGGGCTGGGCAGCCGCTGCACCCCCGGCGTGGCGGCCAGTCGGGCGATAATCGGTGTCGGATCAAGGCCGTTGCCCAGTTCTGGCGGGTCGGTCGGGATAGGGTTCATCGCAATGTCCATGTGAAACCCATATGACGAACATGTTTCGGGGCTTTGACGCAAACATGTAACATGCCATGCCTAGTGCCCGGAAAAGCGGATGGGGTCTGATTTCATGCGGTTGAGGCTCGACGCGCGCGGGCGCCGATGGTTGCGGCGGCTGCCGGTCGTGAATGTCTATTCGGTGGCCGAACTGGCGCTGATGGCGGTCCTCGCCGTTCAGGGCGCGCGGCTGCTATGGGTGCTCGTCACGCCGGTCTCGCCGCTGGGCGAGTGGCGGCCGGTCGCGCCCAGCGTCGTCGGATCGACCGCTGCGATCCTCGACGGCTTCGACCCGTTCTTCCGCCTGCAGGGACAGCAGGCCGCGCCCTCGGCGGTGACCAGCCTGCAACTCACCCTGTTCGGCACGCGCATCGACGAGGCATCGGGGCGCGGCTCGGCGATCGTGGCGGGGCCCGACGGCGTTCAGCGCCCGGTCTCGGTCGGCGAGGAGATCCAGCCGGGCGTGACGCTGAAGTCGGTGGCGTTCGATCACATCACCATCGATCGCGGCGGCGCGACCGAGGACCTGTATCTCGACCAATCGGATGCGCCCCCCGCCGCGCCCGGCGCGCCCGTGCCCGGCATCGCCGCTCCCCCGGCCTCCGGGCAGGGCGGCATCGCCATCGCGCAGCTGCGCAGTGATATCGGTTTCATCCCCCGGCTCGACGGCGGGCGCGTCTCCGGCCTCGTCGTCCGGCCGATGGGCGCGGGCACGGCGTTCCGCGCGGCGGGGCTGCGCGAGGGCGATATCGTCACCGCGCTCGGCGGCCGCCCCGTGACCGGCCCCGGCGACCTTGACCGCCTGGCGAGCGATTTCGCACAGGGCGGCTCTCTTTCCATCACGGTCGAGCGGGGCGATCAGACGCTGCCGCTCTCCCTCCAGATTGCGGCACCACGGCCATGAAGAAGCTCGTCCTCGGTTCGGTTCTGGCGCTCGCCCTGGCGGCGGGGGTGCAGGCGCAGACCACGCTCAACGTCCGCGACGCCGATATCCGCGCCTTCATCGCCGATGCGGCCAAGGTGACGGGGCGGACCTTCATCATCGACAGCCGGGTGAACGGCAAGGTGACGGTGGTGACCGACCGGCCGCTGTCCAAATCCGAATATTTCGAGATCTTCCTGTCGACGCTGCGCTCCAACGGGCTGGTCGCGGTGCCCAGCGCGGGCGGGGCGTTCCGGGTGCAGCCGATCGACAATGCCGCCTCGCAGCCCAGCCGGATCGGATCGTCGGGCGCGAACCGCAATTCCTATGTCACCGAGATCATCCGCCTGCGCGCGATCGACGCGCCGAGCGCGCTGGAGACGGTGCGCCCGCTGGTCAGCGCGCAAGGGTCGGTGACCGCCAACCGCGCGGGCAACAGCCTGGTCGTGGTCGACTTCGCCGACAATATCCGCCGCATCCGCGAGGTGGTCCGCCGGATCGACGCCGACAATGCCTCGACCCGCGTCATCGCGCTGAGGAATGCGGGCGCGCGCGAGATCGCGACCGCGCTCCAGACGCTGGCGGGCAATGGCGGCGGCGGGCAGGGCGGAGCGCCTGCGCAAGGCGGAACCGGCGTGTCGGTGGTCGCGATCGACAGCTCCAATTCGATCGCGCTGCGCGGCGATCCGTCGAGCGTGGCGCGCTTCGCCCAGATCGCGCTGGACCTGGACAACAAGGCCAAGAGCGGCACCGAGATCCGCGTCGTCTTCCTGCAAAATGCCGATGCCGAGCAGCTTCTGCCCGTGCTCCAGCAGCTGGTCGGCCAGACGCCCGATCCGGTGCAGGAAACCACCCTGTCGCGTGGCAGCTTTACCCAGACCAACAGCCAGTCGGGATCGGCGGCGGGCACCGCCATCGCGCAGCGTGTCCAGCCGGTCGCCCAGCCCCAGGCGGCGAGCGCGCCCGGCGCGGGTGGCCAGACTGGCCAGCAACCCGCGATCAGCACGCAGGGCGGCCGCACTGCGGCGGTCGTCACCCGCTTCGTCGGCGCCAACGCCATCGTGATCGCCGGGCCCGCCGATATCCAGCGCCAGATCGGCGAGGTGATCCGCCAGCTGGACGTGCGCCGCGAACAGGTGCTGATCGAGGCGATCATCGCCGAAGTCTCCGATCAGACCGCACGGCGGCTGGGCGCGCAGTTCCTGCTGGGCAGCCTGACGGGCGGCGCGTTCGCCGCGTCGACCTATGGCAACACCGCGCCCAACATCCTCCAGATCGCAGGCGCGGTCGGGGCGAACACGATCGGCGGCACCACGACCACGGTGGTCGCACCCGACGGCACGCGGACCACGACCAACGTCCCCAATCAGGCCTATAGCCAGCTGACCCAGTCGGCGGTGCAGTCGATCCTGGGCACCACCGGCGGCTTTGCCGGCTGGGGCGGGAAGGTCGGCAACACCGTGTTCGGCGCGATCATCAATGCGGTGAAGAGCGACACCACCTCCAACCTGTTGCAGGTGCCGCACATCATCACGCTGGACAATCAACAGGCGCACAGCCTGGTCGGGCAGGAGATTCCGGTCACGACCGGCCAGGCGTTGTCCAATGATTTCAACAACACCTTCCGCACCGTGCAGCGGCAGAATGTCGGCATCCAGCTGGACGTGAAGCCGCAGGTCAATGCGGGCGGCTCTCTGAAACTCTATGTCCGCCTGGAGGTCAGCTCGATCGCGGGTCCGGTGTCGAGCAACAACAGCGAACTGATCCTCAACAAGCGCGCGTTCGAGAATGTGTTCACCCCCGATGACGGCCAGATCACGGTCATCGGCGGGCTGCTCGACGACAATGAGCGGCGGACGATCGAGAAGATCCCGTTCCTGGGCGACATTCCGGGCCTGGGCGCGCTGTTCCGGTCCAAGGCGCGCAGCCGGTCCAAGACCAATTTGATGGTCTTCATCCGCCCGACCATCCTGCGCACCCCCGAGGACAGCCGCCGCGTCACCGAACAGCGTTACGGCTATCTCCGCCAGCTCCAGGGCTATGCCCAGCCCGGCGTCGAGCCGTCGATCGACGAGCTGGTCCGCGATTACATGAACGCCGCGCCGCCGATCCCGCACGCGCCGATGCCCGGCAATATCGAGGACCCGCGCATCGCGGTCCCCGTCGCCAAGCCGGTCGAACCGATCAAGCGCCGTGACTGACACGCCGGAATCCCTCCCCACGGGTGATATGGTCCCTCTGCCGCTGGGCACGCCGCTCGCACAGGCGGGAGGGGATGGGGGAGGGCATGCCGCTCTCCCGCTCCCCGCGCCCGACGAAGCGCTGGAACTGGTCGCCCCGCTGACCATCCCCTACGCCTTCGCGCGCAAGTTCGGCACGGTGGTCCAGAGCGCCGACCCGCTGACTATCGCCCTGCGTGAAGGCGCCAACCCGCGCGCGCTGATCGAGCTGCGCCGCCATATCGGCCGCCCCTTCGCCATTGCTCGGGTCGAGGGACCGGCCTTCGACCGGCTGCTGTCCGATGCCTATGCGATGGATGGACAGGCGACCGCGATCGCGGCCGTCGGCATGGGCGACGAGCTGGACATGCTGGCCGACGGGATTCCCACCGCCGAGGATCTGCTCGACACCGCCGACGACGCGCCCGCCATCCGCCTGATCAACGGCATCATCGCCGATGCCGCGCGCAACGGCGTGTCGGACATCC
The DNA here is from genome assembly GCF_030818415.1 of Sphingomonas sp. SORGH_AS_0950. NCBI lineage: Bacteria > Pseudomonadati > Pseudomonadota > Alphaproteobacteria > Sphingomonadales > Sphingomonadaceae > Sphingomonas > Sphingomonas sp. SORGH_AS_0950. The sequence goes on from NZ_JAUTAE010000001.1 coordinate 3,748,238, forward strand.
ATATCGAGCCCTATGAGACCGGCCTGATCGTCCGGATGCGGATCGACGGCGTGCTGCGCGAGACGCTGCGCATGCCGCCGCATGTCGCGCCCGTGGTGGTCAGTCGCATCAAGGTCATGGCGCGGCTCGACATTGCCGAACGCCGCGTGCCGCAGGACGGGCGCATGGCGCTGACGCTGGGGGGCAAGCTGCTCGACGTGCGCGTCTCGACCCTGCCCAGCCGTGCGGGCGAGCGGGTGGTGCTGCGTATCCTCGACAAGGAGAATGCAGGGATCGACCTCGATGCGTTGGGGATGAACCCGGCCATGTATGCGCTGCTGCGCGAGGCGCTGAGCGAGCCCAACGGCATCATCCTGGTCACCGGCCCCACGGGTTCGGGCAAGACGACCAGCCTGTACGCCGCGCTGCGCCTGCTGAACGATGGCAGCCGCAACATCCTGACCGTCGAGGACCCGGTCGAATATGCGGTGGAAGGGGTGGGGCAGACCCAGGTCAACGCCAAGGTCGGGCTGACCTTCGCGGCGGGCTTGCGCGCGATCCTGCGCCAGGACCCCGATGTGGTGATGGTCGGCGAAATCCGCGACCGCGAAACCGCCGAGATCGCGGTGCAGGCGTCGCTGACCGGGCATCTGGTGCTGTCGACCGTCCACACCAATGATGCGGTCGGCGCGATCACCCGGATGCGCGACATGAAGGTCGAGCCCTTCCTGCTCGCCTCGACGCTGCGCGCCGTCATCGCGCAGCGGCTGGTGCGGCGGCTCTGCCCCGCCTGCAAGCGTCCGGTCGCGGCCCGGGACACGGTCGCGCCGCTGCTCGGTATCGACCCGCAGGCGACGGTGTACGAAGCGGTCGGCTGTCCCCAGTGCAACGGCAGCGGCTATAAGGGCCGGACCGGCGTCTATGAGGCGGTGCGGGTCGACGACACCATCCGGCGGCTGATCAACGAAGGCGGCGACGAACAGGCGATCGCCGCGCACGCCTTCGCCCGGCAGCAGCCGCTGGCGGCAGCGGCGCGGACGCTGGTGCTGGACGGCGTGACGACGGCGGAGGAAGCCATCCGCGTGTCCCGCCGCGATTCCGACGCGGGGTGAGGGGGATGTGCGCTTGCCCCACCCTGGCGAAGGCCGGAGTCCAGTTGCCGTGCGTTGTGCATTCGCGTTCACGCGGAGACGCGGAGGCGCGGAGAGGAAAGCTGTGTTCACGCGAAGGCGCGAAGCCGCGAAGAAGAAAGGTATGTTCGCGCAGAGGCGCAGAGGACGCAGAGATGTCGTCCCCGCCGCGCCAGCGGCCCTCCTGCTTTGGCTGCTTGAAAAAGCTGTGCGCTTCCGCGCACGATTTGTCTTTGCGTCCTCTGCGCCTCTGCGCGAACCAATCTTCTCTCCGCGTCTCCGCGTCTCCGCGTGAGATAGGATTTCCATCCGAAACCCCGCGTCTGCACCGGCATCGCGACTGGATCCCGGCCTTCGCCGGGGTGGTGCATGGGGTAAGGCGCTGACATGGCCGGGTTCGACTATGTCGCCATCGACACCAAGGGCGCCGAGAAGCGCGGTTTCATCCCTGCCGAGACCGCCGACGCCGCGCGTGCCGCGCTGGAGAAGCAGCGGCTCTATGTCGTCTCGGTCAAGCCGGGCAGCGGCGACACCGCCGAGCGTCGCCCGCTGTTCGGGTTGAAGCTCGGGCGCGCGCGCATGTCGGTCAAGCAGCTGACGCTCTTCACCCGCCAGCTCGCCACGCTCAACCGCGTCTCGCCGCTGGAGGAGTCCTTGCGCACCATCACCCGCCAGACCGAGCAGGAGCGGGTGCGCGCCATCGTCGCGACGGTGCATCAGGGCGTGACCGAAGGCCGCCGTCTTGCCGATGCGATGGCGCGCGAGCCCCGGAGCTTCCCCCCGCTCTACCGCGCGATGGTCGCGGCGGGGGAGAGTTCAGGCACCTTGCCGACGATCCTGGAGCGGCTCGCGGCCCTTTTGGAGCGGCAGGCGGAGATTCGGGGCAAGCTGATCACCGCGCTCGCCTATCCGACGATCCTGGCGGTGGTGGCGATGGGCGTCGTCACCGCGCTGATGATGTTCGTCGTGCCGCAGGTGGTCGAGCAGTTCGACACGGTCGGGCAGGAACTGCCCTTCCTGACCCGCATGGTGATCGGCGTGTCGGACCTGCTGGTCGGCTGGTGGTGGCTGATGGCGGGCGTCGCGGTGCTGGGCGGCGTCGCATTCTGGCGCGCGTTGAAGGTGCCGTCGATCCGGCTGTCCTTCGACAGCTGGCTGCTCCGGCTGCCGCTGCTCGGCCGGTTGCTGCGCGACCTGCACGCCGCGCGGATGGCGCGCACATTGGGGACGATGGTCGCCAGCCGCCTGCCGCTGCTCGAAGGACTGACGCTGACGGCGGGCACGATCCACAACCGGCGGCTGCGGGTCGCCTCCGACGCGATCGTCGATGCGATCCGGGGCGGCGGGAGTCTCTCCGCGGCGATGCGGCGGGCGGGGGTGTTTCCGCCGCTGCTGACCTATCTGGCCGCCAGCGGCGAGGCGGCGGGGCGGCTGGACGAGATGCTGGAGCGCGCCGCCGACTATCTGGAGCGCGAGTTCGACCGCTTCACCGCCACCGCGCTCTCGCTGCTCGAACCCGCGATCATCGTCGTGATGGGCGGCGTGGTCGCGACGATCGTGTTATCCATCCTGCTGCCGATCCTCCAGCTCAACACGCTGGCGGGACAATGAGTCGAGAGGACAAGTCGATGCGTAACCCCACCCAACGGCCGACCCGCCGCAAGCGCCGCGAGGACGGCTTCACCCTTGTCGAGCTGATGGTCGTCATCGTCATCATCGGCCTGCTGGCGACGATCGTGGCGCTGAACGTGCTGCCCTCGGGCGACACCGCGCGGGTGCAGAAGGCCAAGGCCGACATCGCCCAGATCGAGGGCGGGCTGGAGATGTACAAGCTCCAGAACCTGACCTTCCCGACGACCGCGCAGGGCTTGCAGGCGCTGGTGTCGATGCCCGCCGGTCTGGCCGATCCGTCGCGCTATCAGAAGGGCGGCTATCTGAAGAAGCTGCCCGACGATCCCTGGGGCCGCCCCTATCTCTATGCCGCGCCCGGCCAGCATGGCGAGGCGGATGTCTGGACGTACGGCGCCGACGGCAAGGAAGGCGGCGAGGGGATCAACGCGGATATCGGCAACTGGGATAAGTGATGACGCGGCCCCGCCTGGATGCCGGGGACGGCGGCGGGTGGGGCCTGCCTGGGCGGCGTTCGGCCCGTGCGCTTCGACTTCGCTCAGCGCGAACGGACGATGGGACAGGCTCGGTGCTGACCAAGCCTCCGTTCAGCCTGAGCGAAGTCGAAGGCCATGTCGAAACATCGCCGCAAGGGCCGAACGGCTTCACCCTGGTCGAACTGATGATCGTCATCACCGTCATCGGCTTGGCCTCCGCCATCGCGGTCTGGTCGTTGCCCGATCGGCGCGGCCGCCTGACCGACGAGGCGTTGCGCTTCGCCGCGCGTGTCCGTGCCGCGCATGACGTGGCGGTGGTCGAGGCGTCGCCGGTCAGCATCTGGGTCACGCGCGGCGGCTATGGCTTCGACCGGCGCGCGGACGGCGCGTGGAGCCCGATGACCGCCAAGCCGCTGCGCGTCGCGCAATGGGAGGACGGGACACAGGCCGCGATCCCCGACAGTAGCGGGCGGGTGCGGATCACCTTCGACGTGACGGGCCTGGCCGACCGTCCGGTCGAACTGCGCCTGACCCGCGACCGGGCCAGCAGCATCGTACGGATCGGCGCGGACGGCACGGTACGGGTCGATGGGTGAGGTTGCCCCAATTCCTCCCCTGCAAGGGGAGGCGGCACGGCGCAGCCGTGACGGAGGGGTGTCGCCGCTCGCGATTCACTCCCTCGCTGGCGGTTACACCCCTCCGTCATGCCGCCGGCCTGCCACCTCCCCTTGCAGGGGAGAAGGTGGCTTTACCCTGATCGAGATCATGGTCGCGCTGGCGGTGTTCAGCCTGGCGGCGATGGCGATCGTCCGGCTGGAGAGTGCGACGATCCGGGGTGCCTCGATCCTCGACGAGACGCTGGTCGCGCAGATGGTCGCGCGCAACATCGCGATTGCCGCCGTCACCGATCCCCAGGCACCCGCGCTCGGCCGGAGGTCGGGGGCGGAGGTGAATGGCGGGCGCAGCTGGAAATGGACGCGGATCGTCAGCGGGACGGGCGATGTGCGCGTGGTGCGGATCGATGTCGCGGTGACCAATGGCGCGGGAAGCGTCGTGGGACGGATGACGATGGTCCGTCCGCCATGGCCCACGCCGCCGGTCGGGGTGGTGACGTCGTGATGGTCGTCTCGGCCGACCCGGTCGAAGGCCGGAATGGAGGGGAAGCCAACGGCTTCACCCTGGTCGAGGTCATGGTGGCGCTGCTCGTCTTCTCGATGCTGGCCGCCGCCGCCGTGGCGATCCTGTCGTTGAGTGTGCGGACCCAGGCGGTCACGGGGCAGAAGCTGGACGCGATGGCGGCAGTCAGCCGGACGACCGCGATCCTGTCCGCCGACCTGGCCCAGGCGGTCGACCGACCGACCCGCGACGAGGGCGCGGTGCTGACCCCCGCGATGGTCGCCGGGCCCGATGCGATGCGGCTGGTCCGCGCCGGGTGGAGCAACCTGGACGGTGCGCAGCGCCCGTCCTTGCAAAAGGTCGCTTACCGCCTGAACGGCGATGTGCTGGAGCGGGTGGCGTGGCCGCTGCTCGACGGGGCCGCGCCGATGGAGCCCGCCGCGCTGATGGACCATGTCCGCGAACTGCACCTGCGCTATCGCTTCAACGGCGCATGGCTCGACCAGTGGCAGGGGCAGCCCGGCATCGCCCTGCCACAGGCGGCCGAGGTGACGATCGTCCGCGACGACGGCCTGATCTTTCGCCAGCTGTTCCTGGTCGGCACCGGCTATATCGGCGACGCTGCGGCGGCTCCGGCGCCTACCCCCACACCGACGCCTGCACCGACGCCCAATGGCTAGGCGGCCGCCCCCCTCCGGCGAGCGCGGCGCGGCGTTGCTCACCGTGCTGATCCTGGTCGCGGTGATCGCGGTGATGGCCGCGACCGCGCTGGAAAAGCTGCGTCTGTCGACCCGGCTGGGCGGCAATTCGGTCGCGATCGAGCAGGCGCGCGGCTTTGCCTATGCGGCCGAGGCGCTGGCGATCATCCGCATCGGCGATCTGCTCCAGCGGTCGCAGGGGCGGGTGTCGCTGCTCGGCGGATGGAGCGACCGGCCCTTCGCGCTGCCGCTGGGCGATGTCGCGGGCGGGGCGATCGCAACCGCGCGCGTCACCGATGGCGGGAACTGCTTCAACCTCAACGGCCTGGCACAGCGGGCGTCCGGCCAGCCCGGCGTGCTGATCGGCAATGCCGTCGAGACGGCGCATTTCGCCAAGCTGATGCGGCTGATCGGCGTGCCGGGGCAGGTGGCCGAACAGGTCGCGGCCGCCACCGCCGACTGGATCGACAGCGACCAGAACCCGCAAGGCGGCGGGGCGGAGGATGCGCTCTATCTGGGCCGCGATCCGCCTTACCGGACCGGCGGCACGCTGATGGCCGATGTCAGCGAGATGCGGATGGTCAACGGCGTCACGCCCGAACTCTATGCCCGGCTGCGCCCCTGGCTGTGCACGCTGCCCGATGCCAGCCCGACCATGGTCAACATCAACACGCTCGCTCCCGAACAGGCGCCGCTGGTGGCGATGGCGCAGGTCGATACGATTTCGCCCGGTGCCATCGCCCAGGCCCTTTTGCGCCGCCCGCCGCAAGGCTATGCGGACGCGAGCGCCTTTTGGGCGCAGGTGCCGGGGGCGACGGGCGCGGGGGGCGTGGCGGTGACGACCCGCTGGTTCGCCCTGCGCATCGACGTGACGCTGGGCGGCGTGACGTTGCAGGAGCGCGCGCTGGTCGATGCCAGGCGGGTGCCGCCGCAGCTGGTGGCGCGGATATGGGGGGAAGAGTGATGAGTGCGACCAACCTCCTGTTCCTGCCGCCGGGCGAGGGCGGCGACTATCGCTGGATGCGGATCGAGGATGCGCGCGTCGCGGCGGCGGGCGAGGGCCTGCCGCAAGGCGATGGCGAGGTGATCGCGGTCGCGCCCGCCGATGCGGTGTCGCTCCACTGGGCCGAGATCCCCGCCCGCTCGACCGCGCAGGCCGCCGCCGCCGCACGGCTGCTGGCCGCGGAGGTCAGCGCCGCGCCGATGGACGAGCTGCATGTCGCGGTGGGCGAGGATGACGCGGGCAGCCGGGCCATCGGCATCGTCAATCGCGGCGCGATGGCGGGCTGGCTCAATCGGCTGGCGGGGATGGGTGTCGATCCGGTGGCGGTGGTGCCCGCGCCGCTCCTGCTGCCGCGCCCCGACCAGGGCTATGTGCGGGGCAGCCTTGCCGGGCAGGGGGTGGTGCGCGGACGCGCCTCGGGCTTTGCCGACGAGCCCGGCTTTACCGAGATCGTGACCGGCGACGATCCGCTGGCCGATCTGGATGCCGATGCGCTGGCGGACATGCTGGGCGCGGCGGCGGCGGCGGCGGCGCCCGCGCTCGACCTGCGGCAGGGGCCGTTCGCGCGGCGGCGGTCCTTCGCGATCGACTGGCGGCTGGTGCGGCGGCTCGGCCGGCTGGGGCTGGCGATCGTCGCGGTTACGCTGGCGATCGATCTGGTGCGCTGGACCAAATACAGCTTCGCCGCCGACGCGACCGAGGCCAGGATCGAGCAGGTCGCGCGCACCGCATTGCCGCGCGGGGAAACGCTGGTCGATGCCGATCGCCAGTTGGCCGAGCGGCTGTCGGCGGTGCGCGGGCCGGGCCAGGGGTTCAGCCGGACGGCGGCGGCGGTCTTCTCGGCGGTGCGCAGCGTGCCCGGCTCCGAGCTGACCGCGATGGATTTCCAGCCGAGCGGCGACATAAGGCTGGGCGTGGCGGTGGACCGTGAGGCGCTGGCCACCGACCTGAAGCGCGCGATCGAGGCGCAGGGCTTCACCGTCCAGGCGAGCACCTTCGTCGCGGCGGGCGGGCGGATCACGGGAGAATTCACGGTGCGCGGACGATGACCTCGCTCAAGCTCTGGTTCGACGGCCGTTCGACCCGCGAGAAGCGGTTGTTGCTGGTCATGGCCGCGCTGATGGTCGTCACGCTCCTCTGGGGCGGCATCCTGCGTCCGCTGGGCGACGGCCTGTCGGGCGCGCGCGAGCGCCATGCCGATGCGGTGATCCGGCTGGGCGAGGCGCAGGCCATCGCCGACGAACTGCGCCAGCGCCGCCGGCGCCCCGCCTTGTCGGGGACGCTGGCCGACACCATCCGCCTGTCGGCCGAGCAGGCGGGCTTCACCCTGTCCGGCCTGACCGAGGACGGCCCCGGCCGGGTGCGCGCGCAGATCGCCTCGGCACGCGGCGCCGCGCTGACCCCCTGGCTGGCGCGGCTGGAGCGCGGCGGGGTGCTGGTCGAGCAGGCGACGCTGACCGACAATGGCGACCGGACGCTGGGCGTGGCGCTCGTCCTGCGGGCGCGGGTGTCGTGATGCGGTTGCGGCTCGCCACCCGTCCGCCGGTGCTGTTCGCCGCGATGCTGGTCGTGGCGCTGATCGTCTTCCTGCCGATGCGGCTGGCGCTGGGGGCTACGGGGCTGGCCGATCAGGGGTTGAGCGCGCGGCGGGTCGGCGGGACGATCTGGGGCGGCAGCATGCTGGAGGCGCGGTTCGGCGACGTGGCGCTGGGCGACCTGCGCGTGTCGCTGTCGCCGCTGGCGCTGCTGGTCGGGCGGGCGAAGCTGGCGTTCGAGGGGGCGGGGGCCGATGGGCGTCCGATCCTGGGCGCCGCGACGATCAGCCGCCATGCCATGGGGATTGACGGTGTGACCGCCAGCCTGCCCGCCGCCACGCTGTTCGCGCCGCTGCCCGTCACGACGCTCGCGCTGGAGGATGTGACGGTGCGGTTCCGCGACGGGGTGTGCGAGGAAGCGGGCGGGCGCGTGCGGGCGACCGTCGCGGGCGAGGCGGGCGGCCTGCCGCTGCCGCCGGTGATGACGGGCAATGCCCGGTGCGAGGCGGGGGCGCTGCTGCTGCCGATGACGGGGCAGGGGGGAAGCGAGGCGGTGAACCTGCGTATCCGTCCCGATGGCCGCTATACCGCCGACCTGGTCCTGACGCCGGGCGACCCGGCAGCGGCGGCGCGGCTGGAGCAGCTGGGCTTCGTCGCCGGATCGGGCGGCGGATACCGGCTTTCCGCGCAGGGGCGTTTTTGAGGGAGGGGGAATTTTTGACGGGGACGGTTTTGGGCGCTTGACGAGACCGGGTGATCCCGTTTAGGGGCGCAAGCCTTCGCGGCGACCGTAGTTCAATTGGTTAGAGCGCCGGCTTGTGATGCCGGAAGTTGCGGGTTCAAGTCCCGTCGGTCGCCCCATTCTTTCCGGCCACTCGCTGGCCACGGCACCGGCCCCTTTCAGGCCCGTGTCCCCCCAATATCCTCGCCGATCTGGGTGGCCGGGTCAGAAGCCTCGGTCCGGTACCGCTTTAGTCGGACCGAAGGACGAGCATGACGAACTGGGGCTTTCCCGATTTCGACGCGCATGAAGGCGTGCATCTGTTCACCGATCCCGCATCGGGGTTGCAGGCGGTCATCGCGGTGCATTCCACCCATCTGGGCCCGGCGGCGGGCGGTGCGCGCTTCTGGCATTATGCCACGCCCGCGCTCGCCATCACCGACGCGCTGCGCCTGTCGCGCGGCATGAGCTACAAGAATGCGATGGCGGGCCTGGCGCTGGGCGGCGGCAAGGGCGTGGTCCTGGCGGCCAAGCCAGGCGACGTCATCACCACCGCGCAGCTGGAAGCCTTCGGTCGCGCGGTCGAATCGCTGGGCGGCCGTTATGTGACTGCCGAGGATGTCGGCATGTCGGAAGAGCGGATGAAGGTCATCGCGACCCAGACCCGCTATGTCTCCGGCCTGCCGGTGGCGAGCGGCGCGGCGGGCGGCGATCCCGGCCCCTATACCGCGCATGGCGTCTATCTGGGCGTCAAGGCGGCCGCCAAGCGCGGGCTGGGCGCGACCGACATGAAGGGCGTGCGCGTCGCGATCCAGGGCGTCGGCTCGGTCGGCGGCGGTCTGGCCAAGCTGCTGGCCAAGGACGGCGCAGTGCTCACCATCGCCGACGTCAACCAGGCCCGTGCCGAGGCGATGGCAGCGGAACTAGGCGCCAGCTTCGCCCCGGCCGACGAAATCCTGTTCGCCGATGTCGATCTGGTCAGCCCCAATGCGCTGGGCGCGGTGCTCACCGCCGATTCGATCCAGCGGCTGAAGGCCAAGGTCGTCGCGGGCGGCGCCAACAACCAGCTGGCGACCCGTGAAGACGGCGCGCGCGTGGCGGAAGCGGGCATCCTCTATGCCCCCGATTACGTCATCAACGCGGGCGGCATCATCAATGTCGGTCTGGAATATCTGGGCCAGGGCGACGAAGCCGAGGTCATGGCGCGCATCGCCAAGATCCCCGAGCGTCTGGAACAGGTGTGGCAGCGCTCGGCCGAGACCGGCCATCCCGCCTCGGACGTCGCGGACGAGATCGCGCAGGGCCTGATCGGCCGCTGACTTTAATTCCTCCCCTGTAAGGGGAGGTGGCAGTCCGAAGGACTGACGGAGGGGTGTCCCCAATGGCGGTGATACCCCTCCACCACCGCTTCGCGGCGGTCCCCCTCCCCTTGCAGGGGAGGAAGAGTTGATCACACCGATCGAAATTCCCGCACGCGAAACCCGGTTGACGAACCGTCGCCTCGCGCCCATTTGCCAATCGGACCAAATCCATCCGATTGGAGATCATGCGCCTTTCCAGCCTAGCCGATTATGCGGTCGTGATGATGACCGCCGCCGCGCGCGAGGGTGCCGGCGGGCGGAGCAATGCGACCCTGCTGGCCGGGCAGACGGGCGTGCCGCTGCCCACCGCGCAGAAGCTGGTCAGTCGTCTGGCCACCGCCGGGCTGATCGAGAGCACGCGCGGCACCGGCGGCGGCATCCGTCTGGCGCGCGACGCGGATGCGATCAGCCTGGCCGATATCGTCGAGGCGGTGGACGGCCCCATCGCGCTGACCGCCTGTGTCGAGGGGGCTGCGCATGAATGCGGCCTGGAGATGCAATGTCGCGTCCGGCCGCATTGGCATGTCGTCAATCAGGCGGTACGCGCCGCCTTTTCCGGGGTGACGCTCGCGACGCTCGCCGCCGATCCTGTTGAATCGCAAGTGATGGGCGCGGAGCTGCGTCCGGGGGTATTCGCCTGATGGCCACGAAGAATGCAGAGGCGCTCGCCGCCGCCAACAAGAAGTACGAGTGGGGCTTCGCCACCGAGATCGAGCAGGACTTCGCGCCCAAGGGGCTGAGCGAGGATACGGTCCGCTATATCTCGGCTAAGAAGAACGAACCCAAATGGATGCTCGACTGGCGGCTGAAGGCGTTCCGGTTGTGGCAGACGCTGGAGACACCCGACTGGGCCAAGCTGAACATTTCGCCGATCGACTATCAGGACGCGTATTACTACGCGGAGCCCAAGCAGAAGAAGACGATCGCGTCGCTGGACGAGCTCGATCCCGAAATCCGCCGGACCTACGAGAAGCTGGGCATCCCGATCGCCGAGCAGGAAGTGCTGGCGGGCGTCGAGGGCGCGCGCAAGGTCGCGGTCGACGCGGTGTTCGACAGCGTCTCGGTCGCGACCACCTTCCGCAAGGAGCTGGAAGCGGCGGGTGTGATTTTCCGCTCGATCTCCGAGGCGATCAAGGAATATCCCGATCTCGTCCGCAAATGGCTGGGCAAGGTCGTGCCGCAGCGCGATAACTACTTCGCCACGCTCAACTCGGCGGTCTTCTCCGACGGCACTTTCGTCTACATCCCCGAGGGCGTTCGCTGCCCGATGGAGCTGTCGACCTATTTCCGCATCAACGCGGAGAATACCGGCCAGTTCGAACGCACGCTGATCGTCGCGGACAAGGGGGCGTACGTCTCCTATCTCGAAGGTTGCACCGCGCCGATGCGCGACGAGAACCAGCTTCACGCGGCGGTGGTCGAGCTGGTTGCGCTGGACGATGCCGAGATCAAATATTCGACCGTCCAGAACTGGTATCCGGGCGACGAGAATGGCGTCGGCGGCATCTATAACTTCGTCACCAAGCGCGCGCTGTGCCAGGGCAAGAACAGCAAGGTGTCGTGGACTCAGGTCGAAACCGGCTCGGCGGTGACGTGGAAATATCCGTCCTGCGTGCTGGCGGGCGACGGTTCGGTGGGCGAGTTCTACTCGGTCGCGGTGACGAACAATCGCCAGCAGGCCGATACCGGCACCAAGATGATCCATCTGGGCAAGAACACGCGCTCGACCATCGTGTCGAAGGGGATTTCGGCCGGGCGCTCGGACAACACCTATCGCGGGCTCGTCCGCGTGGCGGCGACCGCCGAGAATGTCCGCAACTTCACCCAGTGCGACAGCCTGCTGCTGGGGGACCAGTGCGGTGCGCACACCGTGCCGTACATCGAGGTGAAGAACCCCAGCGCGCAGATCGAGCATGAGGCGACGACCAGCAAGATCAGCGAGGATCAGCTCTTCTACGCGATGAGCCGTGGGTTGGATCAGGAGGCGGCGGTCGCGCTGATCGTCAACGGCTTTGCTCGCGAGGTGCTGCAACAACTACCGATGGAGTTTGCGGTCGAAGCGCAGAAGCTGCTGGGGATTTCGCTGGAGGGGTCGGTTGGATAGCCCATTCTTCTTTGAAGGAACCAAATATCGGTCGCGGGGCGATGAGGCATCTCATTTCCATTGGATGGAACGAATTGCCTGCATACGCCGTGTGAAAGGTATCGGGCGCCGTGTCTTTATGGACATTGACCGATCCAACGTCACGGCGACCGCTCTTGAAGAATTAAATGCCATTTATCACCGCTACGGCGGCGATCTTACCCAACTTACAGCGCTTTCAGAGGGCGGTCATGCTCAAGATTGAAAACCTCCACGCCGAGATTGACGGCAAGCCGATCCTCAAGGGCCTGACGCTCGAGGTGAATGCGGGCGAAGTCCATGCGATCATGGGCCCCAACGGCGCGGGCAAGTCGACGCTGGGCTATGTGCTGGGCGGCCGTCCGGGATACGAAGTGACCGAGGGTTCGGTGACGTTCGACGGCGTTGACCTGCTCGAGCTGGAGCCGAACGAGCGCGCGGCTGCGGGCCTGTTCCTGGGCTTCCAGTATCCGGTCGAGATCCCCGGCGTGTCCAACGTCCAGTTCCTGCGCGAGAGCCTGAACGCGCAGCGCGGACAGCGCGACGAAAAGCCGCTGTCGGGTGGTGAGTTCCTGAAGCTCGCCCGCGCGCAGGCCGATGGACTGGGGCTGAACCAGGACATGCTCAAGCGTCCGGTCAATGTCGGCTTCTCGGGCGGCGAGAAGAAGCGCAACGAGATGGTCCAGATGGGCATCCTGAACCCCAAGTTCGCGATCCTGGACGAGACGGACTCCGGCCTCGACATCGACGCGCTGCGTATCGTCGGCGACGGCATCAACCGCATCATGCGCGCGCCCGACAAGGCAGTGCTGCTGATCACCCATTATCAGCGGCTGCTCGACTATGTGCAGCCCGACCGGGTCCATGTGCTGGCCGATGGCCGCATCGTACGTTCGGGCGGCCCCGAACTCGCGCTCGAGCTGGAGCGTGAGGGCTATGCGGGCGTCGAGGGAGCGGCGGCGTGACCACCACGCTGGAACTCCCTTCGACGCGTGAGGAGGCCTGGCGCTGGGCCGATATCGACGCGCTTCGCCGCGCGGCGGAGAGCGAGCGGGCGGTGCCGGTCACGGGGGCTGATCGTTTTCTCGATCTGCCGGGCGCGCGGTTGCTGTTCGTCGACGGCGTGCTGGATGAAAGCGTCAGCAGCCTCGGCCCGGTTCAGCTGACCCAGATCGACGCCAGCGACCATCCGCTGGGGCGGCAGGCGCTCGGGCGCGGCTGGTCGCTGCGGCTGGAGCGTGACGCGGTCGCGGAGCCCGTGCAGATCGTCCATGTCGCCAGCGGCGCGGCCAATCATCTGCCCGCCGAGATCGTGCTGGCCGAGGATGCGGCGGCGCAGGTCTATGAGACCTATGTCGGGCGCGGCTGGACCAACCGGCTGACGCGGCTGAAGCTCGCCGCATCGGCGCGGCTGATGCGCGCGGTGCGTCTGTTGCAGGATGACGGCTTCGTGTCGCTGCGCGAGGAAGCCGAGCTGGGTGAGGGCGCGAGCCTGACCGCGACCTTCCTGGCGGCGGGCAATATGGGCGCGCGCATCGATGGCGGGATCACCCAGACCGGCGACGGGGCCTATGCCGAGTTCGGGGGCGCGCTGCTGACCCGGGGCGAGTTGAAGCAGGAGTGCGCGGTGTCGCTGCGCCATGCCGCGCTGAACGGCCAGAGCCACCAGCTGTGGCGCGCGGTCGCCGCCGATCGCAGCCAGGCGAGCCTGGCCGCGCGGGTCGAAGTGGCGCGCCATGCGCAGAAGACCGATGGCGAACAGTCGCTTCGCGGCCTGCTGCTCCAGCGGACCGCGACGGTGAACCTGAAGCCCGAGCTGGAAATCTTCGCCGACGACGTAAAGTGCGCGCACGGCGCGACCGTGGGCGAGCTGGATGCCAAGGCGCTGTTCTACATGCAGAGCCGCGGCATCCCCAAGCCCCGCGCGCAGGCGCTGCTGACCCGCGCCTTCGTGGCGGATGCGATCGACCGGATCGGCAACGAGGTGGTGCGCGAGGCCTTTGCGGCGGACGCGGACGCCTGGCTGGAGGCCGCGCTTTGATGCCGACCACCCAAATCCTCCCCATCTTCGATGGGGAGGGGGACCGCCGCGAAGCGGTGGTGGAGGGGCGAGGGGCAAGCCCCTCCACCATGCTGCGCATGGTCCCCCTCCCCAAGCATAGCTTGGGGAGGATCGGGTGATGGCGACGGCATCTCCTCTGGACCGGCTGGCGGATTTTCCGGCGATCCCGGACGGCTGGGCTTATCTCGACACCGCTGCGACCGCGCAGAAGCCGCAAGTGGTGATCGACGCCATCACGCGGGCCTATGACACCAGCTATGCCACGGTGCATCGCGGCGTCTATCAGCGTTCGGCCGACATGACGCTCGCCTATGAAGCCGCCCGCGAAGCGACCGCGCGGTTCATCGGTGCGGGGTCGCCGAACGAGATCGTCTTCACGCGCGGCGCGACCGAGGGGATCAACCTCGTCGCGCAATGCTGGGCCGCGACCCAGTTGAAGGCGGGCGACCGCATCCTGCTGTCGATGCTGGAGCATCACTCCAATATCGTGCCGTGGCAGATGGTCGCCGAGCGGCTGGGTGTCGCGATCGACGTGTTGCCGCTGACGGCGGATCACCGCATCGACCTGGACGCGATGGAGCAGATGCTGACCCCGGCGCATAAGCTGGTGGCGCTGGGCCATGTGTCGAACGTGCTGGGCTCGGTGCTCGATGGGCGCCGTGCGGCCGATCTGGCGCATGGCGTGGGTGCGAAGATCCTGCTCGACGGGTGCCAGGCGGTGCCGCGCATCGCGGTCGACGTGGGGGCGCTCGACTGCGACTTCTATGTCTTCTCCGGCCACAAGCTCTATGGCCCCACCGGGATCGGCGTGCTGTGGGCGCGGCCCGAACTGCTCGACGCGATGCCGCCCTATCAGGGTGGCGGGTCGATGATCGATCGGGTCAGCTTCGAGAAGACGACCTATGCCCCGCCGCCCGGCCGGTTCGAGGCGGGGACGCCGCATATCGTCGGGACGCTCGGGCTTCATGCCGCGATCGACTATGTGTCGGCCATCGGGCTGGATGCGATCCATGCGCATGAGGCCGCCCTGGTCGCGCAGGCGCGCGCGGGGCTGTCGGCGATCAACTCGGTGCGGCTGCTGGGTCCGGAAGACTCCGCCGGAATCGTCAGTTTCGCGGTCGAGGGGGTTCATCCCCACGACATCGGCACCATATTGGACGAGAGCCGGGTGGCGATCCGGGCGGGCCATCACTGCGCCCAGCCCTTGATGGAGGCGCTCGGCCTGCCCGCCACCGCGCGGGCGAGTTTCGGCGTGTATAACGGACCCGATGACGTCGCGGCGCTGGTGGATGGCGTCCGGCGGGTCACGAGGATTTTCGGATGAGCAGTTTCAAGATCGAAGAGGTCGAAAGCGTCGAGCAGCCGCCCAAGGCGCGCGTGCAGGACGTGGTCGAGGCACCGGCCGAGCGGCAACGCGACTATCTGTCGGGCTTCCTCTCGCAAAAGCCGACCGCCGACGATCCGACCCAGCCGGGCGGCGCGCTGTATGACGGGATCATCGACGCGCTGAAGGAAATCTACGACCCCGAAATCCCGGTCAATATCTATGACCTGGGGCTGATCTACGGCGTCGAGGTGACCGAGGGCGGCCATGCGGTCGTCACCATGACGCTGACCACCCCGCATTGCCCGGTCGCGGAGTCGATGCCGGGCGAGGTCGAACTGCGCGTCTCGGCGGTGCCGGGGATCGCGACTGCCGACGTCAACCTGATCTGGGACCCGCCCTGGGACCCGCAGAAGATGTCGGACGACGCCAAGCTCGAACTGGGGATGCTCTGACCATGGCGACCACACTCCGCCCGCGGCCCGCCGCGCTGAACCTGACGCCCTCGGCCGAGGCGCGGATCGCCGACCTGATGGCGCGTGCGCCGGAGGGGGCGATCGGGGTCAAGCTGTCGACGCCGCGCCGGGGATGCTCGGGCCTGGCCTATTCGGTGGATTACGTCACCGAGGCCAAGGCGTTCGACGAGAAGATCGATACGCCCGGCGGCACGCTGTTCGTCGATGGCGGATCGATCCTGTATCTGATCGGATCGACCATGGACTGGGTCGAGGATGATTTCACCGCCGGGTTCGTGTTCCAGAACCCGAACGCCAAGGGCGCATGCGGGTGCGGGGAGAGCTTTACGGTTTGAGGTGAGGGTTTCCCTTTACCTTCGACTGCGCTCACGCTGAACGGGGGTTAGGCAGGGTGACCGTTCTCTAACCCGTTCCCCGGCGAAGGCCGGGGCCCAGTTGCGATGGCTTTTCAATGGCAGGGGGCATCTGCCTCCCACGCGGCGATATCCCGCCATCTCGGCCGGATAGAAACTGGACCCCGGCCTTCGCCGGGGAACAGGTGGGATCAGACCCGGTGCTCCAGCTTCAAACTCGCCCCGTCCCATTCCACCGCCAGGTCGCGATAATCCGCCACCGTCGCATGGGGCGTATCCATCGCCCCGCGATGCGTCTCGGTAATCACCACCACCGTCATCCCCGCCGCCTCGGCCGCTGCGATCCCGGCCGGAGCATCCTCGAACGCCAGACAGTCCTGCGGCGCGATCCCCAGCTTCTTCGCGCCCAGCAGGAAGCCGTCGGGCGCGGGCTTGCTCCGCTCGGCATCCTCCGCCGTCACGAACACGCCCGGTAGCGGCAGCCCCGCCGCCTTCAGCCGCACCTCGGCCAGCCTTTTGGGTGCCGAGGTCACGATCGCCCAGCGATCCGGCGGCAGCACCGCCAGAAAGGCCGCCGCGCCTGCGATCGGTACGATGTCATCCAGGTCGAGCATCTCCGCCTCGGTCAGCGCATGCGCCTCCGCCACCGGATCGACGCCGGGCAGGTTGAGCCGCCGGATCGTCTCGACCGACTGGACGCCGTGGATGGTCGGCAGGAACGCCGCGACGTCCAGCCCCTGCCGCGTCGCCCAGGCGCTCCAGGCGCGTTCGGCCGAGGCGATCGAACTCAGGATCGTCCCGTCCATGTCGAACAGGAAGCCGCCAAAGGCGCGGGTCGGCAGGGGTGTGGTCATGGTCGGCGGATCAATTCGCCTGGAACACGCCGCAGGCGATGCGCCCGCCGCTATTGCCGCTGGGGTCGGTCTTCAGATCGTCGGCGGCGGCATGGATGACGATCGCTGAGCCGTCCGCGTCGAGCAGCCCGGCCATGGTCGCGCCCGGCAACACGATGCCCAGCGTGCCGCGTCCGTCATTGCCGACCGTCATGTTGGGCATGTCGCCCTCATGCGGGCCCTGCGGGTTCAGGCTGCCATGCTGGCGCTGGGTGGGGTTCCAGTGGCCACCCGCGCTGGTGAAGTCGGGCGCGTCGCAGCGGCCCACGGTATGGATATGGACCCCGTGCATCCCGGCTGGGACGTTCTCGGCATCGAGCGTGATCCGCAGACCCCCCGCCACCTCGGTCGCGGTCGCGCGGCCCGCCGCCACACCGGCCCCGGTCTGGAGCGAGGCGGTCGCGCTGGCACCGCCGGGCGTCGGGGCACCGGTTTCCACCTTGGCCTGGTCGCAACCGGCCAGGCCAAGGCCCAGCAGGGCGGCGGTCGTCAGCGCGAGATATTTCATGTCGGAGGCTCCCTGATCGAACGAAAAACGGATGTGCGCGCCGGTCCTTACCGGTCGATGTCGAGCCGCCAACGCATCACGGGTTCATAGGATGCGCCGCCATGCCCCAGCTCGCTTTGATACAGGACCAGATGCTCCATCATGAAGGGCGCGCTGGCAAGCCCGGCATGCGCGGCGCGCCAGGCGCCGACCTCGGGCGTGGCCCCGGCGCTGCGCGGCATCCGGGCCAGCGTGATGTGCGGGCGATAGGCGCGGTGCTCGGGCGGCAGTCCGGCGCGGACACAGGCCTGGTCCACCTTGCGGTGCAGATGCGCCAGCGCGTCGTGCGGCGTCACATCGGCCCAGAGCGTGTCGGTGCGCTCGCGCTTCTCGAAGGCGCCGACGCCCGCGATCCTGACGACAGGCGCGGGCGCATGGACCTGGGCCAGCATCGCCGCGACATCCTCGGCCACCGGGCGATCGACCTCGCCGATGAAGCGCAAAGTCAGGTGGAGCTGGTCGTCGTCCTGCCACCGGGCATGGGGCACGCCGTCCATGGCGTCGGTCAGCAGGTCGCGAATGGCGCGGGGCGGGCGAAGGGCGACGAACAGGCGGAGCATGACAAAATGTTTCTATCGTACGCACGCATGAAACGGGAACCGCTTTGGCTTGAAAAGCGTCCCCGAGAGAGCGATATTTCCATCAACCGGCATATGGCCGGTCAAAGGAGCAATAGTTCACCATGGCAAACTGGTCTGATCCACGGCCGAGCGCCGCGCCGTTCGGAACCACCGCCACCACGGGCTCGACCGCCTATGACGCGGGTCTGCGTTCGTACATGCTGTCCGTTTACAACTACATGTCGTCGGGCGTGCTGCTGACGGGTATCGTCGCGCTGCTCTTCGCATGGGGCGGGGCGTGACAGCATGGCCGCGCAGGTCTTCCTCAATGGCGGCGCGCTGCGCTACGTCATCATGTTCGCGCCGCTGGGCTTCGTCTTCGCGCTGAGCATGGGCCAGACGCGGATGAAGACCTCGACGATGCAGCTGCTCTTCTGGGCGTTCGCGGTCGTCATGGGCCTGTCGCTGTCGACCATCTTCCTGGTCTATAGCGGTTCGTCGATCGCGGGCGCGTTCTTCGCCACCGCGGCGGGTTTCGCGGCGCTCAGCCTCTATGGCTACACCACGAAGCGCGACCTGTCGGCGTTCGGCACCTTCCTGATCATCGGTCTGGTCGGCCTGATCGTCGCGAGCGTGATCAACATCTTCCTGCAGTCGGGCACGATGGGCCTGGTCATCAGCTTCGTCGGCGTCCTGCTGTTCGCGGGCCTGACCGCCTATGACACGCAGCGCACCAAGTCGCTCTATTATGAGGTGCGCGGCACGTCGATGCAGGACCGCGTGGTCATCATGTCGGCGCTGAGCCTCTATCTCGACTTCATCAACATGTTCATGTTCATCCTGCGTCTGACCGGTTCGAGCCGCGACTGACGCCTGGAAACAGGGCAAGTCCCATGGGGCCCGGCGGATCGTCCGCCGGGCCTTTTTCGTGAAAGGATGACGGCATGCGCCTGTCGATCGAAGTGTCGCTCGACTATACCGTGACCGACCCCGCCGACATCCTGTTGCAGGTCGAGGCGGCGGCGATGCCCGACCAGCGGCTGGAGCATCAGGCGCTGACCATCTGGTCCGACCATGGCATGACGGCGGTGCCCGGCGATGACGGGATCGGCCAGCGTTGCTGGGTCCGGGTCGATCATGCGCTGCGTGCGCGCTATGAAGCGGTGGTGGCGGTCGAGCGGCCGGTGGTGCCGCTCAATGCCCTGCCCGCGACGCCCGCGCGGGCGCTGGGCGGTCCTCTGATCCCCTATCTGCTGCCCAGCCGTTATTGCGAATCCGACAAGCTGGAGGGGTTCGTGCGGCAACGCTTCGCCGGGCTGTCGGGCGGTGCGATGGCGGCGGCGCTGGCCGAATGGGTGGCGACGCGGATGACCTATCGCTCGGGCAGTTCGCAGGGGGTGACGACCGCGCTCGACACCTTTGCGTCGCGGACCGGCGTATGTCGCGACTATGCCCATCTGCTGGTCGCGCTGGCCCGTGCGGCGGAGATCCCGGCGCGCTGCGTCTCGGCCTATGCGCCGGGCGTCGATCCGCCCGATTTCCATGCGGTCGCCGAATTGTGGCTGGGCGATGCGTGGCATCTGGTCGATGCGACCGGCATGGCGCACGCGGATGAGATCGTCCGAGTCTGTGTGGGGCGCGACGCGACCGATATCGCCTTCATGACCGTGTTCGGCGAAGCCTGGCTTTGCGATCAACAGGTTAAGGTGCGCCGTCTGGACTGAGCGCGGGCAGGAACGCTGTGCGTCATGGCTCGTTGATCCTGTCCAATCAGATGGGGAATTGCCATGAACGACAGCATCGACGATCGCGCGCTCGACAGCGTTTCCGTCGCGCCGGGCGGCGACAAGGCCGAGCAGGGCAACCGTCCGCGCCCGCCCGAGCAGGATGCGGGACAGGACCCCGACATCACCGGGAATCTGGCCAAGAACCCCGAGGATGTCGACGCCCAGCTTGACGAGAGCCTCGACGAATCGATGGATGCCAGCGATCCGCCCTCCAACACCCAGCCCGGCCGTGACGGCCCGGCGGAGTCGTCGGGCTACACCGAAGAGGATCGCTGAGGCGGTTCTGCAGTAAAGCCATGTCGGGGGCAACCGCGTCCCCGGCATCGCGCCCGTTGGTCGGGTAAGAAGCCCGCCGACCCTATGGCCGCGTGCGAAACGCATATCCGCCGCGACGGGCCTAAAACATCCCCGACATGCCTATTCGGAAAAATTCCGAACGTCATCCTGCACTTCGTCGCAATCAATGTTGCGGCGCGGCGAATTTCGTGATGCTCTGTGCCCGGTCGTTCAGCGTTGCGTTAACCTAATGCGCGCATGATGATCGGGTTAGTTTCGATGGGCGGGGTGAGCACATGGGATCGAAGAACAGACCGGCCGAAGGCGCGATGACATTGGCCGAGATGAAGGAATTTGCAGGTTTCGCGGCGGCGACCCAGCGTTATATCCGCCGCTCGCTCGACATCGGGCTGGACCGCGAGGATGCGATGGCGCGCTGGTCGCGCGACGTGGTTGAGGCGGCGAGCATCCGGGCGCAGGCGCGGCTGTATCGCAATCTCCCCGAGATCCGGCACCATATCCCCGTCGACAGCGGACTGGAGTCGCTCGAACCCTTCATGGCGCCGTTCGTGACGATCGCCGCCTTCGATCTGGGGCAGGGGCGGCTGACCAGCTTCTCGGCTTTCCGCTTCCTGTACGAGCGGCTGGTCGGGGCCGAGGTCCGGCCCTGGCTGCCCGCGGTCTTCTGCTCGGCGGCGGCGCTGCCGCATCTTCATCCCGAACTGCGGCGGCAACTGCTCCAGTCGATCAGCGAGGCGGCGGCGACCGCTTCGGGCTGGTCCAGTCGCCAGCCCGCCTTCTTCCCGCATTGGGTGGAGAAGGTCGACACCAACGGCACGTCGCTGGCCAACTGAACCATGGCGGTGGCGGAGCGAGGGCTCCGTCACCCTATCGACAGGCGCGCCAGCCCATCGGGCCGCGATAGGCCTGGTCCAGATGGAAATGGTCAGCATGGGCGGCATTGTAATCGGGTGACAGGGTCGTGGCGAACAGCCGACAGGCATCGTCGCGCACGCGGTGCAGGAACCGCCCGGCCGGGCCGTCGTCCTTCCAGTCGCGCGCGACGCTGATCCGCCGCCCGTCGCTCAGGCGAAAGCCCGCCACGTCGATCGCATTGGCGCTGGCATGCTCGCTCCAGTCGCTGGACGAACGGCCGCTGATCCGGCGGCAATTATAGCTGCCCAGATGATCGATCGCGACGACCTGTGCGCCCAAAAGGTCGCGCGCGGCGGGCTGGACGCTGTCCCATTCCCATAGCGCGAGCGACGCCGCCACCGGGCAGGATAGGCCCAGCGAGGCGGGGCGATAGCCGATCGTCCGCGCGCCGCCGCCAGTGAAACGCACGACATCGTCATAGCCGCATTGCGGCCCGTCGCGGCGGTCGGGAAGACGATTATGCCGAATCCCCGCCCGCTCCAGCAGTGCGAGGCATTGCGCGTGATCCTGGGTGAGCGCCGTCAGCTTGCGCCCGGTGAACAGCCCGACCGGCTGCCCCAGGTCGAGCGGCGCCCAGGGCATGTCCTGAGGATGGCGCCGCGCCATGCTCCAGAGCAACAGGCCCAGCATCGCCGCTCCCGCCAGCGCGACCACCAGGGTCGTCCAGCGGCGGAGCGCGCGCATCAGCCGCGTCGGGCCTGGGCCGCCGGCTCGGCGGTGATCGGAAAGCCCAGATCGTCGGGAATGCAGATGCTGGGCACGCCGTCACGCTCCGCCAGGAAGGGGATGATCCGCCGGACCGGCCATGCACGGGCATCGGCGACTGCAGAGGGGAAATCCCGATAGAGCGCCAATCGTTCCAGCGTCCGGCGGGTCGGATAGATGATCCGTATCTCGTCCCGATCGGCGCGGGCCAGCGCCTCGGCGGCCGGCAGCCATTCGGCGCGGACGGTCTCGCTGCCGTCGATCCGGGGCGTGGACCGGCTCCGGTCGATCGCGGCGAGATAGAAGCGCGCATCGAACCGCCGGACCGGGACATGCTCGGGGCACCAGCGGGCAAATGGCGTCAGCGCCTCGGGCACCAGCGTCGATCCGGTTTCGGTCAATAGCGTGGCGAGGCTTTCGCCCCGTCGCACCCCGTCGCGCAGCCTTTCCTGTCGGGCGTCGTCAGGCGTCGGGGCGATGCCGACCACCAGCCCGACCTCCTCGATCGTCTCGCGAATGGCGGCGATCCGCGCGGCACTGCCCTCCGGATCGGCATCGGCGGCGTCGATCATTGCCCGGTCGCCCGGATCGACCCGCCCACCGGGAAACACCATGGCGCCACCCAGAAAGGCCAGCGCCGCCCCGCGCTCGATCATCAGGATTTCGGGCGGGTCGCCCGCCTCCGCGCCCTCGCGCATCAGGATCAGCGTGGCGGCGGGGATGGCGTCGGAAGGGGCAGGGGGGATCGCGTCTGGGGTCATCGCCCGATCAACGCGTCACGACGGCGAACGGCAAGGCGATGCGAAGAAAGTCCGGGCGGACCGCCATGCTGTTGCGATGTGGGAATAAAAGGCGGGGTGGTGGAGCTGAGGGGAATCGAACCCCTGACCTCTGCAGTGCGATTGCAGCGCTCTCCCATCTGAGCTACAGCCCCGCCCCGTGCCCGACTATCGTCGGGAGCGACGCCATTAGCCGGTCATCGGGGGCGACGCAACACCGCTTTGCGCGATACGGGCAAAAAAATTCGCGCGCCTCCGGTCCTTCGCCTCGGGCATCCCGTCGCGCGTGGCATGGCGGCAACGGAACCATGTCTTGATCTGCCTCATTGAAACACCCGGAAGGCACGACCCGCCGATCGAGTGGCGTCGGCCCCCGCAGGACCGAATTTCAGGAGGGTTTGAATGGCTTACGATCGCTATTCCCGCGGCGCCAATGGCGGAAACCGCGACTTCGACTATGGCCGGGACTACGGCTCGGGGCGGGATTACACCTATTCCAGCGCACGCGATTACGAAGCCGCCGGTGCGTTCGACGACGATCGCGGCAACGACCGTAACGACAGCCGTCGCGGTTATGGCGCGCGCGACTATGGGCATCAGGGCTATGGCCGCCAGGGTTACGACCAGCGCGGCGAGTATCGCGGCGGTTCGCGTCAGGATTTCGGCGGCCGTTATAACGAAGGGCGCTACGGCGAAGGCCGCTCGGGCGATTATGGCTATCGCAACGATCGCGACCAGGGCCGCGACTCCTATCGCTCGGGCGACCGCGATCAGGGTTATCGGACGGCGAGCTATGGCGATTCGTCGCGTGGCTATGGCTATACCGGCGACCGTTATGGACGCGACGACCGCCAGGGTCGCTATGAGCAGGGCCGTTACGAGCAGGGTCGTTACGAGCAGGGTCGTTACGAGCAAGGGCGGGGCCAGGACCGTCGTCCGCAATCGGGTGGCGATTATGGTCGCCAGCCCCAGGGCTATGACTATGAGGATCGCGGCTTCTTCGCCCGCGCCGGGGACGAGGTCCGCTCGTGGTTCGGCGACGAGGAGGCCGAGCGTCGTCGCGAAGCGGATGCGCAGTATGACGAGCGCTACTACGCGGCGCAGGACCGCGACTATGACAGCTGGCGCTCGGGCCAGATCGCCGCGCTCGACCGCGATTATGACGAATATCGCAGCGAGAATCGCACCAAATTCCACAATGAATTCAACAGCTGGCGCACCGAGCGCGAGGGCCAGCGCGGCCTGCTGGGCAAGGTGACCGAGCATCAGGAGGTCGTCGGTTCGGACGGCAGCCATGTCGGCACGGTGGACAAGGTGCGCGGCGACCGCATCCTGCTGACCAAGAACGACAAGGATGCGGGCGGCCAGCATCATTCGATCCCGTCGCGCTGGCTGAAGTCGGTCGAGGACAAGGTCACGCTGACCAAGACCGCCGAGGAAGCCAAGGCCCAGTGGCGTGAGGAGGAGAATGCCCGCGCGATGTTCGGTGACCGCACCAGTGACCAGGGCGCGAACCGTTACGGCCAGAGTTCGTCCTATGGTCAGTCGAGCGGCTATGGCCAGACGTCCGCGACCGGCCAGACCGCCGCGACCGGCAACTCGGCGGGCAGCACGGCGACCGGCACGACCACCGGCACCGGCACCGGCACCGGCAGCACGACGACGACGGGTGCCACGACCGGCTCGACCACGGGCCAGGACGGCAGTCGGAGCTATTAAGGCCGAAATCGTCACGCATCAGTGACTTTTTCTCGGGGGCTCGGGTGGACAACATCCGGGCCCTTTCCCATGTCCGCAACCCATGACGAAAAGGACAAGATGATGAAGGCCTGGACTCTGGCGGCGCGTCCCAAGGGGATGCCGCGCGACGAGGATTTCGCGCTGGTCGAACAGCCGCTTCCCGAACTGGCCGACGGGCAGGTGCGCGTGGTGAACCGCTGGCTGTCGGTCGATCCCTATATGCGCGGCCGGATGAATGACGGGAAAAGCTATGTCCCGCCCTTCCAGCTGGGCGAGCCGATGCAGGGCGGGGCGATCGGCGAGGTGGTCGAGAGCCGCGCGGAAACCATCCAGGTCGGCACACTGGTCAGCCATATGGCGGGCTGGCGCGACGAGGCGGTGATCCCGGCGCAGCATGTCCAGCCGCTCCCCGATCTGGGCGTCGATCCGCAGGCGTTTCTGGGGCAGTTCGGTATGCCGGGCATGACCGCCTATTACGGCCTGCTCCAGGTGGCCGAGGCCAAGCCCGGCGACACCGTCTTCGTCTCGGCGGCGGCGGGGGCGGTCGGGTCGACCGTGGTCCAGATCGCCAAGGCCAAGGGCATGACGGTGATCGGCTCGGCAGGCGGCCGGGACAAGACCGACTGGGTCCGTTCGCTCGGCGCCGATGCGGTCATCGACTATAAGGGCGATGTGCCCGTGGTCGAGGCGCTGGGCAAGGCCGCGCCGGACGGGATCGACGTCTATTTCGACAATGTCGGCGGC
Organism: Sphingomonas sp. SORGH_AS_0950; assembly: GCF_030818415.1. Taxonomy (NCBI): domain Bacteria; kingdom Pseudomonadati; phylum Pseudomonadota; class Alphaproteobacteria; order Sphingomonadales; family Sphingomonadaceae; genus Sphingomonas; species Sphingomonas sp. SORGH_AS_0950. Next base: position 3,773,190 of record NZ_JAUTAE010000001.1, read on the forward strand.
GATCATCTCGACGCGGCGCTGGCCCATGCCAGGCCGGGCGCGCGCTTTGCGATCTGCGGCATGATCGACGTCTATAACGACGCCAAGCCGACCAGCCTGAAATATCTGGCGCGTCTGATCGGCAACCGGGTGCGGATTCAGGGCTTCATCGTCAGCGACTTCAAGGACCAGCAGGGCTTTTACCGCGACATGGCGGCGATGCTGGGCGAGGGGAAGCTGCAGCGCGAGGAGACGGTGTTCGACGGTCTCGACCGCACGCCGGAGGCTTTTCTGGCGCTGTTCTCCGGCGGCAACAAGGGCAAGATGCTCGTCAAGCTATAAGCCCGGAACGCCGCCGCCCCGGCCATGCGCCGGGGCGGCGAGCCGGGCGTCAGATCGCGCCTGAGAAGGTGTCGCACTGGGCCGGATCGCCCGTCTCGATCCCGCGCCGCAGCCAGCGCATCCGCTGTTCCGAGGTGCCATGGGTGAAGCTGTCGGGCACGACCCGGCCGGTCGCCTCGCGCTGGAGCGTGTCGTCGCCGATCGCACGGGCGGCGGTCATGCCTTCCTCGACATCGCCGGGTTCCAGCCGATCGCGGTTCTTCGCGGCCCAGACGCCCGCATAGCAATCCGCCTGCAATTCCAGCCGGACCGACAGGGCGTTGCCCTCCGCCTCGCCCGCCGCCTGCTGCGCCTGCCGCACCTTGGTCGAGGTGCCGAGCAAATTCTGGATGTGATGGCCGAACTCGTGCGCCACGACATAATAGCGTGCGAAATCGCCCTTCGCGCCGAAACGCGTTTCCAACTCGTTGAAGAAGCTGGTGTCGAGATAGATGCCGCTGTCGGTCGGGCAATAAAAGGGCCCCATCGCCGACTGCGCCGCGCCGCAGCCCGAGCGACCCGATCCGCTGAAAAAGCGCAGGCCCGGTGCCTCGAAGCGCTGACCGGCCTGGGCGAAGATCTTTTCCCAGGTGTTGTCGGCATTGCTGAACGCGCGGCAGGTTTCGCGGCGCTCGGGCGAGGCCTCGCACACCTGTCGGACGCTCTGTTCCCCCGACGAACCGGCGGAGCGCGTGACGGGCGCATTGCCGCCGCCACCGCCGCCGGTGAGCAGGCTCAGCGGGTTCAGGCCGACGACCGCCAGGATGATGAGGACGACGACGATCCCGCCGCAGCCGAATCGACTGCCGATCAGCGGCAATAGGCCGAATAGCAGGCCGCCACCGCCCCCGCCGCCGAAGCCCCCGCTGGATTGCGCCTCGCCGACATTGATGTCGTTGTCGTAATCGTCGAGCCGCATGGCGTCATTCCCCTTCGTTCCTGCCCCTATAACGGGTCTGTCATGCGTTGAACCCGCAAAGCCTTCCGGCGGTTGCACCGGGGGGCGTCTGCCAGCATGGTATGGGCGGACCAAGGGAGAATGGCATGTTCCTGAAGGGCAAGACGGCGGTGATTTCCGGTTCCACCTCGGGCATCGGCCTTGCCTATGCCAGGGCGCTGGCCGCCGAGGGCGCGGCGGTGATGCTGAACGGTTTCGGCGAAGCGGACGCGATCGAGGCGAACCGCGCCGCGCTGGCGGAGCTCAGCGGTGCCGCAGCGCTGTACGATGCCGCCGACATGACCCGGCCCGACCAGATCGAGGCGATGATCGCGCGCGCGGCGGCGGAGACCGGATCGGTGGACATCGTCATCAACAATGCCGGTATCCAGCATGTCGCCCCGATCGCCGAATTTCCGGTCGAGAAATGGGATGCGATCATCGCGATCAACCTGTCCTCGGCCTGGCACATGATGCGCGCGGCGATTCCGCACATGCGGCAAAAGGGCTGGGGCCGGATCATCACCACCGCCTCGGCGCACAGCTTGGTCGCCAGCCCCAACAAATCGGCCTATGTCGCGGCCAAGCATGGCGTGGTCGGCATCACCAAGACGGTGGCGCTGGAGGTCGCGACCGACGGCATCACCGCCAATTGCATCTCGCCCGGCTATGTCTGGACACCGCTGGTCGAGAACCAGATCCCCGATACTATGAAAGCGCGCGGGCTGAGCCGCGAGCAGGTGATCGAGGACGTGCTGCTCAAGGCGCAGCCGACCAAGGAATTCGTCACCGTCGAACAGGTCGCGGCGCTGGCACTGTTCCTGTGCCGCGACGAGGCCAAGGCGATCACTGGCGCGAACCTGTCGGTCGATGGCGGATGGACCGCGCAGTGAAGGCGGCGGGGCTGTTGGCCGCGCTCGCCGTCCTGGCGACGGCGGCGCCCGCCCCGGCGCGCCGCGATGCGGATGCGACCGACTGGCGACGGGCGGCGACCGAGTCGGACCGTATCCGGCTGCGCGGCTGGCGAACCGCCTGGATGAAGGCGCTGGGGCAGGCGCGGGCAGGGGGTGCGGGCAAGGAGATCGATGGCCTGGGCGAACTGGCCGATCCCGATCATTCGATCGCGGAGCCGACCCTGCCCGATGGCGACTATCGCTGCCGGACGATCAAGCTGGGGTCGCAGGGGCGCGCGGTGCTGACCTATGTCGCCTATTCCTATTTCCGTTGCCGCGTGTCGGCGGGCGGAACGCAGCTGGCCAAGCTGGACGGGTCGCAGCGGCTCGCCGGGCGGATCTATGGCGACACCGATGCGCGCAGCATCTTCCTGGGCACGCTGATCCTGGGGGACGAAGAACGGTCCTATGCCTATGGTCGCGACGAGGCGCGCGATATGGCGGGCGTCGTGGAGCGGGTGGACGCCAAACGCTGGCGGATCGCCTTTCCCTATCCCGCTTATGAATCGGTGCTGGACATCGTCGAGCTGGTGCCCGCCGGGACCTGAGCCACCGGCGCGAGGCTCGACGGGGCGGCGGCCGGGAGCGGCGGCAGCGAGGCGAGATAGGCCTTGCCACTCTGGCCGATGACGGTCACGCGGCCCGCATTCGCCTGCGCCACGGTCTTCAGATAGGAACGGGGCTTCTTCATCAGCTCGGGATGGTCCAGCCCGACCAGCCCCAGCCGCCGCGCCGCTTCCTGCACGAAATGGACGCAGTTGCGCTGGTTCAGATTGTAACGACCATCGCCCGTCTTCTCGTCCCAGGCTGCGACCAGCGCCAGGATGTCGCCATATTGCGCGTCGGTCATCACATAGGAAAATTGCGCGTCGCTGGTCGCGATATAGAAGGGCTTGGAGATATCCAGCCGCCCCTTGACCGTCCCCATCAGCAATGCCGGGGAAATCGACTTGGCGGTGAAGCCGTAATTGGCATCGACCGGCGCGCCGGTGGCGTCGACCGTGCCGCGCAAGCTGAAAAAAGCATGGGGAAAGCTGTTCCCCAGCTCATGGCTCCAGAAGGTGATGGTCACCGCCGCCTGCGCGGGAAGCGCGCCGAGGAGCGAAAAGGCCAGGGCGAGGGCAAGCCGCAAAAGCATCGTCATCAACGCCCTCATAGCGGAGATTGGGGCACGGGCGGAGCGGCATTTTCATGCTTTTCCGGACGGATATAGACGGAGGACAGCATCGGCACCGCGCGGCGCAGATCGTCCTCCAGCGTCTCAATCAGCGTCTCCGCCTCGCCCATCGGAACGGAGTCGACGAAATCCGCGCTGATCGCGGCGAAGATGCTGTCGGGCGCGGTGTGGATCGTGCGGACATGGTTGACGTGTGCGATCCAGGGCCGGTCGGCGACGATCGTGCGGATCGTCTCCACCACCTGCGGGTCGGCGCGCTCACCGATCAGCAGCCCCTTGGCCTCGCGCGCGAGCAGGATCGCGACCAGCCCCAGGACCAAGCCAATCAGGATCGAGGCGATGCCGTCGATCCGGGGATCGCCCAGCCGGTGCGACAGCCAGACGCCCAGCCCGGCGATGACCAGCCCGGCCAGCGCCGCCGAATCCTCGAACAGCACGATGAAGCCCGCCGGGTCCTTCGACTCATGGATCGCCTGCCACCAGCCGCCATCGCCCTTGGCCCGCGCGAATTCGCGCACCGCGATCGTCCAGGATGCGCCTTCGAGTGCGAAGGCGATGGCCAGGACGATATAGTTGACGGTGGGGTCGCGCAGCTCTTCGGGCGCCTGGACATGCAGCCAGCCTTCATAGATCGAGATGCCCGCGCCCAGCGCGAAGATCAGGATGGCGACGACGAAGGCCCAGAAATACAGCTCGCGCCCATAGCCGAAGGGGTGGACCGCATCGGGCCCGCGCCGGGCGCGCTTCTGGCCATAGAGCAGCAGGATCTGGTTGCCGCTGTCCACCACCGAATGAACACCCTCGGTCAGCATCGAGGACGAGCCGGTGATCCCGGCGGCGATGAACTTGGCGACGCCGATGCCCAGATTGGCGGCCAGCGCGCCGTACAGGACGATATTCTCGCGAATGCGCGCGGTCAGGCCGGTGTCGGGCATGGGCGGTCAAGCGCGCGATCGGGCCGCTTGTTCCGCAGCGCGAACAAACCCCGCCGATGCTGGATCGGCGGGGCGCTTCCTTCCCCAAGGAAGAGGGGTGATGGGCTGGTGGCGGCGTCGGGACAAACCCTTATGACGCGATGCGGCCCAGCCGGTGGTAGAGGTGGGCGAACTTGATCGATCGGGGATCGTCGGCGACGCGCTTGACGTGTTCGGCGACGGCTTCCTTCATCAGCGCGAAATCCTCGGTGGAGAAGACGGCGCGGCTGCGTTGGGGTTCGGTCGGCATGGCATATTCTCCTCTCTTATGAACGGATTCAGGCGGCCCGCTCGAACTGGGCGGCCTCGGTGGATTGGGCGAGCGCCGTGGTCGAGCTGTCGCCGCCCGCCACGGTCTGCGCGATCAGGTCGAAATAGCCGGTGCCCACCTCGCGCTGGTGGCGGGTCGCGGTATAGCCATGGCCCTCGGCGGCGAACTCGGCCTGTTGCAGCTCGGAATAGGCCGCCATGCCGCGGTCGCGATAGCCGCGCGCCAGCTCGAACATGCCGTAATTGAGCTGGTGGAACCCGGCGAGCGTGACGAACTGGAACTTATACCCCATCGCCCCGATCTCCCGCTGGAAGCGGGCGATGTCGTCGCGGTCCAGATTCTTCTCCCAGTTGAAGCTGGGCGAGCAGTTATAGGCGAGCATCTTGTCCGGATAGGCGCGCCGGATCGCCTCGGCGAAGCGGCGGGCATCGGCGAGATTGGGCTTCGACGTCTCCCACCACAGCAGATCGGCATGGGGTGCGAAGGCCAGGCCGCGCTTGATGCAATGATCGACCCCGGTGCCCTCCTTCAGACGGAAAAAGCCCTCGGGCGTCCGCTCGCCGGTCAGGAATTCGGCATCGCGCTCGTCCACGTCCGAGGTGATCAGCCGCGCGCTTTCGGCGTCGGTGCGCGCGCAGATCACTGTCGGCACGCCCGCCACATCCGCCGCCAGCCGCGCCGCATCCAGATTGCGGATATGCGCGGCGGTCGGGATCAGCACCTTGCCGCCCAGATGGCCGCACTTCTTCTCCGACGCCAGCTGGTCCTCGAAATGCACGCCCGCCGCGCCCGCCGCGATATAGGCCTTCATGATCTCGAAGCAGTTGAGCGGACCGCCGAATCCGGCTTCGGCATCCGCGACGATCGGGGCGAACCAGTCGCGGGTCGCGCCGCCCTCGGCATGTTCGATCTGGTCGGCGCGCGCCAGCGTCGCGTTGATCCGCCGCGCCAGCTCGGGCCCGGCATTGGCGGGGTAGAGCGACTGGTCGGGGTACATCTGCCCCGCCGTATTGGCGTCGGCGGCGACCTGCCAGCCCGACAGATAGATGGCCTTCAGCCCTGCGCGGACCATCTGCATCGCCTGGTTGCCCGACAGCGCGCCCAGCGCATGGACATAATCCTCGGCCTTCAGCAATTCCCACAGCTTCAGCGCGCCGCGCCGGGCGAGCGTATGCTCCACCGCGATCGACCCGCGCAGCCGCGCGACATCCGCCGGGGTGTAGGGCCGGGCGATCCCGTCGAACCGCCCGGCAGGGGCCGGAACCAGATCGGTGAAGCTCTGCGTCATGGCGTGATCCTTTACAAAATCGCTATTCCCTGAGGCGCAAAATGCGGCTGTTCGGATTGATGGAACAGGCGGTTGCGCCGTTTTGGCGCGTGTCGGGGTCACGTCGCTGCGGCCTCCGGCATGTCGTATTGTAAAGAATTGACAGCCCCTGCGCAGCATAGCAGCATGATGCCGAAGGAGAGCCGGGCATGGGCGGAGCCAAGCTGATCGCGGGTCATGCGGTGCGCCGGTTGCGTCGCCAGCATGGATTGTCGCAGGCCGCGATGGCCGAGATGCTCGCCATCTCGCCCAGCTATCTGAACCTCATCGAGCGCAATCAGCGCCCCGTCTCGGCGGCGTTGCTGGTGCGGCTGGTCGAGACGTTCGACTTCGACCCGCGCGCGCTGGCGGCGGATGCGCCGGGGGGCGGGACAGCGGCGATGCGGCGGCGGCTGGCCGATCCGATGTTCGCCGATCTGGAGATCGACCGGACCGAGCTGGAGGAATGGCTGGCGGCGGCGCCCGGCGGTGCGGAGGCCTTTGCCCGCGCGTTCGACCGGATCACAGGGGTTGGGGAGGCGACGGCTGCGGTCCCGGCCGCGCCCGATCCGACGCTGCTCGTCCGGCGCGAGATCGAGCGGTGGCGTAACCATTTCCCCGATCTCGACGCGGCGGCCGAGGGACTGGCCGACGAACTGCGCATGGCGGCGGGCGATCTCTATGGGGCGCTGGCCGAGCGGCTTCGCGTCCGCCATGCGCTGACCATCCGAATCCTGCCGATCGACATTTTGCCCGATTTGCTGACCCGGCTGGACCTCCATGCGCGCCAGTTGCAGCTGTCGGAGATGCTGGAGGCCCCGGCGCGCGTCTTTGCGCTGGCGACGCAACTCGCCCAACTGGAGGCCCGCGCCGAGATCGACGCGCTGGCGCGCGGCGCGGCCTTTGGCGACCGGATCGCCGAGCGGCTGTTCCGGCGCCACCTGCAACGCTATTTCGCGGCGGCTTTGGTCATGCCCTATGCCCGCGTCCTGCGCGCGTGCGAGGCGACCGGCTATGATCTGGAGATCGTCGCGCGGCGCTTCGGCGTTTCGTACGAGCAACTGGCGCATCGGCTGACCACCCTGGGGCGGGTCGGTGCGCGGGGGCTGCCCTTTTTCCTGATGCGCATGGACCGCGCGGGACAGGTGTCCAAACGCTATGCCGGTTCTGCCAATCCGGTGCTGGTCGAGGCCGAAGGACGGTGTCCGCTATGGACCGTCTTCGCCGCCTTCGACCGCGTGGGGGAGGCGGTGTTCCAACTGGTCGAGATGCCTGATGGCAGCCGCTTCGCGACCATCGCACTGGCCGGGAACCGCGCGGGGCGGTCGGTGTCGGGCGTGACCGCGCGTTTCGCGCTGGTCCTGGGACTGGAGGCCGGTCTGGCGGGGCAACTGGCCGCCGCGCGCGGCCATGCGCTGACCGGACCGGCGACGCCGATCGGGCCCGGCTGTCGCCATTGTCCACGCCCCGCCTGTCCGCAAAGATCCCTGCCCCCCATCGGCCGGGCCCTGATCGTGGGCGAACGGGACCGGCCGATCAACGCGCTGGTCGTTGCCCCGGATTGAGAAATACGATCTGGATTACTTAACCTGTTTTAAGGGGTGATCGTATACAACGAATGCCATGACCTGGCTTCATCGTCGTATTCAGTCCCTGGAATTTCGTTTCGCGGCGATGCTGACCATCGTCCTGGGCATTTTCATGCTGCTCGGCGGCTGTGGACTTCTGTTGAACAACCAGTTGCTTACCATGGTCCAGTCGACGCGCCGGATCGCGACGCTGCTCGACCAGCATGACAAGAAGGACGCGCAACTGCGCGATTTCCGGGTCCGAATCGGTGCACTGACCCGGCGGGTCGAGCAGGGGGGCAGCGTGCCTGCGCAACGCTGGCGCATGCTGGATGCCAGCGCTCGGGGCTGGCTGGCCGCCTCGCGGGTCGAGGATGGCGGCGTGCCGCCGGATCTCGTCACGGCCTATGACGAAGAGCTGGCGGCGGAGCGGCAGCTTCTGCGCACGGCGCGGGAGGTGATCCGTCAGGCGAGCGATCGGGATTCGATGAAGCGGACCATGCCGGTCTTCATCGCCGAACTGCACGTGCTGGAGGGGCGGCGCGACGCCGTGCACGAACGGCTGATCCGTCGGCTGGGATGGCAGACGCGGGAGGTGGAGGCGCTGGCCAGGCGTGCGCTGGTCCAGATGGTGCTGGCCGGATTGCTGGTCGTGATCCTGGTGTCCGGGCTGATCCTCTGGCTGCGGAACCGGATCATGCGCCCGCTGATGAACATCGTCGCGGCGATGCGCGCGATGAGTGCGGGCCTGACGCTGGAGCCGCTCTGCCTGGGCCGTCGCGACGAACTGGGCGAGCTGGCGCGCGGCATGGACGCACTGGCCCGCGCCGCCGAGGAGCGCGAGCGTATCCAGCGACAGGTCGAATATCTGGCCCATCACGATCCGCTGACCGGGCTGGCCAACCGGGTCGTCTTTGAACGGCGGCTCAACGCGGCCTTGCAGGCCGGACGCCGGATCGCGTTGCTGGCGATCGATCTGGACGGGTTCAAGGGCGTCAATGACACACTCGGCCATGCCACCGGCGACACCATGCTCCGGCGCGCCAGCGATCTGCTCGCCGCGGCGGTGGGCAGCGGCGATACCGTCGCGCGGATCGGCGGGGACGAGTTCGCCATCATCCACCATCTGGCCCCCGACGAACAGGATGCCGAGGCGCTGGTGCGCCGTATCTATGCCATCGTCGCCAACGATCCCGCCAGCCCGGCGGTGCGGATGAGCATCGGCGTCGCCCTGTCGCCGCGCCATGGTCGCGAAGCCGACGAGCTTCAGGCCTGCGCGGATATCGCGCTCTACCGGGCCAAGGCGGACGGCCGCCACCGTGCCCGCCATTACGACGCGGCGATGGACGAGGAACGTCGCCAGCGCCGCTGGCTTGCGCACGAACTGCGTGATGCGGGGGTGCGCGGCGAGTTGCAGCTGGCGTTCCAGCCGATCGCGGATTGCCGGACCCGGCGGATCATCGGACAGGAGGCGCTGGCGCGATGGACCCACCCGGTGCTGGGCCCGGTCAGCCCCGACGTCTTCATCGCCATCGCTGAGGAAGACGGCATGATCGGCGAGATCGGCCACCGGCTGCTGATCGAGGCGCTGATCGTCGCGCGCGCCTGGCCACGCGAATGGATGCTGGCGATCAACCTGTCGCCGGTGCAGCTGCGCGATCCGATGCTCGCTAGGCAGATGCTGGCGACGATCCTCGACCATGGATTCGACCCGCGCCGTGTCGAGGTGGAGGTGACCGAGGGCGTGCTGATCGAGCAGCGCGAGACCGCCACCGCCAATCTGTGCGCGCTGCGCCAGGCGGGGGTGCGGATCGTCATGGACGATTTCGGCACCGGCTATTCCTCGCTCAGCAGCCTCCAGCAATTCCGGTTCGACAAGATCAAGATCGATCGCAGCTTCACCAGCGGCATGGATTCGCACGGCCCCGCTCTGTCGATCGTCCGCGCCTCGATCGGACTGGGCCGCAGCCTGAACATCCCGATCGTCGCCGAGGGCGTGGAAACCGAGGCGCAACTGGCGACCCTGCGTGAACTGGGGTGCGACCAGATCCAGGGCTATCTGATCGGTCGTCCGGGCGTGGTCCAGGCCAGGGCGGCCTGACGCGAAAACGGGCCTGGGGTCAGGCCATCTCCTCTTCGAGCATCCGGATGATCTCGTGCCCGACATAAGGCTTGGCGACGAAGCGAATATCGTCGGGCAGGTCGGTGGGGGCAAAGGCCTGATGCCCCGACGTCACCAGCACCGCGACACGCGGATAGGCCCCCCGGATGCGCTCCGCCAGCGCCGCACCGTCGAGCGAGCCCGGCATCGCGACATCGGTGAAGACCGCGCGAATGTCCGGATGGCGGTCCAGCGCGATCAGTGCCTCGTCGGCATTCGCCGCCTGGATCACGGCGTAACCGGCATCCTCGAACGCGAAGCGGACATGCAGCAACAGCAGCGGCTGGTCTTCGACGATCAGGACGGTCGGTCGCGGTGCGGACATGGGCTCTGATGACAAGGGAATGACAAGATTTTGCAAATTAATATAGTTTAATTTCGCTGTCTAGGCGCCGCTGGCGTCGAGTCGGGCCAGCTGGTCATCGGTCAGGGTCAGGTGCATGGCGGGCGTCAATTCGCTCAGCTGGGTCACGCTGGTCGCGCTGGCGATCGGGGCGGTGACGCCCGCCTGCGCCATCAGCCAGGCCAGCGCCACCTGCGCCGGGGTGGCCCGCACCTCCTCCGCCACATCGTCGAGCGCGGCGAGGACATCGGCCCCCTTGCCGTGCAGCAACTCACCCATCCGCGCGCCCCGCACGCTTTGTGACAGATCGGCCTCGCTGCGGTACTTGCCGGTCAGGAACCCGGCGGCGAGCCCGTAATAGGGGACGACGCCGATATTTTCGGTGACGCAGTAATCCTGCAATTCGCCCTCGAACTTGTGGCGGCTGACCAGATTATATTCGGGCTGAAGGACGTGGAAGCGCGGCAGTCCCGCGTCACGCGCCGCGTCATTGGCGGATTTCAGCCGGGCGGCGTGGAAGTTGGACGCGCCGATCACACGGACCTTGCCCGCCTCGACCAGCCGGGCAAAGGCCTCCATCACCGCCTCCTGCGGCTGATCCTCGTCATCCTGATGCGCGAAATACAGGTCGATATGGTCGGTGCCCAGTCGCTTCAGCGAGGCTTCGGCCGCCGCCACGATGCGCGTGGGCGCCAGCTTCTCGCCGCCTTCGCCGGGCAGCATCCCGACCTTGGTCGCGATCAGCACCCGGTCGCGCTTTCCGCTGGCCTTCAGCCATTCGCCGATCATCGCCTCGGACTCGCCGCCTTGATGGCCGTCGACCCAGGCCGAATAGACATCGGCGGTGTCGATCATCGTGCCGCCCTGCTCGACAAAGGCGTCGAGCACCGCAAAGCTCGCCGTGCGATCGGCGGTCCAGCCGAACACATTGCCGCCCAGCACCAGGGGCGCGATCATCAGGTCGGTCGATCCCAGGCGGCGCAGATTCTTGTCGGTCATGGACGCTTAACCCTCGGTATCATGGGATGTTTCCCCCGTAACGTTCGAAGGCGCCATCGCGTTCAGATCGACCGCATTAGCATCGAGCATGGCGGCGGCCTCGTTGAGCTGGCGGTTCTCCTCCTCGCTCAGACCCGTGGGCTGGGTGTTGGAGGAACAGGCGGCCAGCGACAGCAGCGCGGCGAGGGGGAGGATGGGTTTCATGCCCGCATCATGGCGCAGTCGGGACGCCGTGGGAAAGGGGGCACCACAGGCCGCCGGGAACCCGGTGGCGGGCGGCGGGATTGGTGCCGCTCGTCATGGGTTTCACGAAAAGGGTCGCGTCATGCTCGCATCGTTCAAAATGGGTCTGGTCGGCGGACAGCGCGCCATGACCCCGCTGGCCGCCGTGTCGATCGCGGCGGCGCGTGGGGAATTGCGGCTGGGCAAGGGGCCGCTGAAATGGCTCGCCAACCCGCTGGTCGCGGCGGGCACGCTGGCGCTGGCCATCGGCGAGATGGCGGGTGACAAGCAGAAGACCGCGCCCGACCGGATCGTGCCGATCGGCCTCGCGGCCCGCTTCACCACCTCGGCGATCGCAGGCGCGGCGCTCGCCAGCCCAAAGCATCGCTGGCTGGGCGCGGCGGTCGGCGGCGTGACGGCGGTGATCGCCTCCTATCCCGGCTGGCGCGGACGCATGACGGCGCTGGGCCGTTATGGCCAGACGAAAACGGGCTTTGCCGAGGATGCGGCGGTACTGGCGGGCGCAGTCGGGATCGTGCGGGGGCGAAAGGCCTGACGCCTTTACGCTCTTCTGAGTTGCTGCACCTCCACCGACGGAACGTCACGGCCCATGGCCAGGCAAGAGCGCATGGTCCGCGCCGTTTCCATGAAACCCAGCTTGGCCAGCACCCGCCCCGAAGCGGGATTATCCTCGAAATAGGACGAGGTGACGACCGACAGGCCGAACGGTCCGAATGCATGGGACAGCACCGCCTGTCCCGCTTCGGTCATGAGCCCGCCGCCCCATTGGTCAGGATCGAGCCAATAGCCGAGTTCGGCCCGGTCATCGCGTTTGTCCGGCGTCAGGCCGATGACGCCGATCAGCGCGTCCGCACCCGTTCTGGTGATTGCCCAGATCCACTCCTGCGGCGCCACTTGCTCCAGGAAAAAGCGGGCGTCGTCCGGTGTATAGGGATGGGGTACGCGGGCCAGTCGGCGTGCGACATCCCATTGCCCCACGATCCGGACGATCGCCGCCGCATCCCGTGTCGCCAGCCGTCGCAAGGACAGCCGGGGCGTCGACAGGTCGGGATAATCCGACAGGTTGCGTGTGCCGGCCATCGTAGTCGAACCATCTTTCCCTAAAGTTCAGCCATTTTCCCGATGCTATCGACTTCGGGAAACGCCGTCCATTTCTCGTCCGACGCCGCATTGGCGAGTGTGGCCTCGACAAAGGCCATGGTGCGCAACCCCGGCACCAATCCTGGAAACCATTCCGCCGCGCCGATCGCGCCGCCCTCTGCCGGGCCATCCTCGTCCAGCGTCCGGGCGACCGCGCGGTAGAGATTGGCGAAGGCTTCGATATAGCCTTCGGGGTGGCCGCCCGGCGTGCGCTGGCGGGGCAGGGTGGTGTCGGCCAGCCCCGGCCCGCCCGCGCGGACGATCTCCGCCGGGCGGTCGAGCCAGCGCAGGGTGAGCGTGTTCGGCTCCATCTGCGACCATTCCAGCCCGCCCTTCTCGCCATGGATGCGCAGGCGCAGGCCATTTTCCTCGCCCGCCGCCACCTGGGTGGCGCGCAGCGTGCCGCGCGCGCCGCCGTCGAAGCGGAGAAGCACGTTCACATCGTCGTCGAGCATCCGCCCGTCGACATGGGTCGTTACGTCCGCCGACAAGGCCGCCACTCGGTGGCCCGAGACATGCTCGGCCAGTTGAAAGGCATGGGTGCCGATATCGCCCAGGCAGCCGCCCAGCCCGGCGCGCGCCGGGTCGGTGCGCCATTCGGCCTGTTTGTTGCCCTCGCGGTCGAGCGGGCGGCTCAGCCAGCCCTGGATATATTCGACATGGATCAGCCGGATCGCGCCGAAATCGCCGCGCGCCACCCGCGCCCGCGCCTCCTCGACCATCGGATAGCCGCTATAGGTGAAGGCGAGCGCATAGAGCCGGCCCGAGGTGCGGGCGGCCTCGGCGATGGCGCGGGCTTCGGCGAGGTTCATCGCCATCGGCTTTTCGCTGAATACCGCGAAACCGGCATTCAGCGCGGCGATCGCCATGGGGGCGTGGAGGTGATTGGGCGTGACGATCGCGACCGCATCGATCCGGTCCCCGGCGGCACGCGCACGCTCGTCGGCCAGCAGCGCGTCGAGCGTGTCATGGACCCGGTCGGGGGACAGGCCCAGCTGTTCGCCCGTCCGGCGGTTGCGCTGCGGATCGCTGCTGAACGCGCCCGCGACCAGATCCCAATCCCCGTCCAGCGCCGCGGCCATGCGGTGGATCGCCCCGATAAAGGCCCCTTCGCCGCCACCCGCCATCGCCAGCCGCAACCTGCGCTTCGCCATCATCCTCTCCTTTGCCCCGGTCGCTCCCATGGCGACATTCGATGCTTGCACGCCGACGGTTTAGCGGTAAACTCGATCGCGAACCAGCGAGTCTGGTAAAGAAAATGACAGGAGAGTGAGGATGAGGCAGCTGCTCTGGCTGGCCGCATTGCCCGGTGCCATGACCATCGTCATCGCTGCCAATGCGCCATCGACTGCGCAATCGGCCCCCGCTGCGGGGGCACAGGCCTTTGCCGCCTGCCGCGCCTGCCACACGCTCAACAAGGGCGGACGGAACGGCGTCGGTCCCAATCTGAACGGGGTGTTCGGGCGGCAGGCCGGGTCGGTGCCCGGCTTCAACTATTCGCCCGCGATGAAGGCCTCGGGCTTGAAGTGGGACGACAAGACGCTGAACGAGTTCATCGCCGCCCCGATGAAGAAGGTGCCAGGCACGCGGATGCCGATCGGCGTCGCCGATCCGGCCAAGCGCGCCGCGCTGATCGCCTATCTCAAGGCCGAGACCGCCAAGTGAGTACGGCGCCCACCATGCGCGGGCCGGGCATCTTCCTGGCCCAGTTCATGGGCGATGCGGCCCCGTTCGACACGCTGGACTCGGCGGCGCGATGGATGGCCGAGGCGGGCTATGAAGGCGTGCAGATCCCGACCTGGGACGCGCGTTGCATCGATCTGAAGACCGCCGCCGAGAGCCAGGATTATTGCGACGACCTGGCCGGTCGCTGTGCCGAGGCGGGCGTCGCGATCACCGAACTCTCGACCCATTTGCAGGGGCAGCTGGTCGCGGTCCACCCGGCCTATGACGCCGCCTTCGACGGCTTCGCGCCCGAGGCGGTGCGGGGCAAACCCGCCGAGCGACAGGCCTGGGCGGTCGAGCAACTCGGATACGCCGCCAGGGCGAGTCGGCGGCTGGGGTTGAAGGCACACGCGACCTTTTCGGGCGCGCTGCTCTGGCCCTTCGTCTATCCCTGGCCGCAGCGGCCCGCCGGGCTGGTCGCGGAAGGATTTGCCGAACTCGGCAAGCGCTGGCAGCCGATCCTGGATGCGTTCGAGGAGGAGGGCGTCGACCTCTGCTACGAACTCCATCCCGGCGAGGATCTGCACGACGGAACGACCCTCGAGCGGTTCCTGGATTCGGTCGGCGGCCATGCCCGCGCCAACATCCTCTACGACCCCAGCCATTTCGTGCTGCAGGCGATGGATTATCTGCAATTCATCGACTTTTATCACGACCGCATCCGCATGTTCCACGTCAAGGATGCCGAGTTCAACCCGACCGGCCGCGCGGGTGTCTATGGCAGTTACAGCGACTGGGTCGACCGACCGGGGCGGTTCCGCTCGCTGGGCGACGGGCAGGTCGATTTCGGCGGGATCTTCTCGAAGCTGACCCAATATGGCTATGCCGGTTGGGCGGTGCTGGAATGGGAATGCTGCCTCAAGCACCCGGAGGACGGCGCGCGCGAAGGGGCTCCGTTCATCGCCGCCCATATGATCCGCCGGGCCGAGCGCGCCTTTGACGATTTCGCCGGTGGGGGCGATCCGGCGGCGAATAGACGCTGGTTAGGAATTTAAGCAATTCAATGGCTTGACCATCCGCTTCGGAAGGTAAAGTCTGACAAAAAATAAAAGCGGGAGTGGGGCATGGAAGCGGTACCGGACAATCGGTCGCGTCTGTTCTGGCTGAGCGTGCTGGCCTTGTTCACGGCCGCCGCCAGCGCGGCGTTGCGCGCGGCGGTGGCGAGCAGCCTGAAGGCACAGTGGATCGATCCCATCGCGCCGGTCGAGGCGGGCGAACTGATCGGATCGGCGCTGGGTTCGGCCTTTTTGGGCTTTGCGGCGACGCTGTTCGTGGCGAGCGCCTTGCTCGACCGGATCGGCGCGCGGCAGATGCTGATCGGATGCGGCCTGTGCTTTCTGGTCGGGACGGCAGCGATCGTCGGGGCGGGCTCGCTGGCCAGCGGCATGGCGGTCTATCACATCGTCTGGGGCGGGATGCTGCTCAGCGGCATCGGCTGGGGTCTGGCGGAGGCATCGATCAACCCGCTGACCGCGCGGCTTTATCCGGAAGAGACGACGCACCGGCTGAACGTGCTGCACGCCTGGTATCCCGGCGGACTGATCGTCGGCGGCCTGGCGGGCGTGCTGCTGGCGGAAACCCTCTCGTGGCAGGCGATCATGGCGCTGGTGTTGATCCCCGCGCTGGGCGTGCTGGTGATGGCGGCGACCACCCGTTTCCCGCCGGTCCCCCGCGAAGTGCGCGATGTCGGGTTCGGCGGGATGATCGCCGAGGTGTTCAAGCGGCCGAGCTTCTTCGTCTGGTTCGGCGCGATGTTCCTGACCGCGGCGTCCGAACTGGCACCGGGGCAATGGCTCGACGTGGCGCTGAGCAGCCGGGTCGGGATGCGCGGCATATTGCTGCTCGTCTATGTCAGCGCGCTGATGTTCGTGTTCCGCCATTTCGCCGGGCGGATCGCGGGGCGGCTGTCCAATCCGGGGCTGCTCTGGGTGTCGAGCCTGATGGCGGGGATCGGCCTGTTCCTGCTGTCGCGCGCGCAGTCGCCGGTGGCGGCGGTGCTGGCCTCGACCGTCTGGGGGCTGGGCGTCTGTGCGATGTGGCCGACCATGCTGGCCTCGGTGGCCGAGCGGTATCCGCGCGGTGGGGCCTGGGCATTGGGGCTGGTCGGATCGGCGGGCGCGCTGGCGAGCTTCTTCGTCCTGCCGCGTCTCGGCGCGATGTTCGATGCCGCCAAGGTCGAGCTGGCCGGTGGGCCGGAAGCGTTCAAGCGGCTGACCGGCGAGGCGCTGCGCCAGGTCGAGGATGCGGCGGCGTCGCAGTCCTTTGCACGGCTGGCGATCGTGCCGGTGATCCTGTTGTTCGTCTTTGGCGGCATCTGGCTGGCCGAGCGCCGCCGTCCTCACCGCCCTGTCATGGAGACCGTCGCATGAGCTGGTCGCGACGCACCATCCTGGGCGGGATCGCCGCCGCCGTTCCCGCCGCAGCATTGATGGCGCAGAAGGCAAGCCGGTCGTCCAACGCAGCGCGCTTCACCCTGGGCTTCGCGCCGCATCTGGGCAGCTTTGCCAGCCGGGGCGACAGCTCGGTCGAACAGATCGCCTATGCCGCCGATCAGGGTTTCTGGGCCTGGGAGGACAATGAATATCGCCTTCGCCCGGTGGCCGAACAGGAAGCGATCGCCAAGGCGCTGCGCGACCGGAAGATGACGATGGGCGTGTTCGTCGCGTCCATGCCCAAATGGTCCGAGTCCCGGCCGCTGCTGGGCGGTGACGACGATGCCGAGCGGCAGGGCTTCCTCGCCGATGTGACGAGCGCGGTCGAGGTCGCCAAGCGGGTCGGCGCGACGCGGATGACCGTCGTCACCGGCTTCATGGACAAGCGTCTTCACCCCGCGATCCAGATGGGGCGGATCATCGACGTGATGCGTCGCGCAGGGGACATCGTCGCGCCGCACGGGATGGCGTTGGTGATGGAGCCGCTCAACACCCGGACCAACCATCCCGGCGTCTTCATGCAGTCGATCGCGGAGGGCTATGCGGTCGCGCGCGGGGCGAACAGTCCGGGCGTCAAGGTGCTGGCCGACCTGTATCACGAGCAGATCCAGTCGGGGAATCTGATCCCGACCCTGAAACTCTGCTGGGACGAGATCGGCTATATCCAGTTCGGCGACAATCCCGGCCGCAACGAGCCGGGCAGCGGCGAGATCAACTATGCCAATATCTGCCGCTTTCTGAAAGCACAGGCCTATGCCGGGGTGATCGGCATGGAACATGGCAATTCGGTCAAGGGCCGCGCGGGCGAAGAGAGACTGATCGCCGCCTACCGCGCGATCGATCCTACAGCATGAGGAGGGAAGCGATGCGGATGCTATCGTTGATCGCGCTGGCCGTGGCGAGCGGCGCGGTGGCCCAGGACAAGCCGGGCATGGGGTTTCGCGACACGCCGATGCTGCCCGGTGGCCAATGGCATGTCCATGATCCGGACCGGCCCGCGCCGCGCGTCGTGACCCCGGCCGCGCAGCCCGGCGGCGCGCCATCGGATGCGGTGGTGCTGTTCGACGGGCGCTCGCTGGACGCCTGGACGGCCAGCGGCAAGCCATGGCTGCTTCAGGGGGGCATGCTGACCGTGCCGCCGCGCGACGGCAAGGCGGAGAGCGTGCTGGTCAGCAAGCAGAGCTTCGGCGATGTCCAGCTCCACCTCGAATTCCGATCGCCCAACCCGCCGCGCAAATCGTCGCAGGACCGGGGCAATAGCGGCATCTGGTTCATGCAACGCTATGAGGTGCAGATCCTCGACGGTTATGACAACCCGACCTATGCCGATGGGCAGGTGGGGGCGGTCTATGCCTGGAAGCCGCCGCTGGTGAACGCCGCGCGCAAGCCCGGCGAGTGGCAAAGCTACGACATCATCTTCGAGCGGCCGCGCTTCGGCGGCGACGGCAAGCTGCTCCGCCCCGCCTATGTCACCGCCTTGCTGAACGGCGTCGTCGTCCAGAACCATCAGGCGATGCTGGGCACCACCGTCTGGCGGCAGGTCGAGAAATATCAGGCGCATGGTGATGCCGCGCCGATCCAGCTTCAGGATCACGACTCGCCCGTCTCGTTCCGCAACATCTGGGTCCGCCCGCTGCCGCCCGAGGCGATCGCGCAGGACCTGCCGGAGGATGCCCGATGATCGCCCACCCCCATATCGACCGCAGACATGCCCTGGCGGGGATCACCGCCATGTTCGGCTCCGCGCTGTTCGCGCCCATCGCCCGTGCGGCGGGCGCGGTCGAGCAGACGCGCGGCGCCATTCCCGTCATCTCGAACGGCCCGCCCAGCGTGGCGGTCTTCACCCCCGTCCAGCGCGCGACGATGACCGCGCTGGCCGAACGCGTGCTGCCGACCACCGATACGCCCGGCGCGATCGCCGCCGGGGTGCCCGAATTCATCGAGAAGATACTGGCCGACTGGTCGCTGCCCCCCGACCGGGTGCCGATCATCGCCGGGCTGAACGCGATCGAGGCGCGCAGCCAGAGCGTCAACAAGGTGGCCGCCGCCAAGGCGACGGCGGCGCAGCAGGACACGCTGCTGACCGAGGCGATGGAGGGCGTGCTGCCCGAGGGCCGCGCCTTCTTCGAGCCGTTCCGGCAACTGGTCATCACCGGCTATTACACGTCGGAGATCGGCATCACGCAGGAACGCGAATATCTGCCCGTGCCCGGCGAGTATAACGGCGCCTTCCCCTATTCTCAGGTCAACAAGGTATATTCGGCATGATCGATCGTCGTTCGCTGATGGGCGCGGGGTTGGGGCTGGGCGCGGGCGCACTGCTGCCGGGGATGGCGCAGGCCGCGCGGCTGGGCGCCATCGGGCTCCAGCTCTACACGATCCGCGAGCTGTTCGCGGCCGATCCGGTCAAGACGCTCGAGGCGGTGGCGAGGATCGGGTACCGCGAGATTGAATATGGCGGGGGCGGCTATGACGCGATGGACCATGCCATGCTCCGCCGTACGCAGGACCGGCTGGGGCTGAAGGCGCCCTCGGTCCATGTCCCCTATGACGCGCTGCTCGGCAATTTCGGGAAATGCGTGACCATGGCGAAGACGCTGGGCGCGGACACCGTCATCCTGCCCTATATGACCGACGAGCATCGGACCGAGGCGGGCTGGAACGCGGCGCTGCCCAACATCAACCGCTTCGCCGAGCAGTTGAAGAAGGCGGGGCTGGGCTTCGCCTATCACAATCACGACTTCGAGTTCACCAACAAGCCCGGCGGCGTCAGCCTGTATGACCGGTTGCTCAAGGGCACCGACCCGAAGCTCGTGAAGGTCGAGATCGATCTCTATTGGGCGATCCATGCGGGCGAGGATGCGGCGGCGCTGATCCGGCGGCTGGCGGGGCGCATCTATGCCTATCACGTCAAGGACGCGCGCGCCGATGGCAGCATGACCGCGGTGGGAGCGGGCAAGATCGACTTCGCCGCACTCTTCAAGCTCAACGGGCTGGCCGGCGTGAAGCATTTCTATGTCGAGAACGACCAGGCGCCCGCGCCGTACCTGCCCGACATCACGACCAGCTTCCGGACGCTGCAAGCGCTTCGATTCTAAAACGACAAGAACGATATAGGGAGGATAGGCCATGGCGGCGACGAACCGTTTCGACGCGATCGTGATCGGGTCGGGGATCAGCGGCGGTTTCGCCGCCAAGGAACTGACCGAAAAGGGCCTGCGCGTCCTGATGCTCGACCGGGGCGTCATGGTCGAGCATGGCGAGGGCTATCCCTATGACGGCAAGCCGCCTTTCGAGGTGCCCGCGCGCAACATCATGCCCAAGCCCTTGGTGGAGAGCGATTATTTCATCGCCAAACAGGGCTATGTCGCGCCCAGCAACCAGAAATTCTACAATGACGACCGGCTGAACCCCTATGCCTATGACGAGGGGAGCAAATTCTACTGGATCCGCCCCGGCGCGGTCGGCGGCAAGTCGCTGATCTGGGGCCGCTGGTCTTTCCGCTGGAGCCCCGACGATTTCGAGGCGAACAAGCGCGAGGGCGTCGCCGCCGACTGGCCGATCCGCTATGACGACGTCGCGCCGTGGTATAGCTATGTCGAGAAATATATCGGCGTATCGGGTTCGCGCGAGAATTTGCCCTATCTGCCCGACAGCGAGTTCCAGCCGCCGATCCCGATGAACGTCGCGGAGAAATGGTTGAAGGAGCGGCTGGAGGGCCAGTTTCCGGGCCGCAAGCTGATCAACACCCGCCTGTCCAACATGACCGAGGACAAGCCCGACCAGAACCGCACCAAATGCCAGTTCCGCAACCAGTGCGGCAATGGATGCTCGTTCGGCGCCTATTTCTCGACCCAGGCGGTGACGCTGCCCGCCGCGCGCGCGACCGGGCGGCTGACGCTGCAATCGGACGCGGTGGTGACGGGGATCGACTATGACCCCGCCAGCAAGAAGGTCACCGGCGTCCGCTATGTCGATGCCAAGACGGGGCAGGCGCAGACGGTGGCCGCCAATCTCGTCTTCGTCTGCGCCTCGGCCATGGCATCGGTGCAGATCCTGATGAACTCGCGCGCGCCCGGCTCGGAGCGCAGCCATTTCGACAGCAGCGGGACGCTGGGCCGCTATGTCATGGACCATATCTTCCGCGTCGGCGTGTCGGGCGAGATTCCCGGCATGGAGGATCTGATCGAATATGGTCGCCGTCCGGGCGGGGTCTATGTGCCGCGCTTCCGCAATCTGAAGGGCGACGAAGGGCTGGGCTTCCGGCGCGGCTATGGCTATCAGGGCTCGGCCTATCGCAATGCCGCCAAGCCGGTCGGCTTCGGCGCGGAGATGAAGCATGGCATGCGCCGCTATGGTCCCTGGCAGTTCAGCATGGGCGCGTTCGGTGAATGCCTGCCCTATGAGGACAATCGCATCTCGCTGCATGCCAGCAAGGTCGATCGCTTCGGCGTGCCGCTGTTGAAGTTCGACGTGACCTTCCGCGACAACGAACTGAAGATGATGGCCGACGCCCGGCGCGAGGGCGAGGCGATGCTGCGCGCGGCGGGGCTGAGGAACGTGACCAGCGGCGAGCAGGAGCACGTGCCGGGCGACGCGATCCACGAAATGGGCGGCGCGCGCATGGGGGCGGACCCGCGTGCCTCGGTGCTCAACAAATGGAGCCAGGCGCATGACGCGTCGAACCTGTACGTGACCGATGGTGCGCAGATGGCGTCGGTGTCGTGCGTCAACCCGTCGCTGACCTTCATGGCGCTGACCGCGCGCGCGGCCGATCACGCGGTCAAGGGGCTGAAGGCTGGCGCCGTCTGACCTCCCGCGCATGACCGCCAGGCGCCCCGAAGGCGTCACCATCCGCGCGGTGGGCGAGCGGGCGGGCGTGTCGGCGATGACGGTGTCCAACGTCATCAACGGCGCGGGCCGGGTCGGTGCCGCCACGCGCGCGGCGGTGCTCGCGGCGATCGAGGAACTGGGCTATGTCCCCAATGTGGCCGCGCGTCGGCTGGCCAAGGCGCGCGCGACCATGCTGGGGCTGGTCTATAGCGACCGGAGCACGCCCTTCATCGACTCGGTGCTGCTGGGGGCCTTGCGCGCCAGCAATGCGCGCGGGCTGCAATTCATCGCGCAGGGCGAGGAAGGGCTGACCCGCGACGCGGCCGAGGCGGCGGTGCGCGCGCTGGTGCAGAGCGGGGCGGCGGGGGTGCTGCTCGTGCCGCCCTTTGCCGAGCTGCTCAGCGGATCGGGGCTGTTCGAGGAGCTGGGCGTCGCGGCGGCGGCGATCGCGACGGGGCAGGCGCTGCCCGACATCGCCACCGTCCGGATCGACAACCGCGCGGCGATGGCTGCGATGACCGCACATGTCGCACAGGCGGGGCACCGGCGGATCGGCTTCATCGCCGGGCCGCAACGCTTTTCGGTCGCCGACGAGCGGCTGGCGGGCTTTCGTGACGGACTGGCGGCTGCGGGCCTGGCCTATGATCCCGCGCTGGTGATCCAGAGCGGATTCGATCCGCTGTCCGGCGCGGCGGCGGGGCGGGTCCTGCTGGGCCTGGCGGACCGGCCGAGCGCGATCCTGTGCAGCAGCGACGACATGGCCGCCGGGCTGATCGGCGAGGCGCACCGCATGGGGCTGCGCCTGCCCGATGACCTGGCGGTGACGGGTTTCGACGACACCGCGATCGCATCGCGGGTTTGGCCACCGCTGACCGTTATCCGCCAGCCGGTCGAGGAGATGGCGTTCGGCGCGGTGGAGCAGGTGCTGGCGGCGCTACGCTCGCGGATCGTGGAGGACCGGGTGATGGCCTTTGAACTGGTCGTGCGCGAGTCGGTGGGGCGGGGGTAGGGGACGGACCGGACGGATAGGTATTCCCTTGGCCTTCGACTTCGCTCAGGCTGAACGGAGGGGGGGAGTAGGCCAATATCCCTGTTGACCCCGGCGGAGGCCGGGGCCCAGGCGGCCACCCGGCCGATAGCGCGCCAGGCAAAGCGGGGGAGGCAGGTTCATCCCGTCTTTCCAGCCACATGGTAATTGGGCCCCGGCCTTCGCCGGGGTCATAGGGATGTCTGAATTTCTATAACCTGCCCGGGCCTCCGTTCAGCCTGAGCGAAGTCGAAGGCCAAGGGAATCCCTCACCCCGTTCGCCCATATTCCGCGACCAGCGCCACCTCCTCGGCATCGCCCAGCACCACGCCGACGCGCTGGTGCAGGCCGATCGCCTCGACATCCATGATCGGGATGGCGCCGTCGATCGCCGCGCCGCCCGCCTGTTCGATCAGGAAGCTCATCGGATTGGCTTCGTACAGCAGGCGCAGCTTGGCCTTGCCCGACTGGCGGTGGTCGCCCGGATAGAGGAACACGCCGCCGCGCTTCAGGATGCGGTGGATGTCCGCCACCATCGAGGCGGTCCAGCGCATGTTATAATCCACCCCGCACGGCCCCTCGGTGCCCAGGATGCGTTCCTCGATATAGCGCGCGATGCCAGGCGACCATTGGCGGCGGCGCGCCATGTTGATCGCGAACTCGCGGTTCCCCGCCGGGATTCGCATCGGCCCGTCGGTCAGCCGCCACGAACCCAGCTCGCGGTCGAGCGTGAATTCATACACCCCGTCGCCGACCGTCAGCACCAGCAGCGTCTGCGGCCCGTAGATCGCATAGCCCGCCGCCACCTGATCGCGGCCGGGTTGCAGGAAGTCCGCCTCGGTCACCTCGCGCCCCGCGCAGTCCTCGGGCGCGCGCAGGACCGAGAAGATGGTCCCGACCGACAGGTCGACATCGACATTGCTCGACCCGTCGATCGGATCGAACAGCAGCAGATATTCGCCCTTGGGATAGCGGTTGGGGATGCGGTGGATCGTCTCCATCTCCTCCGACGCCATGGCGGCCAGGTGCCCGCCCCATTCATTGGCGTCGAGCAACAGGTCGTTGGCGATCACGTCCAGCTTCTTCTGGACCTCGCCCTGCACATTCTCGCTGCCTAGCGAGCCCAGCACATCGCCCAGCGCGCCCTTGGAGATCGCTTGGTTCACCGCCTTGCACGCGCGCGCCACGGTTTCGATCAGCAGGCGCAGTTCGGGAGGGCAGGTCTCCGGCGAGCGGCGCTGCTGCTCGATCAGGAAACGGGTCAGCGTCGTCTGGCGCGCTATGGTCATCGTCGCGGTGTTCCGGGGAATGGATGGGGCCGTGGGACGATCGGCCGGGCGGGCTCCCTCCCGCCGACCGGGCCATGATGGTGCACCGACCCTGCCCCAGCCCCCCGAGCCGCGCAACCGCCCGTTAAGCAAAGCCCGTGCTTTATAGGGACGTAGCATTTCTGTTATATCCCATTCGCCAAGTGGGATATGTTGCCGGTCGGAGGATCATCATGTCGACCCAAGCCCTGACCCCGACCGACCGCGCCGCCCCCGATGCCGCGACCGGCATCGACGCGATCGTCACGGGGCTGCGCCGCGCCCGCGACGGCTGGCGGCAGCGGCAGGATGCGGGCCGCGACGTCGAGCGTTTCCCCTCGCGCGCCGGGGTCGAGGATGTCGTCGCGCTGATCGCCGCCGCGCTCTATCCGCGCCGTCTGGGCCATTTTCGGGGGGCGGGGGTGGAGGAGGACCGTTTCGTCGCCGCCAAGCTGCTCGCCGGGCTGACCGCGCTGGAGCGCGAGATCGGGGCGGAGCTGGCCTATTGGCAGAAGGACGCCGATGCCGCCTTCCCGCCCGAACAGGCCGCGCTGATCGCCCGGCTGTTCGGCGCCACCCTTCCCAAAGTCCGCGACCTGATCGACAGCGATGTCGAAGCCGCCTTCCTGGCCGATCCCGCGGCGCGCAGCGTCGACGAGATCCTGCTCTGCTATCCCGGCGCGACCGCCAGCCTGCATCATCGCATCGCGCATGAACTGAACGAACTGGGCGCGCCCATCGTGGCGCGGATGATCTCCGAACTCGCCAATGAGCGGACCGGGATCGACATCCATCCGGGTGCCACGATCGGGCGGCATTTCTTCATCGACCATGGCACCGGCGTCGTCATCGGCGAGACCGCGATCATCGGCGAGCGGGTGCGGCTGTACCAGCATGTCACGCTGGGTGCGCGTTCGGCGCTGGGCACCGCGCCGCGTTCGCCGCGCGACCGCTTCGCGCGCCATCCGATCGTCGAGGACGACGTCATCGTCTATGCCGGCGCGACGATCCTGGGCCGGGTGACGATCGGCGCGCGCTCGGTGATCGGCGGCAATGTCTGGCTGCTGGCGGATGCCGCGCCCGACAGCGTGCTGGTCCAGCCCGAGGCGCAGGCCCTGGCCATCGCGGAGGGCCGCGCGCTACGCCAGGAACTGGAGGGACGGGCATGATCCGGGGCGGCAAGCCGATCATCGGTCTGATGTGCGGGAACGAGGAGGCGAACCGGCCGATCCAGGCGGTGGCGACGCGCTTCATCGATCCGCTGGTCAAGCTGGGCGGTGCCAGCGTCGTGCTGATCCCCGCCATCCCGGAGGCGGTCGACACGGTGATGATGGCCGACATGCTCGACGGCCTGTTGCTGACCGGGGGACGCTCGCATGTCGCGCCCGCGCAATATGGCGACTGCGCCGAACTCGCGCCCCAGGCGTGCGACCCGCGGCGCGACTCGGTCGCGCTGGCGCTGGGCGGGCGGATGATCGAGCGCGGCAAGCCCGTCTATGGCATCTGCCGGGGGATGCAGGAGATCAACGTGCTGTTCGGCGGGTCGCTGACCTGCCTGGGCGGCTCGGCGCGGCATCATCGCGGCAGCTGGGACGAAAGCTACGAGTCGCTGTTCGGCCATCATCACCCCGTCGACCTGATGCCCGGCGGCGTGCTGGCGGGGCGGGGCGGCGATCGGCGGCTGGAGGTCAATTCGGTCCACCAGCAGGGTGTCGACCGGCTGGGCTATGGCCTGGTGGTCGAGGCGCGCGATGCCGAGGACGGGCTGATCGAGGCATTCCGCGCCCCCGGTTGCGGCGCGGACGTGCTGGCGGTGCAATGGCATCCCGAATGGGACGTCGCCCAGTGCCATGTCGCGCGCAGCTTCTTCACCCGCCTGGGCCATTCGGCGCGCGGCCATGCCTGAGGGGGCGGACCCTCAATAGATGTCGCGGGCATAACGCCCGGTCGCCGCCATCTCCTCCAGTGCCGCGTCGCCGAGCAGCTCGGTCAGCGTGCGGTGCACATCGCCCGCCATGCCCTTCAGGCTGCCGCAGACATAGAGCGTCGCGCCCGCCGCCACCGCCGCGCGGATCGTGTCGCGCTCCATCGCCACCACGTCCTGCACATAGCGCGGGCCGGTCCCCAGCCGCGACCAGGCGGACGCCATGCCGGTCAGCACGCCCGCCTGGCCCAGCGCCCGGCGCTCGGCGGCATGGTAATCGTCGTGGTCGGGATGCCGCTCGCCCCAGAACAGCCAGGCGGGGCCGCCGCCGGTCGCGGCGCGCTGGCGCAGATGGCCCATCAGCCCGGCCAGCCCGGTGCCGTTGCCGATCAGCACGATCGGCATCGCGGGGTCGGCGGGGGAATGGAAGGCGGGGTTGGCATGGACGCGCGCCTTGACCACCGAGCCGATGGCCGCGCCCCCGCACAGCCAGCCGGAGCCCAGGCCGGGCAGCCCGTCCTCGGCGGTGCAGAGCCGGACGATCAGTTCGACCCGGCCCGCCGCCGCGATCGAGGCGATCGAATATTCGCGGTGCGCGAGGGGGCGCAGCGTGTCGGGATCGAAACCGGGGCCCGCCTTGGGCGGCAGGATGCTGGTCATCAGCCGCGCGCGCATCGCGGGCGTGTCGGGCAGGCCGGTCGTCGCCAGGAAGGCGATGACCCGGCGGACATCCTGTTGCGGCAGGATTTCCAATATGTCGCCCGCCGCCCATTCGGCCGCGCCGTCGACCGGGGCGAGCGCGACGTGCCAGGTCGGACCGCCATGGCTGCCGGGATTGAGCAGGCGCCGCTCGACCAGCCGCCAGTCGGCCATCGGCGCGGGGGTCCAGTCGGGCTGGTCGGTCCGCGCGCCCAGGCTGGCAAGCTGCTGCTGCCACAGCCGCTGGGCATCGGCATCGTCGCCGTCCAGCTCGATCGCATCGAACAGCCGCTCCGCGCCGCCCGCATGCAGCCAGCGGTCGATCTGGTGCCCGAAGGCGCAGAAATCGCTATATTCGCGGTCGCCCAGCGCCAGCACGGCATAGCGCAGATGCGACAGGTCGCCAGGCGCCTCGGCCAGCGTCCGGGCAAAGCCGCGCGCGGCATCGGGCGGCTCGCCCTCGCCATAGGTGCTGGCGACGACGAACAGCTGCCGCAAGCCCGCCAGCCGCGCCGGGTCGAGCGCGGTCACGGGCACGGCGGCGGCATCGGGCAGCGCCTGCGCGGTCAGCCGGGCGATCCGCTCGGCCGATCCGGTCTGGCTGGCATAGGCGACCAGCGTCGTCGTGGTTTCGGGGGCCGCGACCGGCGTCTCGGCCAGCACCGCGCCCAGCGCCTTCTTGCGTCGCCGTCGCGCGAAATAGAGGAGGAAGCCCGTCACCGTGAACAGCGGCATGGTCAGGCTGGTCAGCGCCATGACGATCCGCCCGACCAGCCCGAAATAGGCCCCGCGATGAATCTCATAGACGCTGGTCACGATATCGTCGCCCAGCGGGCGCGTCGCATAGGGCGTGTCGGAGACGATCCGCCCGGTCGCGCCGTCCACCGTCACCTCGTCCGACACGCGGTCGTGCCGTCCGCCGGGCAGCTTGGCGCGAAACTGGACGGCGCCGTCGCGGACCGAGGCGGTGATCCGCTCATAGTCGCGCCCGCCGGTCGCCTGGGTGAAACTGTTCCAGGCGCGCGGCAGGTCGGGCCTGGCGTCCTTCGCGCCGCCGCCGCGCCGTCCATGCTCGACCTGCTCGGTCGTCAGCAGATGGCGCACACCGTCGCGATACCAGCCATAGGACCACCATAGCCCGGTGCCCGCGCTGATCAGGTAGAAGAGCAGCACCCATCCGCCGACCACCGCATGCAGCGCGCGGTAGAGGTTGCGCCCCGTCTTGCGCAGGTCGAGCACCAGCCAGTTGCGCCAGTCCAGCGGGCGGCGCGGCCAGCGCAGATAGAGGCCCGACAGCGCGAAGAAGATCAGCGACAGCGCGGCAAAGCCCGTCAATTGCCGCCCGATGCCATTGCCCTTGCCGGGCAGCGCCAGCCAGCGATGGAGATTTTCGACCGTCTCGAAAAATCCGCTGCCCCGCGGTTCGCCGAGCAGCGCGCCGGTCGCGGGATCGACATAGGCGCGTTCGCGCTTCTTGCTGTCGCCGATCGTATAGCCGACCGTCGCCGCACGGGTCGGATCGCGCTCGACGATCAGCCGCTGGATGCGCAGGCCGGGTATCTCCGCCTGGATGCGCGCGATCAGCGCGGGCGCGGGCAAAGGCGGCGTCCGGCCGGGGGTGACGGTCACGATACCGGGATTGGTCGCAGCCAGGATCTCGGGCTCGAAGCTGATCAGCGCGCCGGTCACGCCCATCACCGCCAGCACCAGTCCGGCGGTGATGCCCAGAAACCAGTGGACCTGAAACAATATCGTGCGCGTCGAGATCACGGTCGATCCAGGCTTGTTATTGATAATGAGTAGCGTTAGGGCGCCTCGCGATTCTGGTCAATGGTTTCGAGGGGGTAATGATGCATAAGATTGGGGCGAATGCTCGGTCGGGTCTGCGCCGGGCGTGGCTTGCCAGCAGCGCGGTCGCGATGTTGACGATGGCGGCACCCGCCGTCGCGCAGGTCCGACCCGCCGCCGAGCAGGGCGCGGCGGACGAGGCCGACAAGCAGGAGGTCGTCGTCACCGCCGCGCGCACCATCCTGCCGCCCAACGCGCTGCCGCTGACCATCGACATCATCGACAAGGCGGCGCTCGACCAGCAGATCGCGATTTCGGGCAGCACGACCGATGCCATATCGGTCCTGACGCCCAGCTTTTCCCCGACTCGCGGCAAGCTGTCGGGGGCGGGGGAGACGCTGCGCGGACGTTCGCCGCTCTATGCGATCAACGGCATTCCGCAGACGACCCCGCTGCGCGACGGCAGCCGCGACGGTTTCACCATCGACGGCTTCTTCATCGACCGGGTCGAGCTGATCTATGGCTCCAACGCGCTTCAGGGCGTCGGCGGGACCGGCGGCATCATCAACCAGGTGACGGTCGGCCCACCCCGGACCGAGGGCTGGTCGGGCCGTGCGCTGGTGCAGGGCACCACCGCCGACGGGTTCGAGGGCGAAGGGCTGGGCGGCAAGGCGGCGGGCCTCGTCCAGTACAAGGCCGGTATCTTCGACGCGACGCTAGGGGCGTCCTATGAACGGCGCGGCGTCTTCTACGATGCACAGGATCGCCGGATCGGGATCAACCTGACGCAGGGCGAGACGCAGGATTCGCACGCGCTTGACCTGTTCGCGCGGCTGGGCGTGCAGTTGCGCGACACCGGGCGGCTGGACCTGATCGCCAATCGCTACACGCTGGACGGCGAGGGGCGGTTCGTGCCGCTGGCGGGCAATCGCCTGACCGGCGTGCCGACCAGCGCGGTGCGCGGCAACCCGCCCGGCAAGCCCGCCGCCAACCAGGCCGAGGCCCTGTCGCTATCCTATACCGACAGCGATGTAGCGGGCGGCAACCTGACGGCGCAGCTGTTCTTCAACCGCACCTATGACACGTTCGGCGGCGAGCCGACGGCGATCGCGACCTTCCAGGACCCGGCGATCGCGCCGGTCGGCACGCTGCTCGACCAGTCGGAGAACCGGTCGCGCAAGCTGGGCGCGCGGGCCAGCTATGAACGCGCGGTGCCGGGGTTCGAGGCGCTGGTCGCGACGATCGGCCTCGACGCTCTGTGGGACAAGTCGGAACAGCGGTTGATCATCACCAACCGCGTCTGGGTGCCACCCGCCGATTTCCGCAGCCTGGCGCCCTTCGCCCAGGCCAATCTGAAGCTGTTCGACGGCGTGGTCCGTCTGGCGGGCGGCGTCCGGTGGGAGAATGTGAAGGTCCGCATCAACGATTACCACACGCTCGCCTCCAACACCTATGACGGCAAGAATGCGGCGACCTATGGCGGCGTCAGCGTCAAGGGCGGCGAACCGGGTTTCGACCAGCTGCTGTACAATGGCGGCGTGATCCTGGAGCCGTGGAAGGGCATCCGCGCCTATGCCAGCTATGCGCAGGGCTTCACCATGGCCGATATCGGCCGCATCACACGTGCGGTGTCCACCCCCGGCACCGACCTCAGCAACTTCCGCGCGATCGATCCGGTCATCTCGAACAATCGCGAGATCGGCGTCGAGGTGAAGCGCGGGCCGATGGACGCCAGCGCCACCTATTTCTGGTCGTCCAGCGACAAGGGCCAGGTGCTGCTCGCGCTGGGCAACGGCATCTTCGAGGTGCAGCGCCAGCGGGTCGAGATCCAGGGGCTGGAGCTCAATCTGGGCATGAAGATGCCGATCGAGGGGCTGCGCCTGTCGACCGGCTATGCCCATCTGATCGGCAGATATGACAGCGATACGCGCAATCCGGACGGCAAGGTCGACACCGATCTGGACGGCACCAACATCTCGCCCGACCGGATGAACGTGGCGGCCGACTTCGCCTCCGGCCCGGTCTCGGCACGGGTGCAGACGCAATTGTATCTGGCGCGCAATTTCCACGGCAAGGCCAATCCCGATCCGCGCAACAATTTCGGCGGCTACACGGTGACCGACGCCTATCTGCGCTACCAGACGCGGATCGGCGGATTCTATGTCAGCGCGCAGAACATCTTCGATCGCTTCTATATCGACTATAACAGCGACACCCGTCTGCCCAACGACAACCTGGCCTTCTTCGCCGGGCGCGGGCGGACCTTCACCATCGGGTGGGACCAGCGCTTCTGATCGCCATGCGGCCGGGGACGGGTCAGCTTTGCGGCCGCCCGTCCTCGGTCATCGACAGGTCCAGGTGGCGCAGCATCGCGGTCATCGCATCGGTGCCGCGCTGGGTCAGGGTGACGGCCAGCCGCCGGTGATCCGCCGGGTCGGTCCGTCGCCGGATCAGCCCGGCCCCCTCCAGCCGGTCGATGCGGCGCAGCGCGCTGGTCGAGCTTTCGCCCGAGACGAGGATCAGTTCCTTGACGCAGAGGGGGCGGTTCTGCTGCTCGGCGATGAACAGCTCCAGCATCATGTCCCAGGCGGAATCGCGAAACACGTCGCGGGGAAAGAATTTGGCGGTATTGGCGCGCATCGCCTGGATCTGGCGGGCGAGGGCGAGCAGGGTGGGGCCGTTATGCGTCCGGATCGGCGCGGCCGACATCGCCGTGCGACCATGGGTGGCGGGGTAGCGGGCTGCCAGGTTTTTCGACATCGACATATCCTGAGCTGAGGCCGGGGATGACGGTCATCCCTGGGATGGCGTGGGATGGGATGGGAGTGGGGGCGACTACCGCTCACGCATCGCCTCGCGCGCGCGGTTGAGCGGTTTCAGAAGATATTGCAGCACCGTCTTGCTGCCGGTGTGGATGTCGGCGGTGGCGATCATGCCGGGCACGATCGGAAAGCGCTTGCCCGCCTTGTTGACCAGCGAATCCGCCGTCGTCCGCACGAAGACGCGGTAATAATAGACGTCCGGGTTCACCTCGTCGCGGATGGTGTCGGGCGAGATGCTGCTCACCTTGCCCTCCAGCCCGCCGAAGATCGCATAGTCATAGGCGGTGATCTTGACGCTGGCGCGCTGGCCGGGGCGGATGAAGGCGATGTCGCGCGGCGCGATTCGTGCCTCGACCAGCAGGCGTTCGTCCAGCGGCACGATCTCCATGATCTTGCCATTGGGCGGGATCACGCCGCCGATGGTCGACACCTCGATATTCTTGACCACGCCGCGCACCGGCGAGCGCAGGGTGAGGCGGCTGAGCGTATCCGAGCGGCCGCGCACCACGGGGGCGAGCGCCTCCACCTCCTCGCTGACCTTGGCCAGGTCCTGCCGCGCCTCGACGATATATTGCGAGCGCAGGTCCGATTTCTTCAGGTCCAGATCGGCGCGCTGGCGCTTCAGGCGCAGCACCTCGACATTGCTGGCCGCGCCGACCGCGATCAGGGACTCCCCGATCCCCACTTCGCGGCCGATCAGCGCGAGCGACTCGTCGATCAGCCCGATCGAGCTGGCCAGGCTGCGGCGGCGTGCATCATATAGCCGCTGCTGCTCGGCCTTGAGCGCGGGGAAAGCGTTCAGTTCGGGCGAGAAGGTCAGGGGCGTGCCGTTCACCTCCGCCTGCAACCGCGCCTGCGCGGCGAGCGCGGCGCGGTATTTGGCGGCGCTTTCCTCGACCGTCGATCCGGCTTGCGTGGGGTCGAGCTGCGCCAGGATCTGGCCGGGCTTCACGATATCGTCCTGCCGGACCAGCATCTTGGCGAGGATGCCGCCCTCCAGCGATTGCAGCACCTGTTCGCGGCTGGTCGGCACCACCCGGCCGCTGCCCGTCGCGACCTCGTCCAGCTCGGCGAACCAGGCCCAGCCGAGCGCCACGACGAACAGCGCGGTCAGCACCCAGGTCATCCGCTTGGCCGCGAGCAGCGGCGCGCCGCCCTCGTCGGCGAAGGGCAGGTCGGCGGGATGGGTCAGCGCGGTCATGCCGCCTGGCTTCGCGCGCCGCCCTGTCCGGCCTTGGTCATGGTCGCCAGCGCATTGGCCTTGGGCTGGTCGAGCAATATCTGGCCCTGGTCGATCACGATGATCCGGTCGACCAGTTCGAGCACGCGCATCCGGTGGGTGGCGACGATGACGGTGCGGCCCCGGCTCCACTCGCGGAAGCGTTCGATGAACTGGCGTTCGGCGGTTTCGTCCATCGCGGCGGTCGGCTCGTCGAGCAGCACGACCTGCGGCTGGCGGATCAGCAGCCGCGCGAGCAGCAGCGCCTGTTGCTGCCCGCCCGACAGGCCACGCCCGCCCTCCAGCACGCGGTGCTCCAGCCCGTCGCGCAGCCGCCGGACGAAATCGACCGCGCCGACCATGGCGAGCGCGGCCAGGATCGCCTCGTCGCGCGCCATCGGTGCGCCCATGGTCAGATTCTCGCGCAGCGTCCCGTGGAACAGGCGGCTGTCCTGGGTCAGCAGCGCGACGTCGCGGCGGACATCGCCGGGATCGATCTGGTGCAGCGCGAGATCGTCGAGCAGCACCTCGCCCGATATCGGCTGGAGCATCCCCGACAGGCCTTGCAGCAGCGTGGACTTGCCCGCCCCGTTGCGGCCGAGCAGCGCGATCGTCTCGCCCGCCGCGATATCCAGCCGGGGGACGGTCAGCGCCGGGGGCGCATCGGGATCGGCATAGCCGAACACTGCCGAGCGCAGCGCGAAGCGCCCGGCGACCGAGGGCAGGGGGATGCGATGCTCGGCATCGGGGTGGTCGACCGGCAGCGCCATGATCTGGTTCAGGCTCTGCGCGGCGACCTTGGCATGCTGATAGCGGCCGAGAAGGTGCGACACCTGCCCCATCGGCGCCATCATCCGGCTGGCCAGCATCGAGGTCGCGACCAGCGCGCCGGTCGTGATGTCGCCCGCGATGACCATCGGCGCGCCGACGAAGATCACGGTCGCATAGACCGCATTCTGCACGCTCTGCGCCCAGGTCGACAGGCTGGCGGTCAGCCCGCGCAGGCGCAACTGCGCCTCGCCCGCGACCGCGTTGCAATGGTTCCACTGGCGCTGGAAACGCTCCTCGGCCTGGAGCGTCTTGATATCCTCGATCCCCTGCACCGCCTCGACCAGCAGGGCGTTGCGCAGCGAGGTCTCGCGCATCGACTCGGTGGCATGCGCGCGCAGCCGCCGCTGGGCGAGGAGGCTCGGCAGCAGGAGCGCGACCAGCGCCACCACCGGCACCAGCGCCAGCGTGCCGCCGATGAAGCAGAGGATGGCGAGGAACAGCAGGAAGAAGGGAAGGTCCGCCACCGCCGCGACGGTGGTCGAGGTCAGCATGTCGCGCACCTGGTCCAGATCGCGAAGCTGCGCGATGAAGGTGCCGGTCGAGGTCGGCCGCGCGCGGTTGCGGACGCGCAGCGCATGGCCGAACACCCGGTCGGACAGCCGTAGGTCGGCGCGCTTGCCGAGGATATCGGTGATGCCGACCCGCAGCCGCCGCAGGACATAATCGAACCCGGTCGCCAGCAGCACGCCCAGGAACAGGATATAGAGCGTCGGCATCGACTGGGCAGGGACCACCCGGTCATAGACCTGCATCGAGAACAGCACGCCCGCCAGCCCCAGGCAGTTGGTCACGACCGAGGCGATGGCGACATGCCCGTAGCCCCGCGCATCCTGGAGCAGGATGTCGCGCAGCCAGTGCGGCTGGAAGGGGCGGATATAGCTGTCGACGCGGACATCGGCGGCCGAGCGCGACGGGCGGGGGATGACGAAGACGCGGGTCTGTTCGACCAGCGCGGCGAGCGGTCGCTGGACCGCCAGATCGCCCTCGCCCGCGACGGTGAACAGCGCCTGCCCCCCGGCATCGATCGCGGTGATCAGCGCCAGCTCGCCGTCCGCCAGGCACGCGATAACCGGCAGCCGCCAGCTGGTCAGCCGGACGCTGGCCGGGGCGGCGAAGCGCACCGACAGGCCCGAGGCGCGAGCGAGCGCGCGGACCCGCATCTCCTCGTCGCCCTCGCCCTGCCATAGTGCGGTCAGCCGCGCGCGCTGTTCGGCAAAGGGCATGCGGTAATGGCGGGCGACCTGGCCCATCATGTCGATCCAGCCCTGCGCATCGGCGGGCGCGGTCACAGCGTCACCCCCCGGATGCTGGTGCCGGTCAGCCCGAAATCGTCGCGCGCCTGGCCCGAGACATAGAGGCATTCCACCGCCAGTCGCCGCAGGTCATGCTGGGTATTTGCCGCGTCGAAGCGCGCCTGCTGCAATTCCTGTTCGGCGTTGAGCAGGTCGACCAGCGTGCGCGTGCCCATCTCCAGATATTGCAGGCGATAGAGCTTGCCCGTCTCGACCATATTGTCCTGCCGTTCGGCGAGCGTGGCGAGCAGTTGCGACAGCCCGGCCATCTGCTGCTGCGCCTCGGCGAGTTGCTGGCCCGCCTCGTTGCGCGCCTGCCGCTCGGCGGCCTCGGCGGCGCGGACGCCGTAATCGGCGCTGCGCGCGCGGGCGCGCACCGCATTGCCGCCGAACACGTCGCTGGTGACGTTCAACCCGAAATTATAGAGGCTCCGGTCGGAAAAGGGCGACGACACATCGGCCGAGGCATCGCCCGCCAGCGCGATGGTGGGCAGCCGACCGGCATGGGCGCGCCGCGCCTCGGCGGTCGCCTGTTCATATTGCGCGCGGGCCCGCATGATCGCGGGCACATCGGCCCAGTCGACTGTCATCGCGCGGCCGCAGCTGCGCAACAGCCAGTCGGGCACCTGCGGATCGACCGCGGGCGCGCTCTCGCGGCCCAGCAGGAAGGACAGGCTGGTGGTCCAGCGGCGCTGTTCCGCCTCGATCCGGGTCAGCGTCGCGCGCGCGGCGGCGACCCGCGACTGGGCCTGGAGCGCGTCGGAGCGCGTCGTCGCGCCCTTGCCGAACCGCTTTTCGACCAGCGCGCTGATATCCTCGATCCGTGCCAGCTGCTCCATCGCGATGGCGCGCAGCGCGGCGTTGCGCTGGACCTCGATCATCGCAAAGCCGGTGTCGCGGATCAGCGCGTCCACCGCCAGCAACAGGTCGGCGCGCCCGATCCGGGTGCCCGCGCGCGCCGATTCCACCGCGCCCGCGACCTTGCCGAAATCATACAGCATCTGCGAGGCGGACAGTTGCGGCCGGGGGCGCCAGCCGGTGCTGATCCGGCTGTCATAGCCGCTGCCGACGCCCGCGCTGATTCGGGGGAGATAGCCCGCGCGCGCAACCTCGACATCCTCGCCGCGCGCGTCCAGCGTCGCGCTGGCCTGCGTGACCGAGGGGTGCCAGGCCAGCACCTCGCGCATGGCGCTTTCCATCGTGACGGCCGGTTCGGCCGATACGGGAGGGCTTGCCATGATCACCGCCAGAACAGCCGCCATCACCCTTTCCGATCGTCGCTGGTAGCGTTCACGCCACTCTGTTCTCATCAGGCGCCTTTCCTAGCCTCTCCAGCGCCGGAGTTCGGCTAAACTACTTTAATAAAAAAAGAAAAGTGCCGAAGACTGGCGCCTTCGGCACTCCCAATCACGTCCATTTCCGGAGTGGTGACCGCATTCGTCACATTATGTGCATGGTCGCCAGCTTCTCCTGCTCGGGATCGGCCGAAACGGTCAGATAGCCCAGCGGATCGTCGACGATCGGCGCGGCGTCGATGGGACCGATATCAGTGGCGATCGCGGTCGATCCCCGATCGTCGTCGGTCAGGGTGACGGTCGCGGGCTGCTGCGTCTCCAGATAGCGGGTCAGCACCGCCTCCAGATCGCCCTGGCCCTCCATCAGCGACAGGGCGATGCGCGCATCGCCATGGTCGGCGGTGACCACCGGCGCGGGCTGGTCGATGTCCGCCATCATCGGCACCACGTCGAGCGCCAGATGATCCATGCCATCGGCATCGAGCGCGGTGATCGTCGCGGCCGGGAAGGCCGGGGCGACGCCGTTGTTGATGTCGACCGCGACGTCCAGCCGCGCGGTCGCCACCTGCCCGTCGGGCTGGACGATCTGATAGGTGAAGCTGTCCACCGGATCGACCGCCGAATAGCCCAGCGTCGTGCTCGGCTGGTAGCTATACTGTCCGACCTCGTTGATCGTCAGCGTGCCGTGCGCCCCCGTCAGCGTCAGCGGCGTGTCGCCCACCGCGACGAAGCGGCCGCCCGACAACATCCGGATTTCCAGGAAGTCGCTGCCCGGCGCGTCGTTCGCCAGCAGGTCGCCGCTGACGGGGGTCGTGCCGGTCAGCGCGAACTGGTCGAGATGGGTGACCGTCTGGGCGACATAGACGCTGCTCGTATAGCCGGTGCCCAGCGCGTTGGTGCTGGTGACGGTGTAGTTGTAGGTGCCCGAGGGCAACCCGGTCATCGTCACGCTGAGCCCGGTGCCCAGGACCCCGCCAATGCCCGCCACGCCGGTGCCCGAATTTGTGCCGACCACCGTGCCCGCCGCATTGGTGACGGTGATCGTATAGCTGGGCAGCAGCGCCAGCCCCGGCGCGATGACCGCCGACAGGGTGACGTTGGCGACGCTGTTGGCGTCCACCGTGAAGCTGTCGACGGCCCGCCCGGTCTGCGGCCCGGACAATATGCTCGCCAGCGGCGTGGTGAAGCTGGTGTCAACGACCGGCGCGCGCGTCTCGACCACGTTGACGAAGCTGGCCGCGGCGGTGGCGACGTCGTTCACGGCCAGCGGCGCGCCGGTCACGTCGGGGCTGCCGATCGTGATGGTCAGCGTGGCGCTCTCGCGTTCATTGTCCGAGGCGTCGAGCAGCGTGTAGGTGAAGCGGTCGACCTTGCCGAGCACCGCCGCATTCGCATCGGGGACATAGGTGTAGCTGCCGTCGCGCGCGATGGTCAGCGTACCCCATAGACCCGCGACGATCGTGGCGTCGGCCGTCACCGCCGTCGTCACGCCGTTCAGCGTCACGCTCTCCACGACCGTCTGCGGGCTGACCACGTCGATCTGGCCGCCGGTGCCGGGATCGGTGATGACGTTGCCGTTGGTGACGGCGGGTATGACCTGCGCGATGTCGGTGAAGTCGGAATCGACCCCGGTGACGCTCAGCCCGCCCAGCAGCCCGACGCCCAGCGTATTGTCGAAGGTGACGAAGGCGCGGTACTGGCCCGGCCCCAGATCGGCATTGGCGACGAGGTTGCCGTTCAGCAGCCCGACCTCCAGCAGCGACGACGTGCCACCGCCATCGACCGCGACCCAGCTGGTCCCGTTGAACCGCTGGACCACCACCGAATAGCCGCTGGCGACCCCGACATTGGCCAGCGAGTCATAGGTGAAGGTCGCCGCCAGCGTATGGCCCGCATCGACGGTAAACTGGACATTGGGGATGGCCAGCACCTGCGCATCGAGGTTGACCAGCCCCAGCGAGACCAGCGCGGTATAATTGGCGCTGCCCAGATTCTCGTTGGTCTGGACAGGGACCAGGTCGACCAGCGCCGTGGCGGTGTTGTCGAAGGCGCCGATGTCGAAGGGCGCGACGATCGACACCGCCGCCGAGACATTGCCCGCCCCGTCGCGCAGGCCCACGCTCAGCGTTTCGCCCGCCAGCTGCGGGCTGGGCAGGGTGACCGCATAGAGCCCTCCGGGGGCGACCGTGCCGGTGCCGATGACGGTCCCGGCGGCGTTGCGCACCTCCACCGTGGTGCCCGGCTCGCCCAGGCCGCTGACCACCGTGCCGCCCGGATTGATCGTGGCGGTCGGGGGCGCGGGGGGCGTGATGTCGGGGGCACTGGCGACGATCCGGATCGAGGCGTTGCCCGCCGCATCGGTCTGGGTCACGCTCAGCAGCTGGCCATTGGCCTGCGGCGTGGACAGCGTCGCGCTATAGCCGCCATCCGCACCGACCAGCGCGGTGCCGACCAGCTGTCCGGCGGGGTCGAGGATGCGGATCGTTGCCCCCGCCTCGCCGGTGCCGGTGACGGTCGTGCCCGTGCCGTTGACCGTCGCCAGCGGGGCGGCGGGCGGCGTGATGTCGGGCGCGATCACGCTGCCGGGTAGCGAGGCATTGCCCGCGACATCGGCCTGCGTCACCTGAAGCACCTGGCCATTGGCCTGCGGCACGGTCAGCGTCACGCTATAGCTGCCATTGGCCGCGACGATGCCGGTGCCGATGACCGTGCCCAGCGGATCGCGGACGGTGACCGTCGCTCCGGCCTCGCCGGTGCCGGTGACCAGCGTACCGACGCCGTTGATCGCGGCGGTCAGCCCGATCGGGGCGGTGATGTCGGGCGCGGTCGCCTGCGCGCTCGCCGAGACATTGCCCGCCGCATCGGCCTGGCTGAGCGACAGGAGCTGGCCGTTCGCCTGGGCCGGGACGAGCGGCACGGCGAAGCTGCCGTCCGCCGCGACCAGTGCGGTGCCCAGAATGGCGCCGCCCGGCCCCCGGATGGTGACGGTCGCCCCCGCCTCGCCGGTGCCGGTCAGGGTGGTGCCGTCCCCCGACACGATGCCGACCGGCGCCAGCGGCGCGGTGAGGTCGGGTGCGGTCACGGCGGCAGCGGCCCCGACATTGCCCCCGGTATCGGCCTGGGTCACGGACAGCGCCTGGCCGTTGACCTGCGGCGTGGCGAGGATGGCGGCATAGCTGCCGTTGGGGGCCACCACCGCCGTGGCGATCACCGTGCCGCCCGCGTCGCGGATGGTGACGGTCGCGCCCGCCTCGCCCTGGCCGGAGATCAGCGTCCCCGCGCCGTTGATCGCGGCGGTCAGGCCGACCGGCGCGGTGATGTCGGGCGCGCTGACCTGCGCGATCGGCGAGACATTGCCCGTCGGGTCGCTCTGGCTGAGCGACAGCAGCTGGCCATTGGCCTGGGGCGGCGTCAGCGTCGCGGTGAAGCTGCCGTCCCCGGCCACCAGCGCGGTGCCCAGCACGATGCCGCCGGGCCCTCGGATGGTGACGGTGGCGCCCGCCTCGCCGGTGCCGGTGATGGCGGTGCCGTCGCCCGCGACGATGCCGACCGGCGCGAGCGGCGCGGTCAGGTCGGGGGCGGTGACGGGGGCGGGGGTGCCGCTATTGCCCGCCGCATCCACCTGGGTCGCGACCAGCAGCTGGCCGTTGACCTGCGGCGTGGTCAGGAGCGCGGCATAGCTGCCGTTCGCGGCGACCAGCGCCGTGCCCAGCACCGTCCCGGCGGCATCGCGGATGGTGACGGTCGCCCCCGCTTCGCCCTGGCCCGTGACGATGATGCCTGCGCCGTCGATCGCGGCGGTCAGGCCGACCGGCGCGCTGATGTCGGGCGCGGCGATCTGTGCGATCGGCGAGATATTGCCCGCCGGATCGGCCTGGGTCAGCACCAGCAGCTGGCCATCGGCCTGAGCGGGCGACAGCGTCGCGGTGAAGCTGCCGTCCCCGGCCACCAGCGCGGTGGCCAGGATCGTGCCGCCGACATCGCGGATGGTGACGGTCGCGCCCGCCTCGCCGGTGCCGGTGACCGTGGTCCCGTCTCCGGATACGGTC
Source organism: Sphingomonas sp. SORGH_AS_0950 (assembly GCF_030818415.1). Classification (NCBI taxonomy): domain Bacteria; kingdom Pseudomonadati; phylum Pseudomonadota; class Alphaproteobacteria; order Sphingomonadales; family Sphingomonadaceae; genus Sphingomonas; species Sphingomonas sp. SORGH_AS_0950. Next base: position 3,812,865 of record NZ_JAUTAE010000001.1, read on the forward strand.
CCCAGCGGCGCGATCGGCGCGGTGAGGTCGGGCGCGATGACGCCGACGCCGGGCGAGGCATTGCCCGCAGCATCCGCCTGCGTCGCGGTCAGCGGCTGGCCATCGGTCTGCGGCGTGGACAGCACCACCACATAGCGGCCGGTCGCGCCGACCACCCCGCTGCCCAGCAGCGTGCCGCCTGCGTCGGCGATGCGGATGGTCGCGCCGACTTCTCCGACGCCCGTCACCACCGAGCCGGTGGCGTCGATCGTCGCGGTCGGCGCGGCGGGCGGGGTCAGGTCCGGCGCGAGGGCGATGGCGGGGGGCGAGACATCGCCGTCCGCATCGGCCTGGGTCACGCGGACCGTCTCGCCATTGGTCTGCGGCGTGGTCAGCGTGGCGCTGTAGCTGCCGTCCGGATTGACGGTGGTGCCGCCGATGACGGTGCCGGTCGCATCGCGCACGGTGATCGTCGCGCCCGCCTGTCCGGTGCCCGATACGCTCGCGCCGTCCAGCGCGACGCTGGCGATCGGTGCGCCCGGCGTGTCGTTGGGTACCAGATCGGGGGCGATCGCCGCGCCCGGTGCCGAGACATTGCCTGCCGCATCCGCCTGGGTCAGCGTCAATAGCTGTCCGTTGGTCAGCGGCGGGGCGAGCGCGACGGTGAAGCGGCCATCCGCGCCGACCGGCACGGTGGCGATCACCAGCCCGACCGGATCGGTGATGGTGACGATCGCGCCGACCTCGCCGGTGCCGGTCAGGCTGGCGCCATCGACCGCCACGACGGCGGCGGGTGCGTTCGGCGGCGTCAGATCCAGCGCGGCAACGCTCGTGCTGCCCGAGATATTGCCGGTGGCATCGGCTTGGCTGACCGACAGGATCTGCCGGTCGATCTGCGCGACGGGCAGGAGCACGGCATAGCTTCCCCCTGCATTGACGGTCGCGGTGCCCAGCACGTTGCCGCCCGCATCGCGCACCGTCACGGTCGCGCCGACCTCGCCCGTGCCCGACACGATCCTACCCGTCGGATCGAGCGAGGCGAGCGGCGCGCCCGGCGCGGTGATGTCGGGTGCGGTCGCGGTGGTCGCGCCCGAGACATTGCCCGTCGCGTCGGACAGGGTGGCGCTGATCGTCCCGCCATTCGCCTGGGCGGGGGTCAGGGGCACGGCGAACAGGCCATCGGCACCGATCGCGCCGCTGCCGATCACCGTCCCGTCGCCGTCGCGGATGGTGACGGTCGCCCCCGCTTCGCCGCTGCCGCTGGCCAGGGTGCCGTCGGCGTTGACGGCGACCAGCGGCGCATCGGGCGCGGTGAAGTCGGGCGCGGTCACCGTCACCGGGGCGGAGGCATTGCCCGCTGCGTCGGCCTGCGTCACCAGTAGGGTGTCGCCGTCGATCTGGGGCGGGGCGAGGACGACCGTATAGGCGCCGTTGGCGGCGGCGGTCGCGGTGGCGACCACCGTGCCGCCCGCATCGCGCACAGTAACGGTCGCGCCCACCTCGGCCAGCCCGGTCACGACCGTGCCGGTGGCATCGATCGCGGCGGTCAGTCCGACCGGTACGCTGGTATCGAGCGCGGTCAGCGCCAGCGGCGCCGAGACATTGCCCGCCGCATCGGCCTGGGTGACGGTCAGCGCCTGGCCGTTCACCTGCGGCGTGGTCAGCGTGACGGCAAAGCCGCCGTCCGCCCCGACCTGCGCGGTGCCCAGCACCGTTCCGTCCGCCGCGCGCACGGTGACGGTGGCGCCGACCTCGCCGGTGCCGCCGACCGTGATGCCCTCGGGCGACAGCGTGGCGACGGGCGCGGCGGGGGCGGTCAGGTCGGGGGCGATGGGGGCGACGGAGAGCGAGGCATTGCCCGCCGCGTCCGCCTGCGTCACCTGCAAGGTCTCTGCATTGCGTTGCGGGGTGGTCAGCGTCGCGACATAGCTGCCGTCCGCACCGACGATGGCGGTGCCGATGACGATACCGGCAGGATCGCGAATGGTGACGCTGGCCCCCGCTTCGCCCAGGCCGGTCACCAGCGTTCCGTCGCCGCTGACCGTCGCGGTCAGCCCGGTGGGTGCGGTGATGTCCGGCGCGGTGACGATGACGACGGGCGAGGCATTGCCCGCCGCATCGGTCTGGATGATCTGCACGGTCTCGCCATTGGCCTGCGGCGTGGCGAGCGGGACGGCGAAGCCGCCGTCCGCGCCGACCTGCGCGGTGCCCAGCAGGGTGCCGTCGGCGGCCCGCACGGTGACGGTCGCGCCGGGCTCGCCGGTCCCCGCCAGCGTCACCCCGGCATCGACGACCGATCCGGTCGGCGCGAGCGGCGCGGTGATATCGGGCGCGGTCAGCGGGACGGGGGCGGAGACATTGCCCGCCGCATCGGCCTGGGTCACGCTCAGCACCTGGCCATTGGCCTGCGGGGTGGTCAGCGTCGCGCTATAGCCGCCATTGGCATCGACCTGCGCGGTGCCGATCGCCGTGCCGCCCGCATCGCGGATCGTGACGGTCGCACCGGGCTCGCCGCTGCCGGTCACGACGATGCCGTTGCCGTCGATCGTCGCGGTCAGCCCGGTCGGGGCGGTGATGTCCGGTGCGGTGAGGGTGACGGAGGAGGAGCTATTCCCGCCGCGATCGGTCTGGCCGACCGTCAGGGTCTCGCCATTGGCCTGGGCGGGGGACAGGGTGACGCTATAGCCGCCGTCCGCGCCGACCACCGCGCTCGCCAGCGGCGTGCCGTCCGGCCCGCGCACGGTGACCGTGGCGAAGGGCTCGCCGGTGCCGATGACCGCGCTGCCATCCGGCGCGATCGTCGCGACGGGCGCATCGGGGGCGGTCACGTCGGGGGCGGCGACGATGCTGGGGTCGGAGACATTGCCCGCCGCATCGGTCTGCGTCGCGGTCAGGACCTGGCCGCCGGTCTGCGGCGTGGTTAGCGACACGACGAAGCTGGTGTCGGCGGCGACCACCGCGCTGCCCAGCAGATTGCCGTTCGCATCGACGATCCGGACCGTCGCGCCGGGCTCGCCATTGCCATAGACCGCCGCGCCGTCACCCGACAGCGTGACGCCGGGCGCGTCCGGCGGGGTGATGTCGGGGGCGACCGTCATCATCGGCGGCGAGATGTTGCCCGCCGCGTCGGTCTGCGTGACCATCAGCATCTCGCCATTGGCCTGCGGCGTCGGCAGCGTCACCGAGAAGCTGCCGTCCGCCGCCACGGGCGCGGTCGCGATCAGCGTGCCGTCGGCGTCGCGAATCTCGACGATCGCGCCCGCCTCGCCGGTGCCGGTGACGACCGTGCCCTCGGGGCTGAGCGCGACCGAGGGCGCGTCGGGCGCCGCCAGATCGGGCGTGACGATGGTGACGGCGGCGGAGACATTGCCCGCCGCGTCGGTCTGCGTCGCCGACAGCATCCGGCCATCGGCGGTGCCGGTGGGCAACGTGACGCTGAACGCGCCATCCGCGCCGACGATGGCGGTCCCGATCGGCAGGCCATCGGCGTCCGTGACCCGCACGGTCGCGCCGGGCTCGCCCGTCCCGGTCAGCACCGTGCCGTCCGCGCTGACCGCGACGACCGGCGCGCCGGGGGCGCTGGTATCCGGCGCGGTCAGCGAGGCCGCAGCCGAGACATTGCCCGCCGCATCCGCCTGGGTGACGGTCAGCGTCTCGCCATTGGTCTGCGGCGTGGTCAGCGTCAGCGTATAATTGCCCTGCGCATCGACGGTGGCGGAGCCGATGACCTGCCCGGCGGCGTCACGAACCGAAACCGTCGCGCCGGGCTCGCCGGTGCCGGTGACGGTGTCGCCATTCCGCCCGAGCGTCGCGGTCGGCGCGGCGGGCGCGGTCGTATCGGGTGCGGTTAGCGTGGCGGCGGGCGATATATTCCCGGCCGCGTCGGCCTGGGTTACGGTCAGGGTGCCGCCATTGGCCTGCGGCGTGGTCAGCGTCAGCGTGTAGTTGCCCTGCGCATCGACGGTGGCGGAGCCGATGACCTGCCCGGCCGCGTCACGAACCGAAACCGTCGCGCCGGGCTCGCCGGTGCCGGTGACGGTGTCGCCATTCTGCCCCAGCGTGGCAGTCGGTGCGGCGGGCGCGGTCGTATCGGGCGCGTTCAGTGTGGCGGCGGGCGAGGCATTCCCGGCCGCGTCGGCCTGGGTGACGGTCAGGGTGCCGCCATTGACCTGCGGCGTGGTGAGGGTCAGCGTGTAATTGCCCTGCGCATCGACGGTGGTGGTGCCGATGACCTGTCCGGCCGCGTCACGAACCGAAACCGTCGCGCCGGGTTCGCCGGTGCCGGTCACGGTCGCGCCATTCTGGCCGAGCGTCGCGGTCGGTGCGACGGGCGGGGTGATGTCGGGTGCGGTCAGCGTGGCGGCGGACGAGACATTGCCCGCGGCATCCGCCTGGGTGACAGTCAGGGTGCCGCCATTGGCCTGCGGCGTGGTCAGCGTCAGCGTATAATTGCCCTGCGCATCGACCGTTGCGGTGCCCAGCACGTTTCCGGCGGCATCGCGGACGGTGACGGTCGCGCCGGGCTCGCCGGTGCCGGTGATCGTCGTGCCCTGGCCGTTCACGGTCGCGGTTGGGGCGGTGGGGGGTGTGATGTCGGGGGCGGTGACGCTCGCGCCCGGCGAGACATTGCCCGCCGGGTCCGACTGGGTGACGGTGATCGGCTGGCCGTTGGTCTGGGGCGGGTTGAGCGTGACGGCATAGTTGCCGTCCGCGCCGACCGTGCCGGTCCCGATCACCGTGCCGGTGGGATCGGTGACGCGGACCGTCGCCCCGGCCTCGCCGGTGCCGGTGACGCCGGTTCCGGCCGGGTTGAAGATGGCGGTGGGCCGCGCGGGCGCTTGCGTATCGGCGGTCGGTGGGGTGGCGGGGGCGCGATCGTCGCCGCCGCCGCCACCCGAGACGGCCGCGACCAGACCGCCGACCCCCGCCACGCCCAGCACGGCGGGCAGGATGAACGACGCGCCGCCGCCCTGCGCCGCCCCCTGCGCGGCCAGCAGGTCGTCGAGGCTGGTCAGCGCGGTGAAGCGGCCCGCGCCACTGGCGGCGGGATGCGCCAGCCATTGACCGCCCTGATCGTCGCGCAGGACGAGGTCGCTGATGGTGCCGCGCTGCTCGTTGTAGAAATTGTCGATACGAATGGTCTGGCCATCGTTCAGGCGGATGATCAGGTCGTTGCCCTGCCGTTCCATCGCGGCGACCTGCGCGCGGTCGAGGTCGAGCCGGATGACGCTGGGCGCATCCAGCGTGATGACGTCAGCGGCGGTGGTGGTCGTGGTTCCGCTGGCCTTGGCGATGATCTCGGTCTGCATGCCCTGCTCCTCCCAAAAGCTGTTCCCGGCGTCCGGCACGGGATGCCGGACGGGGGCGACGGCGCATGGGTCGCACAGAGATGCGGACGCACGGCCTGCCCCTTATGAAGCGGGAACCACGGCCTGGGTCGGCGGATGCTGGGATTCCGAATCCGGATTTGATTCAGATGGTTAACGGAAGTTTACGCGCGTCCGTCACCGCCGGGGCGAAAGCGTCGGCGCATCGTCGTCGGTCATCGTCACGCGGCGGATCCCGCCGTCCGGGTCGTAGCGGATCCGGTCGATCGCCACGACCCGTTCGCCCTGGAACGGGCCGGGTCCGGCCGCGCGGTCCCAGCGGTGATAGACGATCAGCCAGCGCCCGTCGGGCGTCTTCACGAAGCTATGATGCCCCGGCCCCTGATGCCGCGCGTCGCTGGTCAGGATCGCACCGCGATAGCGCCATGGCCCGACGGGCGAGGGGGCGGTGGCATAATGGACCGAATAATCGGGTCCGTCGAAGCGGCCATGGCTGTAGGACAGGTAATAGAGCCCGCCGCGTTCGTGCATGAACGCGCCTTCGGTGAAGTTCGGCGGCTGTTGCACCGGAATCTCGCGCGCGAGCGACACCATGTCGGGCTTCAGTTGCCAGACGCGCAGCCTCGCCCCCGCGCTGCCGCCCGCATAGAGATAGGTCCGGCCCGACTTGCGGTCGGTAAAGACCATCGGGTCGATCGCCTCGAACCCCGGGCCGCCGATGACGAGCGGGCGGCCGCTGTCGCGATACGGTCCCTCGGGCCGGTCGGCGACGGCCACGCCGATCCGGCTGGGCGTCGGATTTTGCGGGCCGACCGAATAATAGAGATAATAGCGGCCGCCCCGCACTGCGACGCCGGGCGCCCAGAGGAAATGGTCGCGGGCGCCGTCGTCCTTGATCCAGCCGATCTGGTCGCGCCGGATCAGCGCGCCGCGCGGCCGCCAGTCCTTGAGGTCGCGGCTGGAAAAGGCGCCGAACCGGTCGGCGGCCCAACTGCCCCCCGGCCCGCCGGTGGGAAAGATCCACATCTCGTCGCCGATCATCATGGCATGCGGGTCGGCCCCCTCGAATTGCGGGTTCCGCGCGGCGACCGAGACGGTGATCGCCAGCGCCAGTCCGGCGGCGGCGCAATAGTGGAACGCCCTCATCCTGATCCTCTCTCATGGTTGCGGCCGACCTGTCGCGGTCGATCCGATTGGTCGTACAATATCCTGTAACATCGACGGATTTTTCTCTAGCCTCCTCGTGCAAAAGACCAACAAGACAAGGGAGAGGATGGGATGAAGCCATGGATGCTGGGCGGAATCGCGCTGCTCGCGCTGTTGCCCGCCGCACCGGCCGAGGCGCGGGACCGCTGGACCGAGGCGCAGGCCCGGGCCTGGTATGATCGCCAGCCCTGGCTGGTGGGGGCCAACTACACCCCCGCCTCGGCGATCAACCAGCTGGAGATGTGGCAGGCGGCGACCTGGGCCCCGAAGCGGATCGACCGGGAACTGGCGCTGGCGCAGGGGATCGGGATGAACACGATGCGCGTGTTCCTGCACGACCAGCTCTGGGCGCAGGACCCGGAGGGGTTCAGGCAGCGGATCGGCGCGTTCCTGACCATCGCCAGCGCGCATGGCATCCGCCCGCTCTTCGTGCTGTTCGACAGCTGCTGGGACCCGAACCCCCGGCCGGGGCCGCAGCATCCGCCGATCCCCGGCGTCCACAATTCGGGCTGGGTGCAGGGACCGGGAATGGCGGGGTTGCGCGACCGTGCGCGATGGCCCCGCTACCGCGCCTATGTGCAGGGCGTCATCGGCGCCTTTCGCGACGATCCGCGCATCCTGGGCTGGGACGTGTGGAACGAGCCCGACAATGGCGCCGACCAGTATAAGGGGCAGGAGGACAAGGAGCCGCTGGTCCGCGCGATGCTGGCGCAGGTGTTCGACTGGGCCCGCGCGGCGGAGCCGTCGCAGCCGATCACGTCGGGCGTATGGCTGGGCGAGGACTGGGCGCCGGGCGGGCGCGCCTCGCCGATGGAGAGGCTGCAACTGGCGCAGTCGGACGTGATCTCGTTCCACGACTATAGCTGGCCCGAGACGTTCGAGCGGCGGGTCAGGCAACTGCTCCCCTATAACCGCCCGATCCTGTGCACCGAATATATGGCGCGCGGTAATGGATCGACCTTCGACGGATCGCTGCCCATCGGCAAGCGGTACAATGTCGCGATGATGAACTGGGGCTTTGTCGATGGGAAGACGCAGACACGGCTGCCATGGGATAGCTGGAAGAAGCCCTATGTCCTTGAGGAACCGACCATCTGGTTTCACGAGGTGTTTCGCGGCGACGGCACGCCCTATCGCCCGGGCGGAGACCGATCTGATCCGCCGCCTGGCCGCCGCGCCCAAGGGGGTGGTGCCCGCCGCCCCCTGATCCTTCGCGCTATCCGCCATCGGGAAAGGGTATCCAGCGGGCGGCGCAATCCCCCGCCGCAGCCTGGGCGGGGGGCAGGGCGGGGCCCGGCGGTGGCGGAGAGACGCCGCCCGGCCCGGCGGCGATCCGTGCATTCTCGACCTGCCATGTCGCGCCGGGTGCGAAGCGGACGCCGTCCATCGTCACCTCCAGCGGATGGCCCGCATCATGCCCGCGCAGCACCAGCGTACCGTCGGTACCGGTCACGTCGTGCAGCGTGATGTCGCGGTAGAGCGGGATCGCAAACCCCTGTGCCGAGGCATCATAGCGCGTGTCGAAATCGATCGGCCGCCGGTTGCCGCGCAGGCATATCCCGTCATAGCGGACCCGCGCGACCAACCCGCCCCGGCTGGCGTCGCTCTTGATCCGCAGCCCCGAGGTCGTGCCGTCGAGCGTCAGATGGCGGACGAGGATATCGCTGACCCCGGCCTGCGTCTCGCTGCCGATCGACATGCCGTGCCCTGCATAGAAATGGCTGTCGAGGACCGAGACATGCCGGGTCGGGCCCTTGCCCGCCTTGATCGCGACATTGTCGTCGCCGGTCCGGATGAAGGCGTGTGCGATGGTGATGTCCTGCGACGCGCCGGGATCGATGCCGTCGGTGTTGCGCGCATCGGCGGGCGTGTCGATGCGCACGCCCCAGAAGGTCGCCCCCTGCACGTCGTTCAGCACGACATGGAAATTGGGCGCGTTGCGCAGGGTGACGCGGTAGAAGACGAGATCGCGGGCATGGTCGGCCTCGATCAGCCGGGGATTGTTCTGCTGGCCGCCCTCGCGTTGCGCGCGGCGGGCGAGTTGCCACCAGCTTTCGGCATGGCCGGTCATCGGGGTGCCGCCCGCACCGTCGATCGCGCCGTCCCCGACGATCCCGCCGCCGCGCGTCCCGTCGAAGCGGATGAAGGCCGTGCAGCCATTGCCCTTTGCGGCGATCGTGCCGCACACGCCCTGGCCGCGATCATAGACGCGCGGATCGGACAGGGCGGTCAGGACGACGCCGCGATCAAGCCACAGCGTGACACCCGATGTCATGCGCAGCGGACCGCTGAAGAAGCGTCCGCCTTCGGGACCGGGCACCAGCCGGACCGCCGCTCCGCGGTCGCAATGGTCGATGGCGGCCTGGATGCGCCGCGTCGCGTCCTGGCCCGCGCCCTCGGGCGACAGGGTGGCGCAGATCCGTTGGGGCAAAGCGGGCTCGGTCACCGTCCGGCGATCCTGCGCCCGGGCGGTCGCCGCGATCAGGCCGAGCGCGAGGAGGGGGGCGAAGCGTAAGCAGGGAAAGCGGGCAGCCATGCGGCCGTTCCTGCCATGGTCGGGATCGACCCCGCCTTACCGCCGGAGGACAGTTGGTTCATCCGCCATGCCGTCCGCGTCAGGCACGCAGGCGATAAAGCCCCGATCCATGCGGCGGCAGGGTCTGCGCGAAGCGGCCGCTGGCCCGGCCGAGCGATCGTCCGCTCCACAGGTCGGTCACGCCGACCCCGCCCGGCAGGCCCAGATAGGACAGGGCCAGGCCCACCTCCCTGGGCTTGTCGGTGGTGTTGAACAGCGCGAGATAGCGGTCGCGCGGCGCGCCCTCGGGCGTGGCGGACCAGATGCGCGCGCCGTCCTCGACGAAATGCGGCCGGTTGTCGGTCGAGGCCTGGTTGACCGCCAGCACCGCGCGGTTGGTCAGCAGCGCCAGCGTCGGCGCGTCCAGATGGCGCAGGTCGCCGCCCATGATCAGTGGCGAGCGCGCGATCGACCACAGCGTCATCAGCGTCCGCTGCTCGTCGGGGGTGAACTTGGTGTCGCGCTTGCCCAAGGCGAGGCGGCCGAGCGGCAGCATGTCGGCATCGGGCCAGCCGCCCGACCCGCAATAGGGCGTCCAATTCTCCAGCCGGGTGAACTGCGCCTCCAGCATCGGCCATTCGTCCCAGAAATCGTCCGAGATGCGCCACATCTGCGCATGGCGGCGGACGTGCGGGCCCCGGATCACCGGCGTCTCGCCGGGCGACAGGCTGAGGATGATCGGGCGGCCGCTATTGCCGATCGCCTTGTGCGCCGCCTCGATCTCGGGGGCATGGGCGTCATAGGGGCGGCTCATATCGTCCATCTTGACGAAATCGACGCCCCAGGAGGCATAGAGCGCGAACACGCTGTCATAATAGGCCTGCGCGCCGGGCCGGGTCATGTCGACGCCGTACATGTCGGGATTCCAGGCGCAGATGCTGGTCGTGTCGGCGATGTCGGCGGCGCGGTAGCGGGTGCCGAGGATCGGCAGGTTGCGCTTCACCGCCAGCCGGGGAATGCCGCGCATCAGGTGGATGCCGAACCGCATCCCCATGGCGTGCACGTCCGCCGCCAGCTTCGTGAAGCCCGATCCGTCGGCGCTGGAGGGAAAGCGGTTGGGCGCGGGGATCAGGCGGCCATGACCGTCCATCGCGGGCACCGGTGCGGCGCTATATTCATAGCTGGAGGCGTTGGGCTCATACCATTGGATGTCGACGGTGAAGATATCATAGCCGAAGGGCAGCAGCCGGTCGCGCATGATCGCGGCGGTCTCGCGCGCCTGCGCCTCGGTGATGGTGGTGGCGAAGCTGTTCCAGCTGTTCCAGCCCATGGGCGGGCGCGGGGCGAGCGGCCCTGCGGGCGCGGCGGCGCGGGCGGTCCCGCTGGCCAGCATCGCCGTGCCCGTCCATGCCGCCCCGGCCAGCGCCTGTCGCCGGTTGATCCCGCTTTCGTCCATCCTCACCACTCCCGGCCTGTTATTCCGTCGTTATCCCGGCAGGTTAGGGAGCATCCCCGGAGGCGGCAACCCGGTCGATATCCGCGCCCCAGGGATCGCGACCGACCATGACCGTTCCGGCGGGCGTGAAATCCGCCAGCGTGTCGGCGGCACGGCCATAGCGGTCCCAGCGGGGCAGGCCCGCGCCATTGGGGTCGCCGGTCTTCACGAAATTGATGAGATAGCCGCTCATCGCCCGGCCCATCGCCCGGTCGCGCGGGGTTGTGGCCGCGCCGTATTTGATCGCCTGATTGTCGAAGAAGAAGGGGATGTCGGTCGCATGCTGCGCGCCCGGCTGGCCGACCGACGAGGCGACGTAGGAAAAGCGATATTCCCAGACCGGCACGCGCTTGTCGGCCAGCATTCCCGCCACCGCGCGTGCGCCGCCGACCATATAGCCGGTCTTGCCGCCGATATCGGCATCGGTCGCGCCGACCACCATCGGCACCCGCGCGAAGCGGTCGGCCCGATAGGCCGCGTGCGGATCGACGATCACCTTGCCGTCGACAAAGGGGCCGGAAAAGGTCGGCTCGCCGCCGGAGGGGTTGAAGAGCTGCGCCAGGTTCAGCCCGTCGGTCACCTGCTCGGCGGACAACGCGCGCAGCCGGGACAGCGCATCGGGGGCGGCGGGGTCGATCCCCTTGGTGCGCGCGAACGCCGCGCCGATCCGCTCGACGGCGGCGAGCGTCCTGCGCGGATCGCTGCGTGCATCGCCGCCCGACATGACGAAGGCCCGGGCGAACAGTCCTTGCGCCTCGGGTGAGGTGACGAGCTGGTGCACCGACATGCCGCCCGCGCTCTCGCCGACGATGGTGACCCTGGCCGGATCTCCGCCGAACGCCGCGATGTTGCGCCGGACCCAGCGCAGCGCGGCGATCTGGTCCATCGTGCCGTAATTGCCCAGCCGCCCGCCATCGGCATTCTCGGCGGTCAGCTGCGGCAGCGCGAAGGTGCCGAACCGCCCGACCCGGTAGTTGAAGCTGACGACCATCACCCCCTGGCGCGCCAGGTTCGCCCCCGCATAGGTCGGCGGCGATGCCCCGCCATTGACGAAGCCGCCGCCATAGATCCAGACCAGCACCGGCAGCTTGCCTCCGTTCCCGGCGGGCTTCCAGACATTGGCGTAGAGGCAATCCTCCGACGGCCGGGTGCCGAGCGGCGCGGCGTCGCTGGGAAAGGGTTGCTGCATGCAGTCGGCGGCATAGGCGGTGGCGTCGCGCACGCCCTCCCAGCGCGCGGCCGGTTGCGGCGCGCGCCAGCGGAGGGGGCCGACCGGCGGCGCGGCAAAGGGAATGCCCTTCCAGCTGGTCACACCATCCGCGACGGTGCCACGCACCTGCCCCGTCTCGATCCGGACCGTGGCGCCGTCGGACCGGGCGACGGCCGGAGCGGCCAGGGCGAGCGCCGACAGGGTCAGGACGGTCAGGGACTTCATCATCGGGCTCTCCTCCGCGCCGCTTCGGGCGTTTCGGGGGAAGGGGTACAACCCGATCATGCCGCCGCGCAATGCGGGGCGGTGAATTTATCGCTTTGTTATCAGGGCATTCAGGCGCCTTCGGAGGGGCTCGTCCCAATAATGATGGGCGGCCGCGGCGAACAGGATCGTGAACAGATAGAGCGAAACCGCGATCGCCGCGGTCGTCGCCCCGCTGGCCGGTCGGGTCGCCACCCAGTTCATATAGACGTACACGAACGGATAATGGGTGATGTAGAGCGGATAGGAGAGCCGCCCCGCCAGCCTGCACAACCGCAGCGTCGCAGGGCCGCCCGCCGAATGTCGGCCCGCCACGATGATGGCGGGAAACAGGATCAGCACGCACCCGGCCTGGTACAGTCCATTCAACGCGATGCCGTGCCACGTCCCCAGCACCGGCGCGGCGAACAGCGCGAGCAGGATCGCGCTCAACAGCGGGAAACCCAGCGTGAGGCCCGGCAGCCGGTCGCCCAGCCGATAGAGCAGCAATCCCACCAGAAACGGATAGGCCAGCCGGACCGGCGCGCCCCAGAAATTGGCCAGCCCCCAGCCGGTATCGTAAGACCCCAGCGACAGCGCGGTGACCAGCGAGGCGATCGCCGCCAGCCCGGTCAGCGCGATCAGCGCGCGCATCCGCAGCCGACGCAGAACCAGCGCATAGGCGAGATTGCCGATATATTCCTGAAACAGGGTCCAGGCCGGGGCATTGAGCGGATGGCTGTCCCCCAGCCGGTTGGGCAGCGGCGGCGAGGGCAGGGCGAGCATCGCCGCGACGAAGGCCAGAGCCACCAACGCGGCCGAGGCATCCTGCCGCCCATCGGCAAAGGGATCGCCCAGATAACTCGCCAGCCCGAGCAGGGCGCCCAGCATGACCAGCGGATGCAGGCGAACCAGGCGCCGGACGAGAAAGTCGCGCACCGTCATCGCGCCCCATCGGTCGTCATAGGCATAGCCGATGACGAAGCCCGACAGCGCGAAGAAGAAATCGACCGCGAGATAGGCATGGGGCAGCATCAGCCGCACCGGATCGAACAGCACGGTGATGCCCTGGATATGGAAGGCGACGACCAGCAGCGCCGCCGTGCCGCGCAGGCCATCGAGCGTCTCGAAATGCGGCTTGCCCGTGCCGGTCCGGTCGAGCCGGGCGCTCATCGTCCGATCGGCCGGGCGGGATTGCCCGCCACCGTCGCGCCTTGGGCGACGTCACGAGTGACGACGCTGCCCGCGCCGATGATCGCATCGTCGCCGATGGTCACGCCGGGCAGGATCAGCGCGCCGCCGCCGATCCAGACATTGGCACCGATCCGGATCGGCCGCCCCCATTCCAGTCCCTGCGCGCGCTGCGCGGGGTCGCGCGGGTGGTCGGCGGTCAGGATCTGGACGCCGGGCCCGACCTGCGTCCCCGCGCCGATCTCCACCGTCACGACGTCCAGGATGATGCAGTCGAAGTTCAGGAAGACCCCGTCGCCCAGCGCGATGTTATAGCCATAGTCGCAGTGGAAGGGCGGTCGTACGACGACGTTGTGCCCGACCTTGCCCAGCCCCTCGACCAGCAGCGCATGACGCCCGGTCGCATCGGCGGCGAGCGACGCGTTGTAGCGCACCATCCACGCCGCCGCCGCCGCCCGGTCGGCGGCCAGTTCGGGATCGTCGGCGGTATAGGGCTCGCCCGCCAGCATCCGGTCCTTCTGGCGCATCGATCAGCTCAGATCGTGCAGGTCTTTGCCCAGCGGGGCGGTGATGCGCAGGTCGGAAAAACGGACGCTCAACCCGCTGCGCTCCGGGGTGCAGGCCATCGGCCCGACCTGATAGGCGGTGGCGACCGGGAAGGGGGCCAGCCGGACGAGCGGCCATGTCCGGCCGTCCGCCGACACCTGCAACCGCAAGACGCCCCTGGCGACCGTCGCGCGCATCCAGAAGTCGGCGGCATCGCCCGTATAGGGGCCGGTCGCCCAGTCGGAGCGGCCATCGGTCAGCACGCTGCTCAGCATCGCGCGGCCATCGGACAGCTCGATCCCCGCCTTGACCCAGCGGCGTTCGTCGACGCGCACCATGATGCCCGCCTGATCGTAGAGCTTGTCGTAACGGCCCCGGATGCGCAGCTGCGCGGTAAAGGCGTCGGGGGCGGTGAAGCCCAGGAAATGGCCGCTGTCGCGCGTGAAGCCATAATGCGTCTCGCGCCAGAAATCGGTGCCCTGATCGGTGACCAGGGTCAGGTCGCCCGCCGCATCGACGCTCCATTGCCGGGGCTCGTTCAGCCAGCGGCCGTCGCGGCGGCCCAGCACCGGCCTGCCCGCGCCCTGCGCCGCCGCCGCGCCGCCGATACCCGGCACCGTCAGCGCCATCGCACCCCCCATGACCGACCGGCGCGACATTCGCCTTTCCTGCATGACATCCATCCTTTCCGAGCAGCGGATCGACGGCGATGTGTACATTTGTACACATGCAATGCAAGCGGTTTGCGGACGGCGGGGCGGGCGGGGTTCACCGCACCGGGCTCACCGGGCCGGGTGGTGCCCGCTCATCTCCGCCCCCGCATCGGCGGCGAAGCGGCGGTTCCAGATCACGGCGGAGGCCGAGATGGCGGCCACCACCAGGAACGCCGCCGAAAACACGGTCAGCGTCGGCTGCGCCTTGCCCTCGACCAGCGTCCCCAGCTCCAGCACCGTCGCCGCCGTGCAGATGCCCAGCGACAGGGTCAGCTGCTGGAAGGTCGCATAGAAGCTGGTCGCCGCGCTCATCCGTTCCTTCTCGACATCGGCATAGGCGATCGCGTTGAAGCCGGTGAACTGGAACGAGGTGAAGAAGCCCGACAGCGCGAGCACGCCGATCATCGCGGCGGTCGGCCAGTCGGGGCGGAACAGCGCGCAGGTCGCATAGCCCGCGCTGCTGACCAGCCCCGACACGATCAGGCTGCGGCGAAAGCCCCAGCGGCGCAGCACGCGCGGCGCGAGCGCCTTCATCGCCAGCGCGCCGACCGCGCCCGCCATGGTGATGGTGCCCGTCTTCGCGGCGGTCAGCCCGAAGCCCAGCTGGAACATCAGCGGCAACAGGAAGGGCTGCGCGCCCTGCGTGATCCGGGTCAGCGATCCGCCGATCACCGACAGGCGGAAGGTCGGCACGCGCATCAGCGTCAGGTCGAGGATCGGGTCGCTGACCCGCCGGGCATGGCGGATATAGGCGACGGCCAGCACCGCACCGACGGCCAGCAGCGCCAGCGCGGCCGAGCCCGTCCCCGGTCGGCTCGCCAGCTCGAACCCGAACAACAGGCAGCCGAGCGCGATCCCCGAAAGGAGGAAGCCCGACACGTCGAACCGCGCCCGCGCATCGCCGGGCACGTCGGGCACCAGCAGGATCGCACCGATCATGCCCAGCACGCCGATCGGGATGTTGAGATAGAAGATCCAGCGCCAGTCGAGCCAGGTCACGATGAACCCGCCCAGCGGCGGCCCCAGGATCGGCCCGATCAGCGCGGGCATGACCAGCCAGGACAGCGCCTGGACCATATCCTCCTTGGCGACGCTGCGCAGCAGGACGAGGCGGCCGACCGGTACCATCATCGCCCCGCCGATCCCCTGCAGGAACCGCGCCGCGACCAGGATGGGCAAGGTCCCCGCCTGCGCGCACAGCACCGAGCCGAGAAGGAAGATGCCGATCGCCGAGCAGAAGACGGTCCGCGACCCGAAACGGTCGGCCAGCGTTCCGCTGGCGGGAATGAACAGCGCCAGCGCCAGCAGATAGGCGGTCAGCGCGAAGCTGAGGCTGGTGGCCGACGTGCCCAGATCGCGCGCCATGGTGGGCAGCGCGACGGTCAGGACGGTGCCGTCCAGCTGCTGCATGAACAGGGCCGATGCGACGACCAGCGCGATGACCCGATATCCGCGTTCCGGGGGGCGGGCGTCCGGGGTGAGGGTGGGGGTGGGGGTGGGGGTGGGGGTGGGGGTGGGGCGCGAACCGCTGGTTACCGCCTCGACCGCCGGGGCCAGTCCGTCGCCCACATCCGCACTCATCGAAGCCAAATTACGCCGCCGCCATCGCATGCCGTCCCGTCACCTCATCGTCCGCCATTGCCGAGTCTCGATCCCTTTACACGCAAATGCCGCAAAACGATCGATTTTGGGTCATGATGGCTGACGAATTGGGGCGGCAGAGAGTTCCCAATAACGCGCGCGCTATCCGCGCGGCGACGGTCCGGGATGCGCCTGCGCCCAGTCGAGCGCCTGTTGCAGCGTGGCGACCCAGACGTCGCGGCGATGCGCCTTCAGCCAGGCGACGAAGGCGCGGTGCTGCGCCTCGGTGACCGCCAGGTGATCGCCGCCGACGCCGTGGAACAACAGCACCGCCATGCCGCCGCCCGCCTCGGCCTGTTCGACGAAGGCGATCATCTTCGCGGCATCGTCGCCCTCGCCGAAACCACGTGCGGGGATGTGCATCGGCTCGATCCGTGCGACGTCCGCCGCCAGCTCCGCCGGGCTGGCGCTGACCCCGCGCGCATAGGTGACGAGGCCGGCGGCGCGCAGCGGCTCGAGATAATCGACCCCGCCTGCTCGCGTCTCGCCACAGGGTGTCGCAAAGCCGTGGCGCATCCTGCCGTCGAGCGCGGTCAGCAGGACATTCTGCTGCGCGATCTCCCGGATCATGCTCGCCGGGGTATAGGCTTCGGTGGTGTAGCGTGGGTCGGCGGGAAAGGCGGCGGCGCGGCAGGGGTGGAAGATGGTGTGATTGCCCAGCTCATGCCCTTCATGCGCCACGGCGCGCCAACGGCCGACATCCTGCGCGCGGACATTGGCGAGGAAGAAGGTGCCCTTCAGCCCGGCGGCGTCGAGCGCGGGCACTGCATGGTCGAGCTGCGAGGGCAGCGCATCGTCATAGGTCAGCACCACGGCCGCCTTCGCACCATTGGGCCAGCGGGTGGCGGCCTGGGCGGGGATGGCGGCCGCCGCGACGGCGAGCAGCGTCAGGAGGCGGCGCATCAGCGGCGCGTCCATATATCGGGTCGGGCATCGATGGCCCGTTCGATCGCGGCGGCGATCCTGCGATCGTCATCGGTGTCGGGATGGGCGTCGCAGCCGGTAAAGCCCAGCCCGTCGACGGGGACAAAGGCGATGCGCCGTTCCCCGCCCGCGCGCAGCCGGTCGACGACCTTGCCGACCTCGCGCTTGATCTCGCCATCGGCCAGATCGGTCGCCCACAGGACGAAGAAGGCGCGGGGATAGTGGCGGCGCAGACGGCCGACGAAATCGACATAGCGCCGCTCGTAATCGGCGTGCAGCGCATCGCGGTCGGCCCAGCGCTCGCCGGGCTTCAGCGGCGTCGAGAAGTCGTTGGTGCCCAGCGCGATGACCACGACCTGCGGGTTCCAGCCGGGCGTCGTCGCCGGGGTGCGGCCGTCGAACAGGGCATAGGGATAGGCGTCCGGCAAGGTCGGCGCGGCGAAGCCGCCATAGTTGCGTACGATCCCGCGACCGGAAATGGCGTTGACCTGATAATCCGCGTCGTAATGGCGCGCGGCGATACCGGGCAGGCCCAGCGTCGTGTCGGTCGTCCGCCAGATCGCATCCTGGCTGCACTGACGGGTGGGGGAGGTGTTGCCATAGCCGACCGTGTGCGAATCGCCGATGAACTCGATCTGCCGGGCGCGCGGCGCGGGCGCGGGCAGCGGGGTCGTGCCGGTGGGGGCGAACAGCCCGCGCAGCACCGTCCATCCGGCCTGGCTCTCGCTGGCGACATCGACGCGGATGCGGTGCGGCCCCGCGCCCCGTGCGGCGATGCGATAGAGGCCGGGGGCGGGGCGGACCAGCGGCATGGGCGCGCCGCCATCGACGCGGATGCGCAGCGACACGGCGCCGGGGCCGACCCCCAGATCGACCGATGGCCCCCGGAACGCGCCCTCGATATAGGTGCCCGGCCATTGCCGCCGATAGCCGTCGGTCGCGACCACGCGCCCGCCGATATGAAGCGGCAGCGGTCGCCCCGCCCGCGTCTCTGCCCCGAGCGCGCGGATGCCCTCGGCCGCGCCCGACTGGGCGGGCAGGGCGGCGGGCAGGCCCATCGTCAGCGACAGACCGGCGAGCATCAGGCGGCAGCTCCGTGTCGGGGGCAGGATATGCGGCATCGTCTCTCCTGACGGGGCCGACGTTCCGCCCCATATGTCATCGCGTGCTACCCTTGGCGTGGCGCAACGCAACGAAAATCATTTCCTTTTCCCGTCCGGGCCTGACACGGATCGAACCGTGATGAGACAGGATTCCGAAGCGAGCGCGACCGCCGACTGGATCGCCCGGGCCCCCCGCGTCGCGGAGCGGAGCGCGCCGACCACGCAGGACAGTTTCCTTGCGCTGGTCGAGGCGGCGACTCCGGTGGTGCTGCGCGGTCTGGTCGAGAGCTGGCCGGTGGTCGCGGCGGCGCGGCGGGGAACGGCGGCGCTCGCCGACTGCCTGCGCGGCTATGACGGGGCCAGGCCGCTGGGGCTGATGGCGGGCGATCCCGCGATCGGCGGGCGATTCTTCTACCGCGACGATTTCGGCGGCTTCAATTTCGAGCGCGCGCAAATCCCGCTTCCCCTGTTGCTCGAGGCGTTGCTGCGTGCCGAGGGGCAGGATGAACCGCCTGCGCTTTATGCCGGGGCCAGCACCGCGGCCGAGCATTTCCCCGGCTGGACCCGTGACCATCCGCTGCCCTTGCCGGTCGGCGATGCGCAGGCGCGGCTGTGGATCGGCAATGGCAGCCGGGTGTCGGCGCATTACGACATGGCCAGCAACATCGCCGCCGTCGCGGCCGGACGCCGCCGGGTCGTGCTGTTCCCGCCCGAACAGGCCGCCAACCTCTATGTCGGGCCGCTCGACATGACGATGGCGGGGCAGCCGACCAGCATGGTCGACCTCGAACGCCCCGACCTGACCCGCTTTCCCCGTTTCGCCGCCGCGCAAGCCGCCGCCCAGGTCGCCGAACTGGGGCCGGGCGACGCCATCTATATTCCCGCCATGTGGTGGCACGAGATTCGCGCCGACGGGCCGCTGAACCTGCTGGTCAATTATTGGTGGACGCGCGGTACGTCGGATGCGCCCTTCGCCGCGCTGGTCCATGCCATATTGGCGGTGCGCGACCGACCGGCGGCGGAGCGGGCGGCGATGCGCGAATGGTTCGACCACTATGTCTTTGGCGAGGATGCCGCGCGGGTGGCGGATCACCTGCCCCCGGCGGTGCGCGGCATATTGGGGCCGCCCTCGCCCGAGCGGGACGAGCGGATTCGCGGCTATCTGTTGCGGATGCTGGGCGCCGGTCAGCCCTGACCGGCGACGATCCGCGCCAGCGCCACCGCATGCGGCGGCAGGCCCGCCACGGCGGTGGCGGTCGCCTGTCGCATCTGGCGCAACGCGGCGAGCACCCGGTCGTCGTCCAGCGCGTCGATCACGGGGTCATAGCCCTGGGGCATCACCCCCTGGCCCAGCAGCACCGCGACCCAACTGGGCGTCGCGAACAGCTCGTCCTCATAGCGGAAGATGCGCCCCTTTTCGCGGAACAGCGCAATCTTGCGGGTCAGCGTGTCGGGCAGGGCCATGGTGCGGACATGGTCCCAGAAGGGGGAATCGTCGCGCGCGGTCGCATGATAGTGAAGGATGATGAAGTCGCGGATCGAGCGGTAATTGTCGCCCATCTGCCGGTTATACTCGTCACGCTCGACCGGCGAGAGCCGCTTGTCGGGGAAGAGCGCGAACAGTTTCGAGATGCCCTGCTGGATCAGGTGGATGCTGGTCGATTCCAGCGGCTCCAGAAAGCCCCCTGCGAGGCCCAGCGCCACGACGTTGCGCTCCCACAGGCGCTGGCGGCATCCGGCGGTGAAGGACAGCCGCCGGGGCGTCGCGGTCGGCGCGGCGTCGAGCCGGGACAAGAGCAGGCGCTCCGCCGCATCGTCGTCCATGAACCGGCTGGCATAGACCACGCCATTGCCGGTCCGGTGCTGGAGCGGGATGCGCCATTGCCAGCCCGCTTCGTGCGCGGTGGCGCGGGTATAGGGGAGCAGCGGCTCGGTCCGCTCGGTCGGCACCGCGATGGCGCGGTCGCAGGGCAGCCAGTGCGACCAGTCCTCGAACGGCACGCCCAGCGTGTCGCCCAGCAACAGGCTGCGGAAGCCCGAACAGTCGACGAACAGGTCGCCCGCGATCCGGCGGCCATCCTCCAGCCGCACGCCCGCGACATCGCCGTTTTCATGCCGCTCGACCGCGACGATCCGCCCCTCGACCCGCGCGACCCCGTCCGCCTCCGCACGCCGGCGCAGAAAGGCGGCATAAAGCCCGGCATCGAAATGATAGGCATAGGCCAGCCCCGACAGCGGGGAGCGCGGATCGGGCAGGGGCTTGCCGAACGCGGCGCGCTCCATCGCGACGGTCGAGGCGGAATAGTCGCCGATCGGCCCGACGCCCGGCTGCCCCTGCATCTTCAGCCAGAGCTGATGGAAGTTCAGCCCCTGAATGTCGCGGCCATGATGGCCGAAGGGGTGGATGTATTGGCTGTCGGGACGGTGCCAGCCGGTGAATGCGATCCCCAGCTTGAAGCTGCCCTGGGTGGCGCGCAGGAACTCCGCCTCGTCGATGCCGAGCAGCGCGTTGAAGTTCAGGATCGAGGGGATGGTAGCCTCGCCGACGCCGACCGTGCCGATCGCGTCCGATTCCACCAAGGTGATCCGGCGGCGGCCATTGTCCAGATAGCGCCCGGCGGCGGCCGCCATCATCCATCCGGCGGTGCCGCCGCCGACGATCACGACATGTTCGATGGGGGAAGGGGTCATGATCCGCGCTTTCCGGCGGCGGCGCGCCACTGTCCAGCCCTGTCGAGCACGGCCCGGCGTGCGACCTCGCGCGGAATGCCCATCGCGATGGGATCGGACCGCTCGGGGCGCAGGCCCTGGCCGATCAGCATCGCGATCCAGGCATCGCGCTCGACCGAGTCCTCGTCCGCCGGGGGCAGGGTGCCGCGCCGTTCGAACTGGGAGATTATGGTGGCCAGCGACGGGGGCATGGCGGGGGGCGTCGTGGTGGCGATGTAATGCGCGGCGAGGAAGTCGCGCATCCGGTCGGCGCGCTGGTTCGCGCGGCGATTATATTCGGCCGACAGCAGGGGCATGTCGGGGCCGGTCGGCAGCAATTCCAGCGCCAGCGCGATCTGCGCCAGCGCCAGCGTGAAGCCGGTCAGGCACAGCGGCCCCGGCTGCACCGCCGCTTCGCCCAGCGCCAGGACGTTGCCACGCATCGGAGACGACAGGCGGCCGGGGGCAAAGGCGATCGCGCCCGGTGCCGCGCCCCGGCTGGCCCTTACCGCCGCGCCGGGCCATGTGGCGGTCCAGCCGTCCGCCACGGCGCGGTAGCTGTCGATGGGGGAGGCCGCGGCGGACGGCTCCAGCCGAAGGTGATGACAGGGCAGGCTGCCGCCCCAGCCCTCGAACCCCTGGGAGGTGGCGACCAGCCGCGCCGGGCCGGTCGCGTCGATGACCAGATCGGCCTCGATCCGACCGCCATCAGAGAGTTGCAGCGCCGTCACGCCGCCGGTGTCGGTCGTCGCTGCGGCGAGCGGGGCACTTGCTAGGCCAACCCCCGTCTGCCGGGCGAGCGAGGCCAGCCCGTCGCGCAGCCGCCGCGCATCCAGATGGAGCCCAGGCTCGACATCGCGGGGAACCAGGCCCGCCTCGGCGGCGACGCAGGCGGGGTGGAGCGCGTGGAACGGCATCGGCGCCCCGGCCCGGAGCCAGAGCTGGTGCAGCGGTGCACCGGCAAGCGGCGGGGCGGGCTCGTCCGCGACCATCCACGCCGTCCCGTCCGCGCTCCAGTCGAGGAAGCGCGTGGCGAGGCGCGGCGTCGCCACGCCGTGCGCCAGCAGCATGTCGGGCGGGCAATGCAGCCGCGCGAGCATCGCATGGGCGGACGGCAGCGCGAGCGGCCAGCGATCCGCCAGCGCGGCGTCGGGCACGGGCGCGGGGATCAGCGTGACCCGGGTGCCCGGCATGGCCTGCGCAAAGGCGAGCGCGGCGGCGAAGGCGACCGGCCCGCCGCCCGCGACCGCGACATGGGCGGGAAGGGTGCGGCGGTTCATGCGCGTGCTCCCGCCGCGATGGCCGCCAATGCGGCGTCATGGGTGGGCATCCGCGCCACCCGATCGGCGATCGCGCGCGACAGCCCGGACAAGGCGCGGTCGAGCCCGGCGCCTTCGGGCCGATCGGCGCGCGGGTCCCAGCCATGCGGTACGACGCCCTGGCCCAGATAGACCGCGACCCAGCTCGGCTCGAGGAACAGGCCGTGGCGATAATGCGCGACCTGCGCGGTGGCGCGCCACAACTCCATCTTCTCGGCCAGCGTATCGGGCACCGTCATGGTGCGGACATGGTTCCAGAAGGGGGAGTCGTCGCGGGTCGTGGCATGATAATGCAGGATCAGGAAATCGCGAATCCGGTCATATTCGGCATCGATCGCGGCGTTGAACCCGTCGCGGTCGCCATCGGTGACATGCGCGTCCGGGAAATGCTCGACCAGCGCGGTGATCGCGGCCTGGACCAGATAGATGCTGGTCGACTCCAGCGGTTCGAGAAAGCCCGAGGCGAGCCCGACCGCCACGACATTGCCGACGAAGCTGCGCCGCCGCCGCCCCGCGCGGAATTTCAGGAAGCGCGGCTCGGCGAGCGCGGGGCCGTCCAACCCGGCCAGCAGCAGTTCGGCCGCCCGTTCATCGTCGCAGAATGCGCTGGCATAGACATGGCCGTTGCCGACCCGGTGGCGCAGCGGGATGCGCCAGCGCCAGCCTGCAAGGGTCGCGGTGGCCCGGGTGAAGGGCTCGGTCGGGGCGTCGGGGCTGGCGCTCGGCACCGCCACCGCACGGTCGCAGGGCAGCCAGTGCGACCAGTCCTCCCAGGGTTCGGCCAGTTCCTGCCCCAGCAACAGGCTGCGAAACCCCGAGCAGTCAATGAACAGATCGCCCTCGATCCGCGTGCCGTCGGCCAGCGTCACGGCCCGGACCGCGCCGTCGCCCGCATCGCGCTCGACCGCTACGACGCGCCCCTCGGTCCGCCGCGCGCCGCGCGCCTCGGCCCAGCGGCGGAGAAAGGGCGCGAAGCGGGTCGCGTCGAACTGATAGGCATAGCCGAAGCTGGTGGTGGGATCGTCGGGGTCGGTGCCCGGCCGCTCGAACCGGCGGGCCTCGGCGGCTGCGACCCCGGCCGAATAGGCGCCGATCGGCGGCACCGGCGCGCCTTCGGCTTGGCGACGCAGCCAGTAATGGTGAAAGCCGATATCGGCGAGCGGACGGCCATAGGTGCCGAAGGGGTGGATATAGCGGTCGCCGATCCGGCCGAAATCGCGGAACTCGATCCCCAGCTTGTAGGTGGCATCGGTCGCCGCCATGAATTCGGCTTCGTCGATGCCCAGCCGTTCGAGATAGGCGCGCAGATGCGGCAGGG
The DNA here is from genome assembly GCF_030818415.1 of Sphingomonas sp. SORGH_AS_0950. NCBI lineage: Bacteria > Pseudomonadati > Pseudomonadota > Alphaproteobacteria > Sphingomonadales > Sphingomonadaceae > Sphingomonas > Sphingomonas sp. SORGH_AS_0950. The sequence continues at coordinate 3,836,304 of NZ_JAUTAE010000001.1, forward strand.
TCGCCTCGCCGACGCCGACGATGCCGATCTCCTCGGACTCGACCAGGTGGACGGTGCACGCCGCGGGCAACAGGCCGACCAGTCCCGCCGCGGTCATCCAGCCTGCCGTGCCGCCGCCGATCACGATGATGCGCACCCGGTCGTCCGCCGATGGATCGCCGCTCACTAGACCCTCTCCCGATCATGCCCGCAGGGATCCTGTGGAGTGTCACCTGGCAGCAACAGTTCGATGCAATTCCTCAATAATTAAATCAAGTTTAGATATTTCCCTTGAGTCCGGATCGGCACCGATTTAGCCGCATGATAACCGCTATCACGCGGCACGAAAAAACGGGGGCGCTTCCATGACGAAGCGCATCGGAGAGGATCGGGAAGGTACATGCACACCATGCGAATCTTGGCTGACGGCGTCAGCCGCAAGCGGCTGGCGGCCACGGTTTCGGTCGTAGCCCTTTGTGCGGCCGTGCAATTGGTCCCCGCGACCGCGTCGGCCCAGACGACGCCCGCACCCGCTTCCCGCGATGACGAGTCCGTGCCGCAGACCAGTGTCGGCGCCGGTACGGCCGGGCAGGCCAGCGTGCCCGCCGGTGCCAATGCGGGCAAGAAGCCGCTGTCGAACAGCGCGTCGATCGCCAACCAGACCGCGCCCGACCAGTCCAATGTGACCGCTACCGACGTCGCGACGCCCGCCGCCGAGGGCAATCAGGGTGACATCGTTGTCACGGGCCTGCGCCAGTCGCTCGCCAATGCCCAGTCGATTAAGCGCAACGCCGACACGGTCGTGGATGCGATCACCGCCGAGGACATTGGCGCGCTCCCGGACCGTTCG